>NZ_NGFN01000115.1 GCF_002148965.1 Streptomyces swartbergensis | reverse complement strand
GCCCCCGGCCGACCCCACCCCGGGCGGCACCACCGACGGCGGCAGCACGTCCACCGGCGGCCAGGACACCGGCACCGAGACGCCCGGCCAGAGCCCGAGCGCACCCGAGGGGCGCACCCAGGGCCAGACCGACGGCGGCACCACCGGCGGCGGCACGGGCGGCGAGTCCCCGACCGGAGGCGGCACCTCGGACGGCGGGACCGGCGACGGCGGCACCGCCACCGGCGGCGGCACGACCGACGGCGGTACGACGGAGGGCGGCGGAGACGAGACCGACGGCGGCGCGACCGGCGGGCCGACGGGCCCCGGCTGGGGCGTGGTCCCGCAGGGCGCTCGCCGCGAATAGGCCGGCCTCAGTGACCCGAGGTCGCCTTCAGCCCCACCACGGCGACCAGCAGCAGGCACACGAAGAAGATCCGGGCGGCGGTGGCCGGCTCCCCCAGCACGGCCATGCCGAACACCGCCGCCCCGGCCGCCCCGATGCCCACCCACACGCCGTAGGCGGTACCGATGGGCAGGGTCCTGGCGGCCTGGGACAGCAGCAGCATGCTGGCGACGATGCCGGCACCGGTGAGAACGCTGGGGAGCGGGCGCGTGAAACCGTCGGTGTACTTCATACCGACCGACCACCCGACTTCGAGCAGACCGGCGACGACGAGCAGAACCCAGGCCATGACGGCACCTCCGGGAAACGGGCTGACGGTGCGGGTGCGTCGTCTTTGCCTTCGTCCCGGTACGGCGCGTCTCGTCGGGGGTCCCTCCAACGTAGCAAAGCGATGACGAAGGGGCCGGTGACTCCCGTCACCGGCCCCATCGCGCTGCTGCCCGGACTACAGATAGAGGCCCGTCGAGTCCTCCGAGCCCTCGAACCGGTCCGCGGCCACGGCGTGCAGATCACGCTCGCGCATGAGCACGTACGCGATACCGCGCACCTCGACCTCGGCACGGTCCTCCGGGTCGAACAGAACCCGGTCGCCCGGCTCCACGGTCCGTACGTTCTGCCCCACCGCGACGACCTCGGCCCAGGCCAGCCGCCGGCCGACCGCCGCCGTCGCGGGGATCAGGATGCCGCCGCCGGAACGCCGCTCGCCCTCGCTGGTGTCCTGCCGCACGAGTACGCGGTCGTGCAGCATCCGGATGGGCAGCTTGTCGGGATGGGTGCTGTGCTCGTTTCTCTTGGCGCTCACGCCCTGAAACCTACCTGTCTTCCCCGTGGACGTACGCGGTCGGGTCAGCCCTTGCGCCGCCGCGTGCCGACGGCGAGCAGCCCGACCACTCCGACGACGACGAGCGCGACGGGCACGACCCGCTCCAGCCGCGGCGCCCCGTTCTCGTCCACGAACCGGGCCCGCACATCGGTGACGGCCCGATTGACCTCGACATACGCGCGCCCGAGGGTGTGATCGATATTGGACGCGACCTTGGCCTTCGCGTCCCCGACGATCGTCTTCGGGTGCACCCGCACCCCGATCTCGTCGAGGGTCTCGGCCAGGGTCGCGCGGCGGCGCCTGATGTCCGCCTCGATCTGCGCCGGGGTCCTGGTGTCCGCCGTGTCCGCCACCGTGTCGCCTCCGAAGTCGGTGTGAAGCCTGTGCCGGACAGTCTGTCAGCTCCACGGCTCATCACACTGTCCCGACCCCCGGTTAGGCTGGTCCGATGAGCGAGCGACTCCAGCCGGGGGACGTGGCCCCCGCCTTCACCCTGCCCGACGCCGACGGCACCGAGGTGTCCCTGTCGGACCACAAGGGCCGCAAGGTCATCGTGTACTTCTACCCGGCCGCCCTCACCCCCGGCTGCACCAAGCAGGCATGCGACTTCACGGACAACCTGGAGCTGCTGGCCGGCGCGGGCTACGAGGTGATCGGCATCTCCCCCGACAAGCCCGAGAAGCTGGCCAAGTTCCGCGACAAGGAGTCCCTCAAGGTCACGTTGCTGGCCGACCCGGACAAGCAGGTCCTGGAGTCCTACGGCGCCTACGGCGAGAAGAAGCTGTACGGCAAGACGGTCGTCGGCGTCATCCGCTCCACGGTGATCGTGGACGAGGAGGGCAAGGTCGAACGGGCCCTGTACAACGTCAAGGCGACGGGGCACGTGGCCAAGATCATCAAGGATCTGGGGGTCTGAGTCCCACCGCCTGGTTTCTGGAACGGCTCGTACCGGAGTGGCCCGGTACGAGCCGTTCCGCATTTCGTGCGTGACTGTCCGATAAACGGTTCGCTGCTCCGTACGAGATCACGAACGGGTGGTCGAGGGTGGCGGAACGGAGGGGGCTCGATGGGGGCCAGTGCGTATCCGAGGGAGCGGCTGGAGGAGGCGGCTCGCGGGGCGCGGACGTTGTCTGAGGCGTTGGTGCGGTTGGGGGTGGATCCGAGGAGTCCGACGCGGCGGTATGTGCACGAGCGGATGAAGAAGCTCGGGGTGGACGTGTCGCACTTCGAACGGGAGGGGGTGAAGTGGACGAGAGACGTCCTTGAGCGGGCGGTCGCGGCGTCGACGAACACGTGCGAGGTGCTGCGGCACCTCGGGCTGGATGTGGTCGGGGGGCATCACACGCACATCAGCCGCACAATCAAGGCGTACGGCATCGACACGTCGCACTTCCAGGTGCCGACGAGGCGTGGGAAAGCCTGGCGTCCGCGGACCCCGGAGGCCGTCCTCGTCGAGCAGCCGGCACATCGCGCCCGGCGCATTCCGAGCGATCGCCTCAAGTGGGCGATGACGGCCTCGGGAGTAGCGGAACGGTGCGCCCTGTGCGGCACCGAGGCGGTCTGGCGGGGCCAACCACTCCCGCTGGAGGTCGACCACGTCAACGGCCGCTGGCAGGACAACCGGATCGAGAACCTTCGCCTCCTGTGCCCCAACTGCCATGCGACGACGGATCGTTACCGAGGGCGTGGCAAAGGACGTGCGCGGGGGCGGGCCTCATGAGCCTTCGGCGAGCACGTCCCACTCCCGAGGAACTGCGCGTCGCGGTCGCCGAGTCCGTCTCCATCGCGGAGGTGCTGCGCCGACTGGGACTCCCGAGCAGCGGCAGCCAGCGCGCGCATCTGCGCCGGTGGATCACCGAGGACCAGCTCACGACCGAGCACTTCCTGGGACAGGCCCACCAGCGTGGGAAGTCCCGACCTGCCATGGCCAGACGTCCTGAGGACATCCTGGTCAAGCATGACGGCGAGCGCCGGACCCGCACGGTTGTGCTCCGGCGGGCGCTTCGCGAGGTGGGCGTACCGGAACAGTGCGCGGAGTGCGGCATCGGCCCCGAGTGGCTCGGCAAGCCCATGACCCTGGAGGTGGACCACGTCAACGGGGACTGGAGCGACGACCGGCTGGAGAATCTGCGGTTGCTGTGTCCCAACTGCCACGCCGTCACGAGCACCTGGTGCCGAGGCGGGCAGCGACGACATAATCTCGCCCAGTAGAGTAGAAAACCGCTGGGCGCCCGTACGCCAACGGCTGAGCGGCGACCTTTAGGTGGTCGTGTCTGTCGGTTCGAATCCGACCGGGCGTACACAGAGGAACAGCCCCGCACTGCAAGGTGCGGGGCTGTTCAGTCAGCCGAGCAGCTCCCGAACCACCGGCACCAGTGCCCGAAACGCCTTCCCCCGATGGCTGATCGCGTTCTTCTCCTGCGGAGTCAGCTCCGCGCAGGTTCGGGTCTCGCCCTCCGGCTGGAGGATCGGGTCGTAGCCGAAGCCGCCCGAGCCCGTCGGCTCGTGACGCAGGACGCCCCGTAGCTGCCCCTCCACCACCCGCTCCGTTCCGTCCGGCAGGGCCAGTGCCGCCGCGCAGGCGAAGTGGGCGCCGCGGTGTTCGTCGGCGATGTCCGAGAGCTGGGCGAGGAGCAGGTCGAGGTTGGCCTTGTCGTCGCCGTGGCGGCCGGACCAGCGGGCGGAGAAGATGCCGGGCGCGCCGTTGAGGACGTCGACGCAGAGGCCGGAGTCGTCGGCGACCGCGGGCAGGCCCGTCGCCCGGGCGAGGGCGTGGGCCTTCAGCAACGCGTTCTCGGCGAAGGTGACGCCCGTTTCCTTGACGTCGGGGATGTCCGGGTAGGCGTCGGCACCGATGAGTTCGTGGGGCAGCCCGGCTTCGGCGAGGATCGCGCGAAGTTCGGTGATCTTTCCGGCGTTACGGGTGGCGAGGATCAAGCGACTCATGGCCACACAGTAACGAGCGGCCCAGGCCCCTCGAAGCGGCCGGTGTGCGACACCCAAGGGGCGCGGGGAACTGCGCGATCAGCCCCCACGCACCCGCACCTGCCACCATCGCAACCCGGCAGACGAGTAGCCCGGCCCAGCCGGCGCGGCGCTACGGCGTGCAGACCTTCGTCAGTTCGCCCGCCGCGTCCGTGACCGGGCTGATGTCGGGCGTCTCGTCGCCGTTCTTGATCGCCGTACGGACGTTGCCGACGGCCTGGTTGAGGTCGTCGACGGCCTTGTTGACGTCGGCGTTGTCGGTCTTGTCGCCGATCTTGTCCAGGTTCTTGTCGATGGAGTCGAGGGACTCGTCGAGCCGCGTCGGGTCGTTGGCCGCGTTGTCGACGGCCTGCTGGAGTTCCGTGACGCTGTCGGCGATGGCGTCGGCGGTCTGGACGCAGTCCAGCGCCTTGTCGACGGCGGCGCAGCCGGTGGTGAGTCCGGCGGTCAGCGCGACGGCCGCCAGGGTGGCGGCGACGGCGGCGGTGCGGCGTCGGCGGCTCGCGGCCATGGAACGGTCCCTCTCGTCGGTCGGGCCGGGCGGCCCGTGTGGCTGGCCGAGCGCACAGGGATGAGCCGTGCGCCCGTACTCCTTCAGACGCGAGTGTGCTCGGCGCGGTTGCCCGTGCCGAGCACCTGTCTTGGCGCGCCCTTTACTTTCCGAGGACGGTATCAAGCGCCGTTCGCTGGTGGGCGGCGAGTTCCGTGCAGCCGGCGACGGCGAGATCGAGGAGGGCGTTGAGTTCCTCGCGGGCGAAGGGTTCGGCCTCGGCGGTGCCCTGGATTTCGACGAAGCGGCCGTCGCCGGTGCAGACGACGTTCATGTCGGTGTCGGCCTTGACGTCCTCCTCGTAGCAGAGGTCGAGGAGGGGGACGCCGCCGACGATGCCGACGGAGACGGCGCTGACGGTGCCGGTGAGGGGCTGGCGGCCGGCCTTGATGAGCTTCTTGCGCTGGGCCCAGGCGACGGCGTCCGCGAGTGCCACGTAGGCGCCGGTGATGGCGGCCGTGCGCGTGCCGCCGTCGGCCTGGAGGACGTCGCAGTCGAGGACGATGGTGTTCTCGCCGAGGGCCTTGTAGTCGATGACGGCGCGGAGCGAGCGGCCGATGAGGCGGCTGATCTCGTGGGTGCGGCCGCCGATGCGGCCCTTGACGGACTCGCGGTCGCCGCGGGTGTTGGTGGAGCGGGGCAGCATGGAGTACTCGGCGGTGACCCAGCCTTCGCCGCTGCCCTTGCGCCAGCGCGGGACGCCTTCGGTGACGGAGGCGGTGCAGAAGACCTTGGTGTCGCCGAAGGAGACGAGGACGGAGCCTTCGGCGTGCTTGCTCCAGCCGCGTTCGATGGTGATCGGGCGGAGTTGCTGGGGGGTGCGGCCGTCGATTCGAGACATGCCGCTGAGCCTATCCGTACATGCGGAAGGGGCCCCTCCCGCGGTGGGAAGGGGCCCTCACAGGTGACCTCGGGTGGTCTGTCGGGGGTGACCCCGGGGGGTCCGTCAGGGGGTGAAGCCCGGGACGATCCCCGCGCTTCACATCATGTCTTCGATCTCCGCGGCGATGGGGTCGGCGTCGGTGCCGATGACGACCTGGATCGCGGTGCCCATCTTGACGACGCCGTGGGCGCCGGCGGCCTTCAGGGCGGTTTCGTCGACCTTGGCGGGGTCCACGACCTCGGTGCGGAGGCGGGTGATGCAGCCTTCGACCTCTTCGATGTTGTCGATGCCGCCGAGCCCGGCAACGATCTTCTCAGCCTTGGTGGCCATGTTCGTTCTCCCTGATCCGAACCGCTTTGTCGCAGTAACCCACAGTTGGCCCAACTTTGCGAGCGGTCATGTCGTGCGTGCCGAAGGATGGCGTCACGTCAGTGTGCGACCGCCCGTTCGACTGGTCTACACCACGAGCCTGCCTCTCGACAAAGGGACCGGAATGAGTGCCGACAGCCCCGCCGGCGCCGAGGCCGCCGCCGCTCCCGCCCGTGCTCGCTGGAATCGGCTGTTCCAGGGCCTTCAGAAGATGGGCCGCAGCCTTCAGTTGCCGATCGCGGTGCTGCCGGCGGCGGGCATCCTCAACCGGCTGGGGCAGCCTGATGTGTTCGGGGACGACGGGCTGGGCTGGACGAACGTCTCGAAGGTGATGGTGGGGGCGGGCGGGGCGCTGCTGGACAGTTCGCTGGGGCTGCCACTGCTGTTCTGTGTGGGCGTTGCGATCGGGATGGCGAGGAAGTCGGACGGGTCGACGGCGCTGGCGGCGGTGGTGGGGTTCCTCGTCTACTTCACGGTGCTGCGGCAGTTTCCGGAGGACTGCCCCGAGGGGTCGGTGGCGGTGCCGAACGTCGGGTGCCAGGTGACCGACGGGGACCGGACGGTGACGGCGTTCACGTTCCAGAATCCGGGGGTGTTCGGCGGGATCGTGATGGGGTTGCTGGCCGCGTTCTTCTGGGCGCGGTTCCATCGGACGCGGCTGGTGGACTGGCTGGGGTTCTTCAACGGGCGGCGGCTGGTGCCGATCATCATGGCGTTCGTGGCGATCGTGTTCGCCGGGCTGTGTCTGTGGGTGTGGCCGCCGGTCGGTGACGCGCTGGAGAGCTTCAGCGACTGGATGGACGGTCTGGACGCGTGGGGCGCGGGCGTCTTCGGGGTGGCGAACCGGGCGCTGCTGGTGATCGGGCTGCACCAGTTCCTGAACGTGCCCATCTGGTTCCAGTTCGGCTCGTACACCAAGCCGGACGGGACGGTGGTGCACGGTGACATCAACATGTTCCTGGCCGGGGATCCGGACGCCGGGCAGTTCACCACGGGCTTCTTCCCGATCATGATGTTCGCGCTGCCGGCGGCGGCGTTGGCGATCACGCACTGTGCGCGGCCGGAGCGGCGCAAGGAGGTCGGTGGCCTGATGCTGTCGGTGGCGCTGACGTCGTTCGTCACGGGCATCACCGAGCCGATCGAGTACTCGTTCCTCTTCATCGCGCCCGCGCTGTACGCGGTGCACGCGCTGCTGACGGGGGTGTCGATGGCGGTGACGTGGGCGCTCGGCGCGAAGGACGGGTTCAGCTTCTCGGCGGGGCTGATCGACTACGTCATCAACTGGAATCTGGCGACCAGGCCGTGGCTGATCGTCCCGATCGGCCTGTGCTTCGCGCTCCTCTACTACGTGATCTTCCGGTTCGCGATCACGAAGTTCGACCTGAAGACTCCGGGGCGCGAGCCCGAGGAGGAAGTCGAGGACAGCGCCAAGGCGTGATCGTCGGGGCGGGCGGAATTGGCGGGTTCCGCTCGTTCGGCCTACCGTGCTACAACTGGTCTACACCACTCAGTGGTGGAGGTAGCGCGGCGCTGACCGCGTTCCCCTTTCTTTGAGACGCCGCCGTCCCCCGTCGAAATCTTCCTGGGCGGCGCTGTGCCCCCTGGAGGAAGTTGATGTCCACAGACACAGCCGCGCCCGCGAGCCCGAGCAAGGGGTCGGCCGTGATGGCCGTCATGCAGCGCATCGGCCGCAGCCTGATGCTGCCCGTCGCCGTGCTGCCCGCCGCCGCCCTGCTGGTCCGCCTCGGCAACGACGACATGCTGGGCCGCCCCGAGTTCCCCGCCTTCCTGACGAAGATCGCCGGCTTCATGGCCGCGGGCGGCAACGCGATCCTCGACAACATGGCGCTGCTGTTCGCCGTGGGCATCGCGATCGGCTTCGCGAAGAAGTCGGACGGCTCGACCGCTCTCGCCGCCGTCGTCGGCTACCTGGTCTTCAAGAACGTGCTGGCCACGTTCACCGACCCGAACCTGCCCAAGGTGGCGACGGCCGTCGACGGCAAGGTCGTCATGACGGACGCGCCGGTGGACGCCAAAGTGCTCGGCGGCGTGGTGATGGGCCTCGTCGTCGCCCTGCTCTACCAGCGCTTCCACCGCACCAAGCTGCCCGACTGGGCGGGCTTCTTCGGCGGTCGCCGCCTGGTCCCGATCCTCGCCGCCTTCGCGGGCCTGCTCATCGGCATCGTCTTCGGCTACATATGGCCGGTCCTCGGCACGGCCCTGCACAACTTCGGCGAGTGGCTGGTGGGCTCCGGGGCCGTCGGCGCGGGCATCTTCGGTGTCGCCAACCGCGCCCTGATCCCGATCGGCATGCACCACCTGCTGAACTCCTTCCCCTGGTTCCAGGCCGGCACCTATGAGGGCAAGAGCGGCGACATCGCCCGGTTCCTGGCGGGCGACCCGAGCGCCGGCCAGTTCATGACCGGCTTCTTCCCGATCATGATGTTCGCGCTTCCGGCCGCGTGCCTGGCGATCGTGCACTGCGCCCGGCCCGAGCGCCGCAAGGTCGTCGGCGGCATGATGATCTCCCTCGCGCTGACCTCGTTCGTCACGGGCGTCACCGAGCCGATCGAGTTCACCTTCATGTTCATCGCCCCGGTGCTGTACGCGATCCACGCGGTGCTCACCGGTGTCTCGATGGCGCTGACCTGGGCGCTGGGCATGAAGGACGGCTTCGGCTTCTCGGCCGGCGCGGTGGACTTCTTCCTGAACCTGGGCATCGCGACCAACCCGTGGGGCCTGGCCCTGGTGGGCTTGTGCTTCGCGGCGGTCTACTACGTGGTCTTCCGCTTCGCGATCACCAAGTTCAACCTGCCGACGCCGGGCCGCGAGTCCGACGAGGAACTCGCCGAGCTGCAGAAGGCCGAGGCCAAGTAACCCGCGCCACGCGGAAGGCCCCGGAACCCGCTCGGGTTCCAGGGCCTTCCGTGTGCCGGGCCTTCAGATCTCGTACGTCTGCCGGGGTGCGGCGAGGTCCACCGGACCGTCGTAGACCTCGCGGGCGTCGGCGACGTTGACCTGGGGGTCCGTCCACGGCGGGATGTGGGTGAGGACCAGGCGGCGGGCACCGGCCCGGGCCGCCGTCTCACCCGCCTCGCGGCCGTTGAGGTGCAGGTCGGGGATGTTCTCCTTGCCGTGCGTGAACGCGGCCTCGCACAGGAACAGGTCGGCGTCCCGGGCGAGTTCGTCCAGGGCGGGGCTCACGCCGGTGTCGCCGGAGTAGGTCAGGACCTTGCCGCCGTGCTCGATCCGGATGCCGTACGCCTCCACGGGGTGGGCCACCCGCTCGGTGTGCACCGTGAACGGGCCGAGCTCGAAGGTGGACGGCTTGACCGTGTGGAAGTCGAAGACCTCGCTCATGGAGGAGGCGGAGGGGGTGTCCGCGTAGGCGGTGGTCAGCCGGTGTTCCGTGCCTTCGGGGCCGAAGACGGGGAGTGGGTCGCAGCGGCCGCCGTCGTGGCGGTAGTAGCGCGCGACGAAGTACGCGCACATGTCGATGCAGTGGTCGGCGTGCAGGTGGCTGAGGAAGATCGCGTCGAGGTCGTAGAGACCGCAGTGGCGCTGCAGCTCACCCAGGGCACCGTTGCCCAGGTCGAGAAGCAGCCGGAAGCCGTCGGCCTCGACGAGGTAGCTCGAGCAGGCCGATTCCGCGGACGGGAACGACCCCGAGCAGCCGACGACGGTGAGCTTCATGAAGCAGAAACCTCCGCTGGCGGGAATGTCTGAGAGGGGCGTCGGGGGTCGTGCGGTGCGTCGAGCGTAAGGCGCGAAACCTCCGGTCGCTCCTCCGCCAAGGGCCGTTGTGGGCGAACTCACCTGTGGTGTCACCGGTTCGGCTGGCAGGGCCCGGCGTGATCCTTGTGAGGGGGGCGCGTGGGAGGGACGGCGCCGGTACCGTCTCAGTATGGACACGTCCTGGTGGCTGGCGCTCGCCGCGGTGCTACTGCTCGCGCTCGTCGCCACGCTCGTCGACGGCTGGGGGCGGCGGTCGTCGGCGCGGCGGGGCCGGACGGCGGTGGGAACCGTCACGGTTGCGGGCCTGCCGCAGCCGGCGGAGATCTGGTGGGCGGACGTTCCCTACGAGGACGAGGCCCGCACGAAGGACCGGCCCTGCCTGGTGCTGGCGGTGCGCGGGGAGCGGGCGACCGTCGCCAAGATCACCACCCGCTTCCGGCACGAGCGCGCCGGCGTGATCCCCCTCCCCCCGGGCTCGGTCGGCGACACCCAGGGCCGCGCGAGCTTCCTGGAGACGGACGAACTGCGGGAGGTCCCGGTGTGGGGCTTCCGCCGACGGGTCGGGGTGGTGGACCCGGCACTGTGGGACCAGGTGCGGTATCTGGCCGGCTGAGAGCCGGGATTCCCTGCGCGGCGTCCCACGGGGACATGCCACCGGACCGGCTGCGGGGCGGGCGCGTCGACCGGGAGGGTCGGCCAGGCGCGTTGACCGGACCGCGAGGGCCGGGCGGATCGGCCAGGCGCGTCGACTGGGCGGTCGACCGGACACGACGACCGGGCGGGACGGCCGGACACGGCGGCCGGGTACGACGACCGCGCCGCCCCGCGCCGAGGCCCGGGCGGTGATCCCAGCCGTCGGCCGACGCCCTCGCCACGGCCGTCCGAGCAGCAGGTACGGCACCAGCGCGGCAGCGAACGACCGCGGTCGGCGCCTGGCCGGAAACCCAGAAGGCCGGAAACGCAGAAGGGCCGGAGTTCTCACTCCGGCCCTTCTCCTCTGATTCGCCGTCGGGTTACGCCCAGAGCTGCCCCTGGAGCGTCTCGATGGCCTCCTCTGTCGTGGGCGCCGTGTAGACGCCCGTCGACAGGTACTTCCAGCCGCCGTCGGCGACGACGAAGACGATGTCGGCCGGCTCGCCGGCCTTGACGGCCTTCTTGCCCACGCCGAGCGCGGCGTGCAGCGCGGCGCCCGTGGAGACGCCGGCGAAGATGCCCTCCTGCTGGAGCAGCTCGCGGGTGCGGGTGACCGCGTCCGCCGAGCCGACCGAGAAGCGGCTGGTGAGGACCGACGCGTCGTACAGCTCGGGGACGAAGCCCTCGTCGAGGTTGCGCAGGCCGTAGACCAGGTCGTCGTAGCGCGGTTCGGCCGCGATGATCTGGACGTCCGGCTTGTTCTCGCGCAGGTAGCGGCCCACGCCCATGAGCGTGCCGGTGGTGCCGAGGCCCGCCACGAAGTGGGTGACGGAGGGCAGGTCCGCGAGGATCTCGGGGCCCGTCGTCGCGTAGTGGGCGCCCGCGTTGTCCGGGTTGCCGTACTGGTAGAGCATCACCCAGTCCGGGTGCTCGGCCGAGAGCTCCTTGGCGACGCGCACGGCGGTGTTGGAGCCGCCCGCGGCCGGGGAGGAGATGATCTCGGCGCCCCACATGGCCAGCAGGTCCCGGCGTTCCCGTGAGGTGTTCTCCGGCATCACGCAGACGATGCGGTAGCCCTTGAGCTTCGCCGCCATGGCCAGGGAGATGCCGGTGTTGCCCGACGTGGGCTCGAGGATCGTGCAACCCGGGGTCAGGCGGCCGTCCTTCTCCGCCTGCTCGATCATGTGCAGGGCCGGGCGGTCCTTGACCGACCCGGTCGGGTTGCGGTCCTCCAGCTTCGCCCAGATACGGACGTCGGCGGACGGCGACAGCCGCGGCAGGCGCACCAGGGGGGTGTTGCCGACCGCGGCCAGGGGTGAGTCGTATCGCATCGGTGATCAGACCATGCCGCCGGCCACGGCCGGCAGGATCGTGACGTTGTCGCCGTCCGTCAGCTTGGTGTTGATGCCGTCGAGGAAGCGCACGTCCTCGTCGTTCAGGTAGACGTTGACGAAGCGGCGCAGCTGGTCGCCGTCCACGATGCGGGCCTGGATGCCGGCATGCCGCGTCTCGAGGTCGGCGAACAGCTCGGCGAGGGTGTCACCGCTGCCCCCCACCGCCTTCTGACCGTCGGTGTACTGGCGGAGGATGGTCGGGATGCGGACCTCGATGGCCATGGCTCAGGGCTCCTGTCGGGAGTAGTCAGTCGGGCGCGCGGCAGCGCAAGAACAGCGGGGTGGTGCGTGTGTGCGGCGCCGCGGCTCACGGCCGTACGGCGGCAGGGGTCGGCGTCAACAGATGGCGCTGGCGAGCCTGCACAGGTCGACGTGCAGCCGCGCCACGAGCAGCATGCCCGGCGTCTTGTCGCTCACGTCGTGGAAAACCATGCGCTCATCGTATCGATTCCCGGTCCGGGTTCTGGAATGTGATCCCACATCGCGGACGTTTTCCGGCCGGGGAGTGAGACCGCCCTGTTCAGACCTGTTCAGCGCTGTTCAGCCCGCTCGGTACGCCTCGACGATTTCGACCTCTTCCTCCGTGACCTCGCCCTCGACGATGCGGAACGAGCGGAACTGGAACTCGCCGGCCCCGTCGGTGTCGGCCGTGGAGACGAGGACGTAGTGCGCGCCGGGCTCGTTCGCGTACGAGATGTCGGTGCGGGAGGGGTAGGCCTCGGTCGCCGTGTGGGAGTGGTAGATCACCACCGGCTCCTCGTCACGGTCGTCCATCTCGCGGTAGAGCTTGAGCAGGTCGCCGGAGTCGAACTCGTAGAACGTGGGCGACATGGCCGCGTTGAGCATCGGGATGAAGCGCTCGGGGCGGTCGGAGCCCGCCGGACCCGCCACGACGCCGCACGCCTCGTCGGGGTGGTCCTTGCGCGCGTGGGCGACGATCTGGTCGACGAGGGCCTGGGTGATGGTCAGCATGTTCGTCAGGATAAGCAGAGGGGCCGTCCCGTACCGATGGCTGGTACGGAACGGCCCACATGCCGGACGCCCTGAGCGGCAGCCGCAGGGGGTGCCACGAGTACTCCCTGCGGCTGGGCGTCCTGGCTGGTTCGTGGCCGGCCTTTCCGGAACTCAGCCGACCTTCTCGAACTCCGCGTCGCGGCGCTCTGCGATCTGCGGGTTGCGGCTCTTGAGCACCGCCCAGCCGACGCCCAGGGCGACGGCCCAGCCGGCCGCGACGTACAGGCAGATCCGCGCGTCCTTGTCGTACGCGATCATGCAGGTCACGCCGATGAGGAAGAGGAGCGCGACCCAGCTGAAGAGCGCACCGCCGGGGGCGGGGAAGGACGAGGCGCGCAGCCGG
The DNA here is from genome assembly GCF_002148965.1 of Streptomyces swartbergensis. Lineage (GTDB taxonomy): Bacteria > Actinomycetota > Actinomycetes > Streptomycetales > Streptomycetaceae > Streptomyces > Streptomyces swartbergensis. The sequence continues at coordinate 9,769 of NZ_NGFN01000115.1, read as the reverse complement.
CCCGCGTCGACCGCGGCGCGGTAGCGGATGTGGCTGACGAGGATCATCATCCAGGTCCAGATGCCGGCCGCGGTGGCGACGGAGGTGACGTAGAGGAACGCCTTCTCGGGGACGACGTAGTTCAGGACGACGCCGATGCCCATGAGCGCCACGGAGACCGTGATGCCGACGGCGGGCGTCTTGCGGGCGTTGAGCTTGCCGAACGCCTGCGGTGCCTCGCTGTTGGCGGCCAGGTCGCGCAGCATCCGGCCGGTCGAGTACATGCCCGAGTTGCAGGACGACAGGGCGGCGGTGAGCACCACGAAGTTGACGATGCCCGCAGCGAGCGGGATGCCGATCTCGCCGAAGGCGTGGACGAACGGGCTCTCGCCGGCGGAGAACTCGGTCCACTTGACGACGGAGAGGATCACCAGCAGCGCGCCGACGTAGAAGACGATGATGCGCCAGGGCAGGGTGTTGATGGCCTTGGGCAGGGTCTTCTCGGGGTTCTCGGACTCGCCCGCGGTGACGCCGACGAGCTCGACGGCGAGGTAGGCGAACATGACGCCCTGGAGCGTCATCAGGCTGGAGCCGATGCCGTTCGGGAAGAAGCCGTCGTGCGACCAGAGGTTGGAGACGGTGGCGGTGTCACCGGCGTCGGAGAAGCCGAGGGTGAGCACGCCGAGACCGATGACGATCATGCCGATGATGGCCGTGACCTTGATCATCGAGAACCAGAACTCGACCTCGCCGAAGATCTTGACGGAGATCAGGTTGACGCCGAAGAGCACCACCAGGAAGACCAGGGCGCTGACCCACTGCGGGATCTCCGGGAACCAGAAGTGGATGTAGATCGCGGCGGCCGTGAGCTCGGCCATGCCGGTGACCACCCACATGAGCCAGTACGTCCAGCCCGTGACGAACCCGAAGAACGGGCCGAGGAACTCGCGGGCGTACTCGGCGAAGGAGCCCGAGACGGGCCGGTAGAGGAGCAGTTCGCCCAGCGCCCGCATGATGAAGAAGATGACGACGCCCGCGAGGGCGTACATGAGGATGATGCTGGGCCCGGCCTTGGCGATGTTCGCTCCGGCACCCATGAACAGGCCGACGCCGATGGCGCCGCCGATCGCGATCATCTGGACCTGGCGACTGCCCAGTCCGCGCTCGTACCCCTCCTCGGGGACGTTTTCCGTGTCGACCTGCGCAGAGGTCATGTGTGGTGCGCCTTTCTCCATGCCGACCCGGACCTTCGTCGGCCTCGGATCGGGTCTCGATCCCCCCGGATTGATGGAGCGGTGCCTGGCCGGCGGTTGCCGGCTCGGTGGCGCACCCGGCCGGACATTCGGGTGGTGTCGGCCGGGCGGTCGTGAAGATTTATCACGGCCGCAACACTGATCACAGAGGTGGCTTGTGACGTACCGCACAGGGAAACCGGACAAAGTGCAGCCGAAGTCGGCATAGAAGGCGGACACGGTGACGCGATCGTTATCCGGATTTGAGTGTCCTCTGAGCGAACACCGATCGGTCATCCGGCGGTCACAGAACCTGCACGGATCAGGGCATAAGCGTTCCGACCAGCGTCTCCTGGAGTCCACCCAGCCACAGATAGGCCATCACCATCGGCTTGCGCGGGTCCTCGTCCGGGAGGCGGTAGAGGAGGTCGGTGTCCTCCTCGTCGGTGATGTCCAGCCGCGAGCCGATCGCGAGCCGCAGGTCGTTCAGGGCGCCCAGCCACCGCTGGGACTCCTCCACCGACAGCTTCAGCACCGCGCCGCCCTCGCCGGCCGAGGCCGAGGAGAGCGCGTCCAGGGAGCGGATCACCGCGAGGGCGTTGTCCCGCTTGCCGGCCCGCAGGTCGTTCTCGGTGTAGCGGCGGAATTCGGCGGAGTACGCCCGCTGCTCCTCGGCGTCCCGGGGCGAGGAGGGCTGCTCGGGGTCGCTGTAGGCGTCCGGGAAGAGGCGTTTGAGCACCGGGTCGGCGGGCGGCTCGCTCGGGCCGTCCGCGAACAGCTCGGCGAGCGGGTCGTCGCCGGCGTCCTCGGCGGGGCCGGGGCCGATGAGCTCCAGGAGCTGGACGGCCAGCGACCGGATGATGGAGATCTCGACGTCGTCGAGGGCGACGGCCGCGCCGCCGCCGGGAAGCGGTTCGAAGGTTCCGGGCATGAACGCCTTTTCGCTGCTGGGCGGGGAGCTGGCTACTTGCGGTCCTGTTGGAGGGTGGCCCACAGGCCGTAGCCGTGCATGGCCTGCACGTCGCGTTCCATCTCCTCGCGGCTGCCGCTGGAGACGACCGCCCGGCCCTTGTGGTGGACGTCGAGCATGAGCTTGGTGGCCTTGTCCTTGGAGTAGCCGAAGTACGTCTGGAAGACGTACGTCACATAGCTCATGAGGTTGACCGGGTCGTTGTGGACGATGGTGACCCAGGGGAGGTCCGGCTCCGGTACGGCGAAGACCTCCTCCGCCGACTCGGTCCGTTCGATCTCCAGGGGCGCGGGTGACGTCACACTGCCCATGCTGCCACCCGAGGGGGGTAGTCGCACAAACGGGCCTGGAAGCCGGGGGCCTTGATGCAAATCGTCAAACTGACGAAATGGGGGTACGATCCCGCTCATGAACACAGCGGACCTTGGGCTGCCGGTGAATGTTCCCTCGACGGCGCTCTTCACGGACCAGTACGAGCTGACGATGCTGCGGGCCGCTCTGGAGGCGGGCACGGCCGAGCGGCGGAGCGTGTTCGAGGTCTTCACCCGGCGCCTGCCGAACGGGCGCCGCTACGGCGTGGTGGGAGGCACCGGACGGGTGCTGGACGCGGTGGAGAACTTCCGCTTCGACGCGGGCGTCCTCGACTTCCTGCGCGAGCGCGAGATCGTCGGCGAGGAGACCCTCGAGTGGCTCGCCGGCTACCGCTTCAGCGGGGACATCTGGGGCTATCCCGAGGGCGAGGTGTACTTCCCGGGCTCGCCGATCATGCGGGTCGAGGGCACCTTCGCCGAGTGCGTGCTGCTGGAGACCGTGATCCTGTCGATCCTCAACCACGACTCGGCGATCGCCGCGGCCGCCTCGCGCATGTCGTCGGCCGCCGGCGACCGGCCGCTGATCGAGATGGGCGCCCGGCGCACGCACGAGCTGGCGGCGGTGGCGGCGTCCCGGGCCGCGTACGTGGGCGGTTTCGCGACCACCTCGGACCTGGCCGCCGGCTTCCGCTACGGCATCCCCACGGTCGGCACCTCCGCCCACGCCTTCACCCTGCTGCACGACAGCGAGCGGGACGCCTTCCAGGCGCAGGTGGACACGCTGGGGCGGGGCACGACGCTGCTGGTGGACACCTACGACGTCACCGAGGCGGTCCGTACGGCCGTCGAGGTCGCCGGGACGGGGCTCGGTGCCGTGCGGATCGACTCCGGCGATCTGCTGCTGGTGGCGCACCGGGTGCGGCAGCAGCTGGACGAGCTGGGCGCGACCGACACGAAGATCATCGTGACCTCGGACCTGGACGAGTACGCGATCGCGTCGCTGGCGGCGGCGCCCGTGGACGCGTACGGCGTCGGTACGCAGCTGGTGACCGGGTCCGGGCACCCGACGTCCTCGATGGTCTACAAGCTGGTGGCGCGGGCCGAGTCCGCCGACCCGAAGGCGCCGCTGCTGCCGGTGGCGAAGAAGTCCAGCGGGGGCAAGACGTCCGTCGGCGGGCGCAAGTGGGCCGCGCGGCGGCTGGACGCGTACGGGGTCGCCGAGGCGGAAGTGATCGGCACCGGCCCGGTGCCGGGCGACCTGGCCGACCGGCAGCTGCTGGTGGAGCTGGTCAAGGGCGGCGAGGTCGTCGCCCGTGAGCCGCTGGACGCGGCGCGGGACCGGCACGCGGCGGCGCGTGCGGGGCTCCCGATGTCGGCCACGCAGCTCTCGCGCGGAGAGCCCGTCATTCCGACGGAGTACGCGCACGGCGCCTCGGGTAGCTAATTGCGGTGTGCCGCGATGCGCCGACTCGTGCCCCCTCCCGTCTCCTCCTCCATGTCAATAGGCTCGGAAGTGCACCGGCCGGGCTTGCCGACCTCATAGCCGAAGGACACCGACCATGCGCCGCGCCTTGATCGTCGTAGACGTGCAGAACGACTTCTGCGAGGGGGGCAGCCTCGCGGTGGCCGGCGGTGCCGATGTGGCTGCCGCCGTCACCGAGCTGATCGGCCAGGCGGCCGGGTCCGGCTACCAGCACGTCGTGGCCACCCGCGACCACCACATCGCCCCTGGCGGCCACTTCTCGACCAACCCCGACTACGTCCGCTCCTGGCCCGCGCACTGCGTCGCCGGCACGGAGGGCGTCGGCTTCCACCCGAACTTCGCCCCCGCCGTCGCGTCCGGCTCCGTCGACGCCGTCTTCGACAAGGGCGCGTACGCGGCGGCGTACAGCGGCTTCGAGGGCACGGACGAGAACGGCACCGAACTGGCCGACTGGCTCCGCTCCCGGGAGGTCACCGAGGTCGACGTGGTCGGTATCGCCACGGACCACTGCGTCCGGGCCACGGCCCTGGACGCCGCGAAGGAGGGCTTCCGCACCCACGTCCTCCTCGACCTCACGGCCGGGGTGGCACCGGAGACCACCGAGCGGGCCCTGGAGGAGCTGCGCGAGGCCGGCGTGGAGCTGTCGGGCAAACCGGTCGTCCAGTGACCCCGTGCCCCGTGGCCACTGAGGGTCAGGTCTGGGCCGTCGGGCGTCGCAGGAGGGCTCTGATCGGGCGCCACAGCTCCAGGACGAGGTCCGGGCCGCCCACGACACCGTTGTCAGGGGCCGTGCGCCATATCAGGCCGTCGGGGTGGTGCAGGACCGCGGTGATCTCGTCGGGGGACGGCGGCGCGGCGTTGCCGCGCAGGTAGACCGAGCGCAGGCCGAGGTTGCGGAGCCTGGTCAGGGCTCGGGCGCGGTTCACCGCGTGGACGAGTACGCGGACGGCGCCGGGGCCGTCGGCGGCGGGGCTGGGCAGGTTCAGTGCCACCACCACCGTGCCGTTCGGCAGCTTGCAGAAACCTCCTGCGGCCATGTGGTCATACCCCCGTGTCGGTCGGTGTCAATAAGCGAGCCACAGGACGCACCTAAACACGGATCGGCGGTGACCCGCCAGTGGGTCACCGCCGATCATGCTCTGACCTGCTAAAACGCGATTTACTTCGCCGCGGGGCCTACTTCGAGCTCGATCGTCGAGCCGTCCTTGGCCTCCTTGATGATCTTGATCTTGGTGTTGGTGTCAGTGATCTTGACGCCACCGGTCCTGTTCGTCTCGTCGTAGTAGGTGTTCACTCGGTCGTTGAAGACCGACACCCCCTTCGACGACGGGATGCGCGTCGCGACGTCCGCGTTGTGCAGCTCGATGCCGTCCGTGCGGTACAGGCTGAACGGCGAGTCGTAGGACTGGATGCGGTTGCGCATCAGCGTGCCGTCGGTCCACTTCATCGCCTTCGGGTGCGAGTCGACCGGCAGCAGCAGACCCGCGCCCGGGTGCTCGCTGGTGTTGTTGTCCGCCTGGGAGGTGTCCCACTTCCAGATCAGCAGACCGTTCTGGTACGCGTAGTGCTCCACCCAGTCCGGGCGGCTGTCGGTGAAGCCGAAGTTGTACGGGCCGACCTTGAGGGTCTTGTCGTACGACACGTACTGGCGGTTCTCCGCGATGTAGTACTGCGCGTAGTCCTTGGTGAAGGACGCGCCCATGCGGGAGAAGCCCTTCGCCGTCCAGGCCGCGTCCGCGGACTCGGCGTCGTCGGAGAAGACGGTGGTGCCGTCGGCGGTCACGGCGATCCGGTCGGCCGCGAAACCCTTCATCGCCAGGCCGCCATCGGTCTGGTAGCGGAAGCGCAGGTCGAACTTCTTGCCCGCGTAGGCGTCCAGGGAGTACGCCAGCTTCTTGTAGCCGTCGACCGCGCCGCTCAGGGCCGGCTTGTCGCTGCCGTCCCGCGGGATCGGCTTGCCGTCCACGGTGCCGTCCAGGGCGGTCCAGTTGGCGCCGCCGTCGGTCGAGACCTCGGCGTAGAGGTGGTCGTAGTTGGCCTCGATCTCGTACCAGCCGTCGAGGGTCAGCGACGCCGACTTCTTCCCGGTCAGGTCGACGGAACGGGTCAGCGTGTTCTTCAGGTCGTTGCCGCTGCCGCTCCACCACTGGGTGGCGCCCTGGGCCGGGGTGACGAGTTCCGTGGTGACGGCCTTCTTGGGCAGCTCCACCACCAAGGCCTGCTTGTGCTTGGTGTTGTACTCGGCGAGACCCAGTTTGTGCCACGAGTTCGTCGCGGCCTTCGCGGTGTCGTACTTGAGCCAGCCCAGCTGGAGCTTGTCCCAGGCGGTCATGTCGCCGGGCAGGTCACCGATCTCGTTCTTGCCGGTGCCCAGCCAGGAGCCGGAGGACATCAGGGTCCAGAAGCCGGTGGAGTTCTCACCGCCGCCGGAGGTGTCGTAGTGGTCCGGCAGACCGAGGTCGTGGCCGTACTCGTGGGCGTAGACGCCGAGTCCGCCGTTCTCCGGCTGGACGGTGTAGTCGCCGACCCAGATGCCGGTGTCGCCGATCTTCGCCCCGCCGAGCTTGTTGTCCTCGGGACCGGTGGCGCCGGCGTCGGTACCGAAGGCGTACCAGCGGTGGGCCCAGATCGCGTCCTCGCCCTGCGCGCCGCCGCCCGCGGACTCGTCCTCACCGGCGTGCACGACCTGGAAGTGGTCGATGTAGCCGTCCGACTCGTTGAAGTCGCCGTCGCCGTCGAAGTCGTAGCGGTCCCACTGGTCGTACTGCTTGACGTCCGCCTTGATCTCGGCGTCGGTCTTCCCAGCTGCCTTCTGCTGGGAGACCCACGCGTTCAGACCGTCGCTGACGACGTTCCACACGCTCGGGCAGTTCTTGTCACCGCACGCGTTGTTGCCGTAACGGGCCTCGTTGTAGGGGACCTTGACCCAGTCGGAGACCTCGCCCTCGACCGAGTAACGGCCGGAGGACTGCTTCTCGTAGTACTTCTTCACCGACTCGGTGTTCTTGCCGGTGCCGAAGTAGAGGTCCTGGAAGTACTCCTGGTCGTAGTCCGCCCGCCAGGCCGTGGAGTTGTCCTTCTCGCGGTCCGGCTTGGCTATCTGGTTGTGCAGCGGGCCGGGCGTGCCGCCGAACTCGCTGATCTTGTCGCCGAACTCGACCAGGACGGTGAAGATCTTGTCGGTCTTCTCGCGGCCGAGCTCGACGTACTTGCTGTCGCCCTTCTTGCTCTTGAGCTGGACGACCTTCGAGCCGTCACGGTTCTTGACCGTGTTCTTGCCGGATATGACCTGCTTCAGGGCCTCCTGGCGCTGGGCCTCCTGGGTCTTGCTCAGCGGGCCGTCGAGGTCGTGCTCGTCGTGCTGGTGATCCGCCGGGTCGCGCCGGTCCACGGTGGTGGACCGGGGAGCGGAGGTGTCGTCGGCCTGGGCCACACCGTATGCGGAGACGGTGGCCGTGGCCGCCGCGAGCGCCACGCCTATGGCCGCCGCTCTGAACGTCCAGGGTCTACTGGTCACTTGAGTTCCTCCCCCGCGTTCGTGCGCGCGGAGGAAGGGGTCTGGTGTGAAGGGGGTCCGCGCGCGCGTGATCAACGCGTGTAGTCAAGTGACGACATTTGACTAGAGGTTTAGAAGAAAAGACAGATCTTGACTTGGACAGGTCAAGTGCACTATGCGGAGGCGATGTTCGTTTTACGGACAATCAAGCCGGTTCGCGGGCAGCGATGTCCGCCGCCCAGCAGGCACGTGCCACCGTCCGGTGGGCGCGCGCATATGTCCACCACCTGGACGCCATGACTCCGTGCGCCCCCTGTGCTCCGGCCCTGTTGGTTAGGTCACGCTTACCGTTCGTTCCACTCGGGCACGCTGCCGAATAGAGTCGCTTGGCGGAACGCCCGGAAGCTGGCGGAATGCCAGGCCGACACCCCCGTGCACCCCCACTTTCGAGGACATGATGGCCATGCCCCGTCCGACTGCCGCACAGCTCGCCTACGGTTCCTGCACCGTGATCTTCTCGACTCTCGCCCTGCTGCTGCTGTCACAGACGAGTTCGGCCGTGGGGATCGCGATCACCGCCGTCGCGGCGCTCGCCCTCGGGCTGCTGGTCGCCATGACGGTGCCGCCGCCCGGGAAGCGCCCGGCAGCGGTGGAACAGCCCGCGCCCGAGGAACCCGTACGGGCCTCGGTGTCCGCGCCGGCCTCGACTCCGGAGCCGGTGCGCGAGCGGGCGGTCTCCTGACCGCCCAGTGCCCCTTTCTTACCTCCAGTTGATACGCCTGTGCCTCAATTGGTGCTGACCACGACCGTCTTGGCCGCCTTGTCGTGCAGGCCCTGCTTGTAGGGCCGGTCGAAGAAGCTCCAGCCGCCCGAGATCGCGGTCCAGACGCAGGCGCAGCAGAAGGCGAACGGGATCCACAGCACCGCCGCGCGCATCAGCGCGTTCTGCCCGGAGGGCGTGGCGCCGTTGTCCAGGTTGGCCACCCGCATGTGCAGCAGCTTCTTGCCGAGGGTCTGGCCGGTCCGCGCGGTCAGGATCGTGTCGTAGGCGATGTAGAGGACGGCGGCGACCGCCGACTGCCAGAGGGACCTGCCGACCTCGATGCGGTCGCTGTCCACGTCGTACTCGTTGACGTCGAAGCCCCAGGTGAGCAACCAGACGACGACACCCACCAGGATCATGTCGATGATGCGGGCGAGTGTGCGCTTGCCGCTGTCGGCGAGCGGGGGCATGCCGGCGAGGGGGTCGGTGGGGTAGGAGCCGCCGCCGTAGGGGGAACCGCCATAGGGGCCGCCAGGGCCACCACCGGGAGGACCGTCGTAGGGGCCGCCGCCTTGGCCGCCGCCGGGAGGGACATCGCCGGGGCCACCGCCTGGTCCGCCGCCGGGGCCCCCGCCCGGGTACGGCGGGGGCTCGTGGTCGTAGGGCGAGCCCGCGCCCTCGCCGGGCTGTTCGCCCGGGGGCCGCTTCCTGAACGGATCGTCTTCCGGGGGCTGACCGGAGCCGGGGGGCGGTTCACTGCTCATGGCCCGAGTCGACCGCGAACCCCTCGGCTCCGCATCCGGCGGGCGGCCGTCCGAGGTACGGATTCACCTGGTGCCGCAGTGGTACGCCGCCCTCCCGTGCCGGACGTACGGGTGCCGCTCAGCCCGCCACGAACGTGTGCGCGGCCTTGTCGTGCCAGCACTGGCGCCACGGCTTGTCGAAGAGGCACCAGGCGATGCCGACGATCCCGACGACGAGGAGTCCGGGCACGCTGTAGACCAGCCAGCGGCGCAGGGCCGCGCCGAACTCCGGGGCGTCGTGGCCCTCGATGTCCCGCACTTCGAGACCCATCAGCCTCTTGCCGAGGGTGCGGCCCCACTTGGCCGTGGGCAGCACCTCGGAGACGACGCCGACGAGCAGCAGGACGGCCAGGACGATGCCGAGGTACACCGACGTGGTGCCGTCGAGCAGCCAGACCGTGACGGTCTCGCCGGAGAGCCTGGCCTCCTCGATCTTCTCGTTGACGTGGTCGACCGCCTTGATGCCGAGCGGTACGGCGGCCCCGGCCGTGAGGCCGGCGAGGACGAGGGTGTCCAGCAGCCGGGCGGCCAGCCGCCTGCCGAGCCCCGCGGGGCGGGCCGAGGCCTGGCGCCGGGCGGCCGCCTGGAAGATGTCCTCGGTCGGCGGCTTCCAGGGCGCGACGGGCTGATCGTCGCCGCCGCCCGCTCCGGCGAGCCGGTGCACCTGCTGCGCCCAGGAGGACTGACCGCCGCCGGGGCCGGCGCTGAGGGGGGTGGCGGAGGCGGCGGGGC
>NZ_NGFN01000114.1 GCF_002148965.1 Streptomyces swartbergensis | reverse complement strand
TGTCCGGGGTGGTCGGCGAGAAATTTCTCCGGGCGCTGCATGAACCGTCGGCGACGGGGCACGCGAGGGTCAGGCCCCGCCGCGTTCCCCCGTCGCGGCGGGGCTTTCTGCTGCCTCCCGCGCGTGACGGTCGGTGACGTCGAGGAAGATCTGGTCGGCCTCGGGGACCGTTCGGGCGATGGAGCGCTTGATACGGACGGCGACGTCCTCGACGCGCTCGCTGTCCAGGCCGGGCACGAGGTCGACGCGGGCGGCCACGAGGGTCGAGTCGAGGCCCGTCTTCATGGTGAACAGCGCCTCCACGCTGTCGATCTCGGGCTGTGCCCGCAGCAACTCCCGGATCCGCCCGCTCGCCTCCCGGTCGGCCGCCTCGCCGATCAGCTGGTCGCGGGCGTCACGGCCCAGCCGGTAGGCGACGTAGACCAGCAGCGCGCCGATCGCCAGGGAGGCCGACGCCTCCCACACCACCTGGCCCGTGACCATGTGCAGCGCCATACCGGCGATGGCCAGCGTGACGCCGAGCACTGCGGTGCCGTCCTCGGCGACGACCGTGCGCAGGGCGGGGTCGCGCAGCCCTGCGACCGTGCCGCCCTGCCGGCGCACCTGGTACAGCGCCCGCAGCAGAGAGGCGCCCTCCGCGAGGAGGGCGATCCCGAGCACGATCAGACCGGCGACATAGCCGCCGAGTTTCTCCTCCCCTCCGCTCACCAGGGCCTCGACGCCCTGGAAGAAGGAGAAGCACCCGCCCATGACGAAGATCCCGACGGCCGCGAGGAGCGACCAGAAGAACCGCTCCTTGCCGTAGCCGAAAGGGTGACGCCGGTCGGCGGGGCGGCGGCTGCGGCGCAGTGCCGCCAGTAAGAACACCTCGTTCATGCTGTCGGCCACCGAGTGGGCCGCCTCCGACAGCAGCGCCGGTGATCCCGCGGCCAGGCCGCCGACCGCCTTCGCCGCCGCGATCACGAGATTGGCGGCGAGCGCCACCAGCACGGTGACGCGTGTCCTCCGATCAGATCCTTCTGCACTCACCCACGCCGATTGCCCCGGTCGGCGGTGCTCACACCGTGCCGTCGGCGGAAAAAGGGGAACGCGTTCACCAGGGCACACGCACGACAAGCAGGCCCCACGTATGCCGAAGGAGGTCACCCCCATGAGCCGCGACGACGGCGACGACGGCAACAGCGCCTACGGAAGGAGGTCGTTCAAGCGGTCCAAGGCGCATTTCACGGACCGGATCACCGCCGATGGCCGGGACGGCTGGCCGGTGGAGGCCGGGCGCTACCGTCTGGTCGTCAGCCGCGCCTGCCCGTGGGCGAGCCGTTCGCTGGTCTCCCGGCGGCTGCTCGGCCTGGAGGACGCGCTGTCCCTGGCCGTCGCCGACCCGATCCAGGACGACCGCAGCTGGCGCTTCACGCTGGACGAGGACGGCCGCGACCCGGTCCTCGGCATCCGCTATCTGGGTGAGGCGTACGACCGCCGGGAGACGGACCACCCCGGCGGTGTCAGCGTGCCGGCCGTGGTGGACGTGCCCAGTGGGAAGCTGGTCACCAACGACTACCAGCAGATCACGCTCGACCTAGCGACCGAGTGGACGGCGCTGCACCGGGAGGGCGCGCCCGATCTGTACCCGCGGAAGCTGCGGGACGAGATCGACGAGGTGATGGCGGACGTCTACGAGGACGTCAACAACGGCGTGTACCGGGCCGGTTTCGCCACCGGGCAGGAGGAGTACGAGACCGCCTGCGCGGGCGTGTTCCGGCGGCTGGAGCTGCTCGCGGACCGGCTGGAGCGGCAGCGGTACCTCGTCGGCGACACCATCACCGAGGCGGACATCCGGCTGTTCACCACGCTCGTCCGCTTCGACGCGGTCTACCACGGCCACTTCAAGTGCAACCGCTGGAAGCTGACGGAGAACCGGGTGCTGTGGGGCTATGCCCGTGACCTCTACCAGACGCCCGGCTTCGGCGACACCGTCGACTTCGACCACATCAAGCGCCACTACTACCAGGTGCACACGGGCATCAACCCGACCCGCGTCGTGCCGCTGGGCCCGGATCTGTCCGGCTGGCTGACCCCGCACCACCGCGAGGAACTGGGCGGCCGGCCGTTCGGTGACGGCACGACGCCCGGGCCGGTCCGCGCCGAGGAGCGGGTTCCGGCCGCGGGCACACCCTGACCACTTTCCACCCACTCTCACCGATCAAGGAGATTCACGTGGCCAAGAAGAAGAAGCTTCCCTTCGCCTACCAGCCCCTCGGGTTCGTGCTGGGCTGGTCGAGCGGCTGGCTGGCCGGGCTGGCCTTCCGCAAGACGTGGATGGCGATCCGGAACGAGGAGGACGCGCCCGACGCGCTGGACAAGGACCGCGGCTGGGGCGAGATCCTGCTGGCCGCCGCGGTTCAGGGCGCCATCTTCGCCGTGGTGCGCAGCGCCGTGGACCGCGCGGGCGCCAAGGCCATCGAGCGTTCCACCGGTACGTGGCCGGCCGGGGAGAAGGGCGGCCGCGACTGAGACCGACGCGGCCCCGCCCCGCCGGTGCGGCGGGGCGGGGCGGGGCCGGCGAGGGGGCGCCACATACCGCGCCCCTCAGCTGTCGACCTTGATCGTGACGCGTACGGAGATCGCAGCGGCACGACCGGCAACCGCCCGCCGCCTCCGGTCAGCCCTGTTTGGGTGCGGTCGGTGGGGTGCGGCGCAGGACGAAGGAGTGGCCTGCCGGGTCGGCGTAGCCGCGCTCCTCCAGGGGGCCCGAGGCGTCCTTGGCCTCCAGGGGGCGGCCGCCGAGGGAGACGATCCGGCGTTCCACCGCGTCGAGGTCGTCCACCACGAACTCCAGGTGGGCCTGGAGGGAGTTCTCGGGGCGGGGCCAGCTGGGCGGTGTCGCGTTGACGTCCCGGCGCAGGGCGACGCGGAAACCGTCCGCGCCCTTGATCTCCACCCGGTTGGCGGTCGCGTCCGCCTCTTCCCCTTCCAGCAGCTCCTTGTAGAACACGGCGAGCTTCTCGGGCTCGGCACAGTCGAGCACGAGGACCCCCGCTTTCACCAGTGCCATGTCTCCTCCGAAGGGATCCCGGCCGCGGGGCGGTCGTGCCCCGTGGCCCTGTACCTTGCGGATATCCCCGTCCGGCCGATTCAGTCGGTCTTCAACCACCGTCCGTCGCGCATGAGTTCGCGGCCGTCCAGTTCGTCGGCCTCCCGCCAGGCCTGCACCCGCTGCGGGACGACGCGGAAGTAGAGGTACGGGGTGGCCAGGCGGCGGGGGTCGAACCCGGTCTTGGCGGCGAAGAGTTCGGCGTCCTGCTCGGTCAGCTCGCCGGGCTGGACGGTCTCCACGGTGCCCTCGACGAGCACGACGTCACGGGTCGGCCCGATGCCGACGCGAGCCCGGCCGGTCGCGGCCAGATTCCGTCCGGTGGGGCTCGAGGCGGGGGTGGCGAACAGCAGGTACGAGCCGTTCCAGAGGAAGGACAGCGGGACGAGGTACGGCGTCCCGGACGTGCCGTCGGCCGTGGCGACCCAGGCGTCCACGTCGTGCTCCAGACGGTGCAGTGTGTCCTTCTTGCGCTGCTCAGCGCTGCGTGCGGGTTCGGACGTCATCGTGGGCAATCCTCCTGAGACCTCGTCAACGGACGCCTACCAGTGTGACGTTCCGAAGCTGCGGAGGCCCGTCGGGCAAGCCGATGCCGGGTGAGGGACGAGGGAGTATACGCAGCTCAAGCGGTTCGGGCAGTAACGGAGATCACGGCAGGGTCACGGAATGGCTTATTCGCGCCTTGGGCAGCCTCGTACCGCTTCTCGGTTCAACTTTCGGACTGCGAAGCCGAGTTCGAGTGTGCGGACGGCCACGGCACCGTCCGCTCGCAGGGGCGGGGGGCTCTGCGGTCCGTCTCCCGAAAGGAAGCACATGCCTCAGGACGTCCGGTTCGACCTGCCCTTCGACACCCCTGTCAGCTACCCACACGCCTCGGGCGAAGCAGCGCATCCCGGATCCGGTGGTCGCGCTACGCCTGACGGGCCGCGAGTGCTTCCTGGTCAACACAGCTGAGGCGGCGATGCAGGTGCTCGCCTGGCAGCAGGAGTGCCGTCAACGCAGCAGTCGTGCCCCTCGCGGTCGTTCGTAGCAGGAGCCAAAGCCGGTCGCGTGAGTCCGGCTGTCCGGCGAGGCCGTCGCGGAAAGTACAGAAGATTCCCGGACACGGCCGGTCAACGACCACGGTCGATCGGTTCCGTTGCCAGGACCACAGCTTATTGGGAGACCGGTGTGAAATCTCGAGTCGCAGGTGCTGTTCCGAAGGCGTCCGCCGACAGCTCGCTCCCGGCGCAGCCAAGCGCCCAGCTCCAGCCCACGGAGGCGGGGAACACCCTGGCCCGCCTCTTGGTGAAACACATCAATGGGAGCACGGAGCAGTACCGAAGGTCCCAGAACGCCGCTCAGCAGCGGCTGAACGCATTCGGTTCCCCCCACTCCAGCACCACGCTGCATGTGGAGGGAGCCCTCCATCTGGCGCGGCCCGCGTTCCTCCCGCCCGACGAGGAGGGCTACGCCAGGTTGAGGCATCTCGACACCAGCCTGCGCATGATCGAAGCAGCCTTCCCCCAAGTCAGCACCGACATCGAGGTGTGCAGACTGACCTGCACGATGCTGGAAGGGGCCTGGAGGAGCCGGGCACTCACCCCGCCGCGCGAGGAGGAGCAGACAACCGTCTGCGCCTGCCCTCTGTGCCGTCGGCTGCCCACGCCCCCCGCACGCACGCTGGACGACTACCGTTGGCGGCAGAGCGCCGGTCGTCCCCTCACCGTCAAGACCTGGCCGTACCGCCGGGAGCTCGACAGCGTCCTGACCGGTGGATGGTCCTGGACCCGGCAGATGAACGACCTCGAACGAGACCTCGGCCACCGCCACCGCTTCGAGGACGACATCCTCGTCTTCCACGAATACAAGCGCGTGATCGACACCATCGACACAACGCGCCTCACCCAACACGTCGAAGGCCGCCTGGCCGAGAATTTCAGCACCAACAGCGCACGGGCCCTGGTCTCCGGGCTCTTCGCAGCCCACAAGCGATCCGTCGACGAGTACTGGCTCCAACAGCACGACGCGGGCAGCGTCATGCTCCCCCAGACCAACCCGCTCAACCAGAGCACCTACTCAGCCCTGCAGATGCTGGACTGCCTGTTCTGGCACGTCGCCCCCGACACCGAACTCTGGCAGGAGGAAAACCTCGCCTCCCTGCTGCTGTGCCGCGTCATCGACGACATGGTCGATGTACGAGCCGACGCCCTCACCGGCGAGATCAGCAACTTCTGGCTCGCCGACATGCCCGTCCACACCAAGGCGCTCTACGCTGCCTGCGCGATAGCCCTCGTCAAGTACGGCTGCATGCCCGAGGCCCACAGCCCGATGTGGAACACCTGGCTGATGACCACCACCATCGTCTGGATGGGGCTCACGGGCCGCCACGCCCTGTGGTTCGACGGCATCACCCAGGGCCTCCCCCCGGCCGAGGAGTGCCCGCTGTGCGACCTGCAGCCCAACCCGTGCACCGGCATCCTCACCCACGGCACCACCCTCACCATCGCCCCGCGGCCCACCGCACCGGCACTGAGCACCCGGACCGCCGAGCTGTCCGCACGCTGTCGAGCCCAGTACCCCCGGACATGGCCCCTCTTCGACGCCGAGCTCCACGCCTTCGAAGCACTGCACGGCCCCTGGTACGGCGACACGGACAGCACATGGGAGATCTTGCGCCGCACCTACATCGCCGCCGTGGAGGCATCCAGCGCCGCACCATCGCCGGACCGCGCCCGTCATGTCCAACAAGACGCCGGCGTAGTCGGATCCGAGAAATTCCACACCCTGCACGACCCTCAGACCGGGAGGGAAGACACCGCACTGCTCGCCTACATGTTCGGCTGTGCCCACCCGCATTTCCTCTGGAACGCCACGGGATACCGTCCCACGGGCGTCGCAGGCGACTGGCTCGACGGCTGACGCCTCGATCCTGAAGGCTCGGGCCGCTGGGCTCGGTTGACGACCTGGTGAGCGCGTGAGCCACCGCCTGCACCCACGCACGGCGTTGCCCGGCCGGAAGCCGGCCGGGCAACGGTCCGCCGGCGTGGCCTAGACGGCGAACTCGACCGGCAGGCTGTCCAGCCGGGACTCCCACGTGGAGGCGGTCGAGCTGAGTTCTTCCGGCGGTACGGCCAGGCGCAGGTCCGGCAGCCGGTGCAGCAGGACGTCCACGCCGATCTCGATGATGGACTGGCCGATGTTCTGCCCCGGGCACTCGTGCGGTCCGGCGCTGAACGCCAGGTGCGACTGGTTGCCCTGCACGGCGACGGCCGAGTCGGGCCGGACCTCCGGGTCGAGGTTGCCGGCGGCCAGGCCCAGGATGAGCAGTTCTCCCTCCTGGACGTGATGGCCTCCGAGCTCCAGGTCGGCGGTTGCGAACCGGCCCGGCAGCACGGACAGCGGCGGGGCGTCCCACATGACCTCTTCCACCACTGAGGAGATGTTCAGCTCCCCGCTGACCAGACCGGACAGCCGGGCGGCGTCGGTGAGGACCCGTTGCAGGACCCGGGCCAGCAGATTGCTGGTGGTGGTGTGCGCGGCGATCAGCACCAGGCGCAGATGGCTGACGACCTCGTCGTGGTCGAGGCCGGCCGGGTGCTCCAGCAGGGCCGTGGCGAAGTCGGAGCCCGGCTCGGCCCGCTTGCGCTCGGCGAGTTCCGCGAGGATCTCCATAATCCGGTCATTGTGCTCGAGGGCGCCCTCACCGCCCTTGAAGACCTGGGCGCACGACTCGATCAGACGTAGCCCGTCCGCCGCGGGAAGGCCCAGCATCCTGGTGAGCACGAGCATCGGCAGTTGCTCGGCGTAATCGGCCACGAGGTCGGCGCGCCCGGCGTCGGCGAACGCGTCGATCTGCTTGTTCGCGAAGTACGTGACGTGCCGCCGGATGCCCCGGGCGGCCGCCGCCTGCAACCCGTCCGTGACGGCGCCGCGCAGCCTGCGGTGCGGTTCGCCGTCCTGGGACACACAGTCGGGGCGCCAGCCGACCATCGGCATGATCGGCGAGGTCTCCTCGATCCGGCCCTCCCGCCAGTCCCGCCAGATCCGCGCGTCCCGGCTGAACTGGCGGGGGTTGTCGAGCACCCGCCGGTTGTCGCGGTAGCCCAGCACCAGCCAGGCGGGCACGTCGCCCTCCAGCAGGACCGGCGCGACCGAGCCGTGCTCCTTGCGCAGCCGTTCGTAGATGCCCGCCGGGTCGGTCGAGGCCTCCGGCCCGTAGAGCCGGGTGAGGTCGGCCGCGTGGTGGGCGACGGGGCAGCCGCGCGGTGCCTGGAGGGGGGTTTCGGTCTGATCGTTCATCGGGGCTCCAGGGCCACGGCCGAGCGTTCCTTCAGGTGGTGGATCAGCGCGACGAGGACGTCACGGCTGGAGGCCCGGTCGCGGGCGTCGAAGGCGACGACCGGGGTGTGCTCGGGGATGTCCAGGGCGTCCCTGATCTCCTCGACCGGGTAGTTCCGGGAGTCGGGGAAGACGTTCAGCGCGACGACGAACGGGACGTCCTGCCGTTCCATCTCCTCGATCGCCCGGAAACTGGATTCCAGGCGGCGCGTGTCCACCAGGACGATCGCGCCGAGCGCCCCCTTGAACAGCCCGTTCCACAGGAACCAGAACCGCTCCTGGCCCGGCGTGCCGAACAGGTAGAGCACGAGGCTCTCGTTGATGCCGATCTTGCCGAAGTCCAGGCTGACGGTGGTCTGCGTCTTGTCGGCGACGCCGATGAGGTGGTCGACGTCGACGCTGGCCTGGGTGAGGGTCTCCTCGGTGGTGAGCGGCTTGATGTCGCTGACCGACCGGACCATGGTGGTCTTCCCGGTGCCGAACCCGCCGGCGATCATCACCTTCACCGAGCGGGTGTCCCCGGCCGCCCGCCCTCCGGGTTGGTCAAAGCCTTTCAAGTCCACTGAGTACCTCCTCAAGGAGCGCGAGGTCGGGCCCGCGGCCGGCGTCGTGTGCCGGGATCGGATCACGGGCTTCTACACGACCTGCGTCCAGCAGGTCCGACAGCAGCACGGCGAGAATGTTGAAGGGCAGCCCGAGGTGGGCGCCGAGTTCGGCGACCGACAGCGGATCGCGGCAGCGGCGGAGGATCTCCTCGTGCTCGTGCTGCATACCCGGTAACGGGGCGGCGCGGGAGACGACGAGAGTCGCCACGTCGAGGCTCGACGCCGAACCGCCCGGTCCGCTGCGCCCTCCGGTGAGGACGTAGTAGCGCTCGAGACCGGACGGGTCGGACGGCCTGCGGGGAGCACTCATCCAGAGTGCTCCTCCAGGCGCGGAGTGGTGCCGAGAAGCTCACCCATCCTGCGGGCCAGGTCCCTCATCTGGTGCCCGAGCAGGCCCTGGTCGAGGCCCTCCCTGGCGAGGACACCGAGGTACGTCTCCACACCGGCCCGGACGACGAAGAGGTGCCCGCCGTCGACCTCGATCATCGCGAGGCGCAGCTGCCCGGCGTACTTGGGGAACTGCTCGGCGACCGGCTGGGCCAGCGCCTGGAGGCCGGCCACCACGGCGGCGAAGCGGTCGACGTCGTCGGGGTCTTCGGCGCCGTAGGAGGTGATGGCCTTGCCGTCGCTGGAGGCCACCAGGGCGAAACGGATCTCCTGGATGCTCTCGACGAGATCGCGGAGCGCCCAGCTCACATCTGTTCCTTGCTGCGTCATGAGGACTAGTCGCTCTCTTGGGTGCGGTGCTCTGTGGACTCGCGTCCTACGGGGGTGTCGCGGTCGTCGGCCGCCTGGGACGCCGCTGCGGCGTCGCGGCCGGCGGTGGCGAAGGCCGCGAGACCGGAGAAGGAGGCGTCCGGCGGGACGGCGGAGACGGCCGTGCTCCGGTCGCTCCGCCCGTCCTGCCTGGGCCCGTCCGGCTCGCTCCGCTTGCTGCGGCGCCGGKGCAGTCCGCCGGGTGTGGTCTCCACGGCCTCGGACTCCGCGGCCGGTGCCGGTGCGGTGACCGTCTCGCGGGCCGGGGCGGGCGCGGCGGGACGGGCATCAGGGGCGAGCGCGGCCTGAGTGGTCGCGGCCGCCGGCAGCGGGCTGAAGTACTTGTGCGGGACCACGATCACCACGGAGGTGCCGAGCCACGGCGAGTCCGCGAAGGTGACACGGATGCCGTAGCGGCGGGCGAGGGCGCCGACGACGCGCAGACCGATGCTCGCGTCCTCGGTGATGCCGCCGAGGCCGGCGCCGGGCGCGGTGCCCGCGAGGGCGTGCTCGGCCTCGCGCTTCTTCTCCTCGCTCAGGCCCTTGCCGGAGTCCTGGATCTCGATGCCGACGCCGTTGGGGACTTCCTTGCCGGAGATGAGCACCGGCTCGGTGGGCGGCGAGTAGCGGGCCGCGTTGTCCAGAAGGTGGGCGAGGATCAGCGTGAGGTGGTCCACCAGGCCGCCGTCGACGCCGAGTTCGGGCAGATGGCGCACCTGGACGCGGTGGAAGTCCTTGATCCGGCCGATGCCGCCGCGCACCACGCTCAGCAGCCGCTGCGGTTCCTGCCACTGGCGTCCCGGACGGTCGGAGCCGCCGAGCACACCGATGCTCGCGGCGAGCGAGTCGGCGGGGCCGAGTTCCTGGTCGAGCTCCATCAGACCGCGGGCGACGGCCGGGAGCCTGCCGTGCTCGCCCTGCATCTCGTGCAGCCGGCCGCGGAGCTTGCTGGTCAGCACGTGGATGCGGTTGCCGATGCTGATCACGGCCTGCTCGGCGGAGGTGGAGCGGTCGAACTCCGCCTCCAGGCCGATCAGGGCGGTGCGCAGCAGCTTGCGCAGTTCCGCCTGGAGGTCGGCGCTGACCTTCGCGCACTGGTTGACGGTCGGCAGGATGTCGTCGATGGCCTCGCCGGAACGCAGGTTCTCCATCGCGTCCGGCAGTTGCTCGTCGGCGAGCCGGGCGACCGCGGCGAGCTGGTGGGACAGCTGTTCCTGCCAGACCTCGGCCTGGTCGGCGAGTTGGACCTCGTAGGAGCTGGCCTGCTCGGTCAGCCGTTCCTCGTACGCCCGGGACTGGTCGGCGAGCTGCGACTCGTACGTGGCGCTCTGGTCGGCAAGTTGCGACTCGTACGTGGCGCTCTGGTCGGCGAGGCGCCGTTCGTAGGCCGCGTTCTGCTCGGTGAGCTGGGACTCCAGGGTGGCGCGCTCGGCGGAGAACTTCCGTTCCAGGCCCGCCACGTGCTGCTGCCACTGCTGGTTGTGCTCGGCCTGCGTGGTGCGGAAGGAGCCCTCCGCCCGGTGCAGTTGAGCCCGGGTGCGCAGCAGCAGGCGTACGCACACGGCACCGGCCGCCGTCGCCGCGACACCGGCGACGGCCGTGGTTATTCGCTCCGAGCTCATGAACGTGGCGGCTACGGTCCCGCCTCCCAAGCCCAGCGGCATCAACCACCAGCTGTACCAGGCGACAGGGGCCCGCGCCGCCGGTGGCGGAGTGGCGAGTTCCATCTGCATCCTTCGAAGCAACACGATCGAACGGGGGGGTGTGTGGATCGCACTCATGAGTACGCACCGCGAGTCGACAGGACGCGATCGCGTCAACTCACAGCGCCGATCGGAACCTTATCGGGTTTGAACCCGAAAGGATCAAACTCGCCCCCCGGCGGACGTGAGGGTTCCGTCACGCTCCGACAGAAAGCAACAGGTCGACAAATGGCTTTGCTGCCCGACGAGTTGGGCGAAGAAGAGTTGCCCGGGTCAGCGGGTGGTCTGGAACGTGCGGCGGTAGGCCTGCGGGGTCACCCCGATCGCCGCGTTCAGGTGCTGGCGCAGAGAGGCGCCGGTCGCGAAGCCGACCCGGCCCGCGATCTGGTCCACGGTGAGGTCGCTGGACTCCAGCAGGTGCCGGGCACGGGCCACCCGCTGCTGGATGAGCCAGCGGCCGGGACTGAGGCCCACCTCGTCGTGGAAGCGGCGGGCGAAGGTGCGCAGGCTCATCCGGGCGTGGCCGGCGAGGTCGGCCAGGGTGAGCGGTTCGCCAAGGCGCTCCAGGGCCCAGGAGCGGGTGGCCGCGGTGCTCGCGGCGCCTTCTTCGGGGACGGGCTGTTCGATGTACTGGGCCTGGCCGCCGTCCCGGAACGGCGGGACCACGCAGCGGCGGGCGACGGTGTTGGCCAGCCGGCTGCCGTGGTCCTTGCGGACCAGGTGCAGGCAGATGTCCACGCCGGAGGCGGCTCCGGCGGAGGTGAGGAACGGGTGGTCGTCGACGAACAGCACGTCCGGGTCGAGGTCGACGTGCGGGAACATGCGCCGGAAACGGTCGGCGACCTGCCAGTGGGTGGTCGCCCTGCGCCCGTCGAGGAGTCCGGCGGCGGCGAGGACGAAGGCGCCGGTGCAGATGGAGACGATGCGCGTGCAGGGGCGGATGAGGGCGAGCGCTGCCAGGACCTTGTCGGGCACCTGGTCACTCAGATGTGCCGGCGCGACGGGCGCGATCACCACGGTGTCGGCGGTGGCGAGGGCCTCCGGGCCGTGTTCGACGGTGACGCCGAAGTCCGCGTCGGTGCGCACCGGTCCGCCGTCGACCGAACAGGTCAGGACCTCGTACCGGCCGTCGGCCGCGCCGAGGATCCGGTTGGGGATACCCAGCTCGAACGGGTACACGCCGTCCAGGGCCAGGACCACCACTCGTTCACGTCGCATGGCACGATCCTATCGAAGGTTGGCAATCTTGCCATTGGCGGACGGTGCGCGGACCGGCACGCTGGATCACCATGAGCACACAGAACACGATGCGAGCCATCAGCCAGGACGTCCTCGGCGGCCCCGAGGCCCTGAAGGCAGTGGAGATCGAGCGCCCGGCACCCCGACCGAACGAGGTACTGGTCCGGGTGCGGGCCGCCGGGGTCAACCCGACCGACTGGAAGCACCGCGCGACCGGGGGCTTCCTGGGTGAGCCGCCCTTCGTCCTCGGCTGGGACGTCTCCGGGGTGGTGGAGGAGGTCGGCATCGGCGTCGCGGCGTTCGCGCCCGGTGACGAGGTCTTCGGCATGCTGCCGTATCCGTTCGGGCACGGCTCGCACGCCGAGTACGTGATCGCTCCGGTCCGCGCCCTCGCGCGCAAGCCGGCCGGGATCGACCACGTCCAGGCGGGCGCGCTGCCGCTGGTGTCGCTGACCGCGTGGCAGGCGCTGGTCGAACACGCGGACCTCAAGTCCGGGCAGCGGGTGCTGATCCACGCCGCGGCGGGCGGGGTCGGGCATGTGGCGGTGCAGATCGCGAAGGCGCGCGGCGCCTACGTGATCGGCACGGCGAGCGCGGGCAAGCACGAGTTCCTGCGCGAGATCGGCGTGGACGAGGCGGTGGACTACCGGGAGACGGACTTCACCGAGGCCGTGAAGGACGTCGACGTCGTCCTGGACACGATCGGCGGCGACAACTCCCTGCGCTCGCTGCGCGTGCTGCGCCCGGGCGGGGTCGTGGTGTCGATCCTGCCAGGGGGCTCGGACGACTTCTACAAGGAGGCCGAGCGGCTCGGTGTACGAGCGGTCCGAATGCTGGTCGACGCCGACCGCGCCGGCATGGAGACGATCGCGGAACTCGCCGAGACGGGCAGGCTGCGCGCCACGATCGCCGGGACCTTCCCCCTGGCCGCCGCCGCGGAGGCACACGCCCAGGGCGACACGGGCCGGACGACGGGGAAGCTGGTGCTGGTGAACGACTGACCTGTACGGCCGGGCGGCCCTTCCGGCCGGTCCCGCCCGGCCGTACGGCCGCTCATGGGTCGGCCGTGCCGGGGCTCTCGGCCGGTGGCGGGCGCCGGATCGAGTGGCGAGGCGGCACTGACTCGGCAGCGCCGGACGGCCCCTTCCGGCCGGCCCCGCCTGTCGTACGGCCGCTCACGGTCGGCCGCGTCGGGCCTGCCAGCCGGCGGCGTGCGCCGGGCGAGCCCTTCCCGTCGGCGCCTGCCTAAGGCCGCTCACGGTTGGCCATGCCTGGTCTCCCGGCCGGTGGCGAGCGCCGGATGGCTGGTGAGATGGACGGGCTCGGCAGCGCCGGACGGCCGGGGCAGCAGGGGCGTGCGACAGCCGGCGCACCGAACGCCGCTACCCGGCCGGTCGGCCGCTCACGGCAGGCCGTGCCGTGGCTCCCGGCCGGTGGCGAGCGCCGGATTGAGTGGCGCGGTGACACGGGCTCGGCAGCGCCGGACCGCCGGGGCGACAGAGGCGTGCGGCCGCCCGTGTGCCGGAAGACGCTCCGCGGCCGGCCGGCTGCTCACGACTGGCCGTGCCGGGACCCTCGGCGGTGGCGAACGCCGGATGGCTAGCGAGGTGACACGGGCTCGGCAGCACCGGACCGCCGGGGCGACAGAGGCGTGCGGCCGCCCGTGTGCCGGAAGACGCTCCGCGGCCGGCCAGCTGCTCGGCTAGCGAGGTGACACGGGCACGGCAGCACCGGACGGCCGCGGCGGCAGAGCCGTGCGACCAGCGCGCCAGACGCCGCTACCCGGCCGACCCGCTGCTCACGGGCAGGCCGTGCCGGGGCTCCCGGCCAGTGGCGAGCCCCGGATTGAGTGGCGAGGTGACACGGGCTCGGCGCCGCCGGACCGCCGGGGCGACAGAGGCGTGCGGCAGCCGGCGCCGGTCACCCGGCCCCCGCCGATCACAAGCCGCGACCGGCTGGCGGCGGTGCTGCGTCAGGCCACCGGGCCGCAAGTACGACCGGTGGCCTGACGGGGTCTCGGCGGCCCGGGCCGTCAGCCGGCCGGCGGGGCCCTCGGCCGGCCGTGTCAGAACGTCAGGACCGGCTTGATCGTCTTGCCCGACCTCATGTCCTGGACGGCCCGGTCGATGTCCCCGAAGGGATACGTGCTGATCAGGCGGTGCAGCGGGAGCCGGCCGTCCTTCACCAGGCGGACCAAAGCGGGAATCATGGTCTGGGTCTCGCTGTCGCCGAGGGTGAGGCCGACGATCCGCTTGCCGCCGAGCAGGCCGTTGACGTCCAGGGCGACCTCGGTGCCGAAGGGCGGGGCGCCGACCACGACCAGGGTGCCGCGGGCGGCGAGCGCGTCGACGCCCTGCCGCAGGACGCCGACGTTGCCCGTGGTCTCCACTACGCCGTCCGCGCCCTGGCCGCCCGTGATGTCGGCAAGCACCGCGGCCAGATCATCCCGGCTCGTGTCGACGGTGTGCGTGGCGCCCAGCTCCGTCGCCAGGGAGAGGCGTTCGGCGACCCGGTCGACGGCGACGATCCGCGTGGCCGGGGTGAGGGCCGCCGCCATCACGGCCGACAGGCCGACCGCTCCGGCGCCCAGGACGACGACCGTGCTGCCCGTGTCCGGCTTCAGGACGTTCCAGACGGCCCCCACACCGGTCTGCACGCCGCAGCCCAGCGGGGCGATGGACTCCAGCGGCACGTCCGGGTCGACCTTGACGAGGCTGCGCTCGTCGGCCAGCGCCCGCTCGGCGAAGGAGGACTGGCCGAAGAAGTGCCCGCCCAGGGCCTGGCCCCCGCGGCTGATGGTGCTCGTGCCGTCGGCCCGGCCGCCGCCGAGCAGGTTCAGCGGCAGCCAGGTCGCGCAGTACGCGGGGTGCCCGCCGCGGCAATTGCGGCAGTCGCCGCAGGAGGTGAAGGAGAGCAGGACGTGGTCGCCTGGCGTGACGCCGGTGACGGCGGAGCCGACGGCCTCGACGACGCCCGCGCCCTCGTGGCCGAGGACCCCGGGCAGCGGGAAGGGCAGTCCGCCGCTCGCCACACCGAGGTCGGTGTGGCACAGGCCGGTGGCGACCATGCGGACCAGCGCCTCGTGCGGGCCGGGTTCGTCGAGGACGACGTCGGAGAGGGTGAAGGGCGCGCCGCCGGACTCGACGACCGCGGCACGGGTGGTGGTGGGCATCGTAAGAGCTCCTTGACGACTGTCTCAGTCGAGCGAGACGACGACGGACTTGACCTTGGTGTAACCGGCGAGAGCCTCGGGGCCGTACTCGCGGCCGTAACCGGAGTCCTTGACGCCGCCGAAGGGCACCGCGGGGTCGAGCATCGCCCAGTCGTTGACCCAGACGATGCCGGCCTGGAGCCGGTCGGCGACCCGGTGCGCGCGGGCGAGGTTGCTGGTCTGGACGCCCGAGGCCAGGCCGTACGGTGTGGAGTTGGCGAGGGCGACGGCCTCGTCCTCGTCGTCGAAGGGCTGCACGGTGAGGACCGGGCCGAAGATCTCCTCCTGGATCACGCGGGAGTCGTTCGACAGGTCGGCGATGACGGTCGGCTTGTAGTAGTAGCCGCCGTCCAGGTCGAGCCGCTCGCCGCCGCAGACGATCCGGGCGCCCTCCTTGCGGGCCAGGGCGACGTACTCCTCGACCTTCTTCAGGTGCTTCTCGGCCGCCATCGGGCCGATGACCGTGGCCGGGTCGCGCGGGTCGCCGACCGGCACCCCGGGTACGGCCTCGGCGAGGATGCCGAGCAGCGTGGGGTACACCGAGCGGGCCACCAGCAGGCGCGGTCCGCCCATGCAGAACTGGCCGGTGTTGAAGACGAAGCCCTTGATGACCGCGCCCACCGCCTTCTCCAGGTCGGCGTCCTCGAAGACGAGGTGGGCCGCGTTCCCGCCGAGTTCCATGGTGACGGGCTTGAGGGCCTCGCCTGCGACGCTCGCCACATGCCGACCGATCGCGGTGGAGCCGGTGAAGGCGACCTTGTCGACACCGCGGTGACGCAGCAGCGCCTCGCCGGCCACCGGCCCGCTGCCGGTCACGACGTTGACCACGCCGTCGGGTACACCCGCCTCCTGGAACAGCCGGGCCATGTACAGGGCGCTCAGCGGGGTCTCGTCGGCGGGCTTGTGGACGACCGTGTTGCCGGCGGCCAGCGCGGGGCCGATCTTGGAACCGGCGAGGATCAGCGGGAAGTTGAACGGGGTGATCGCGGCGACCACGCCGAGCGGCTCGCGCTTGGTGTAGGCGAGGGCGTTCATGGGGAGGTCGCGCAGGGCGCCGTCCTGGCTCTGCGCGAGGTTCGCGAAGTACTCGTAGTCGTTGGCCGCGTTCGTCACGTCCACCGCGCCGCACAGCGTGATCGGCTTGCCGACGTCGAGGCTCTCCAGGGCGGCGATCTCGTCGGCGTTCTCGCGGATCAGCTGGGCGACGCGGTACAGCACCCGGCCCCGCTCGCGGCCGCTCAGACCCGACCAGGCGCCGTCGTCGTAGGCCTCGCGGGCGGCCCGTACGGCCGCGTCGACGTCGGCCGGGCCCGCCTCCGCGACGGTGGTGACGACCGTGCCCCGGGACGGGTCGACCACCTCGGTGCGCGCCCCGTCGGCGGCCTCGCGCCACTGTCCCCCGATGAACAGCAGGCCGGGTTCCCTCTCGAAGGTGGTCATCGCCACTCCTCAGCGTCTCGCCAAGATTTCAATAAACAGGATTCCTGTTGGTTCGCAGTCTCATTACAGACAGGTTTCCTGTCAATGCTCTAGCCTGCATCCATGCTCGACGCACAGGTGACCAAGGCGCCCCCTTCCCTGCTCTACATGGTCAAGCAGGTGGAGCTCGTCGTGCGCTCCCATCTGGACGAGCTGGTCAGACCCTCCGGGATAACCGCTCTCCAGTACACCGCGCTGACCGTGCTGGAGCGACACGACGGTCTGTCGGCGGCCCAGCTGGCGCGGGACTCCTTCGTCACCGCGCAGTCCATCGCCGACCTCGTCCGCTCCCTGGAGGGCCGCGGGCTGGTGCGCCGGGAGCGCAATCCGCGCAACCGCCGCGAGCTGCTGATCCTGCTCACCGACGCCGGCCGCGAGCTGCTCGCGCGGCACGCCGGGCCCGTGCGGGAGCTGGAGGAGCGGATGGTGCGCGACCTCACGGCACACCAGACCGAGCAGTTCCGGCAGGCCCTCGCCAAGGCCTGGCACGCCCTGTCGTAGCCCGGGACGCACGCCGGGGAACACGCCCGTGCTCACGCCCGCGTACGCCCCCGTGCGAACCTCGGCCAACTCGGCCGCAATTCAGAGACATATGTCAATCGAACATGCTCAAATTCACTCGTTGGAGGGTAACTTGCAGGGCGGGGAACGGTTCTGAGGACCGCCGCCCCTCCCCACGCACGGAGCAGGCTGGAGGCGATCTCGTCGTGCGGCAGGAACCTGCACCGCTCACCCCGCATCTGCGCGTTCGCCAGGAACGGGGGCACACGGTGCTGGAGTTCCGTGGCGAGATCGACCTCGCCGCGGCCACGGAGATCGCCCCGCACCTGGACCGGGAGACGAACCGCCGCGCCGCCCGGGTCGTGATCGACCTCAGCCGGATCGAGTTCTTCGACTGCTCGGGCCTGCGGCTGCTGTACCGGGCCAGGAGCCGGGTGCTCGACCGGGACGGGCAGTTGCTCCTCGTCTGCGCCCACCCGCTGACGCTGCGCGTCCTGCGGATCACCGGCCTGTCCCGGCTGCTGCCCCCGCAGCCGACGCTGGACGCGGCCCTGGAGCAGCCGGAGGCGGCGTCCGGCCCGGTGTGATGCCCGAGTGCGCCCTGCAGTGCTTCCGCTGGCGTCCCTCATCCTCAACCGGCCGGTCTGGTACGGCTCGTGGCGGGCATGCGGTCAGTAGGAAGGAGGGCCGTCGCATGACGACTCCCGTCAAGCGTCTCCCCAGGCGCGTGCCCGGCTGGGCGAAGGTGGTGGGCGCGCTCGTGCTGGTGCTCGTCGTGTTCTTCGCCGGGATCCGGCTCAGCGTGATCCCGGGCCTGAAGGACCTGTTCGGCACCGAGACCCACGACCGGTCCGGCCCCGCGCTGCTGAAGTCCATCCAGGACCTCAGCCGTTACGACGCCGCCTCCGGCAACTTCCAGGTCGTCGTGGACCTGGAGAAGGACGCCAAGCTCCTCCCCGACGCGATCCGCGGCACCCGCACCCTGTACGTCGGTGCGGGCACCGTCGACGCCTACGTCGACCTGGGCAAGGTCGGCGACAACGACGTGCAGGTCAACGGCGACCGCACGTCCGCCACGCTCCGGCTGCCCCACGCGCAACTGGGGAAGCCGGCCCTCGACCCCGACCGTTCCTACGCCGTCTCCAAGCAGCGCGGTCTCTTCGACCGCCTCGGCGACCTCTTCTCGGACAATCCCAACGGCGAACAGGCCGTGCAGAAACTCGCGGTACGGCACATCGGCGACGCGGCGAAGGAGAGCGAGCTGACCGCCCGCGCCGAGACCAACACCAGGAGCATGCTCGAAGGCCTGCTGCGGTCTCTGGGCTTCAAGGAGGTACGCGTCTCGTACGGGAACTGAGGGACACGGTGGAGCACGGGGAGAAACCGTGGCCGGGAACGGCCCATGTCGGCATCGTCGGCGCGGCCGTGGGTAACCGCCTTATCACCCTGGGAAGTTGAACTCTGGAGGACACAATGGCCGGTGCAGCCTCACGTCTCCGTACGGCCCGCCCCGGCCGTGAGCGACGCCCGCTGCCGCTGCCCGTCCGGCTGCTGGCGATGCTGTGCGCCTTCGCGTTCATGGTGGCCTTCGCCGTGGTGCTGGCCCGGCTGACCCTCCAGCCCTCGCCCGCGTCGGAGGCGCTGACCCACACCAATATGCATCCGGGCCGCTCGCTGAAGGCCTATCTCGACCAGCCGGAACTGCGGGACGCCGTCCGGCAGATCGGCGGCAACATCCTGCTGGGCATCCCCTTCGGCGTCCTCGTGCCCGTCGTCGCCCCGCGCACCCGCGGCATCCTGCGCGTGCTGCTGATGACCGCCGTGGTCATGCTGCTGGTGGAGTTCGCCCAGGGTGCGCTGGTCACCGGCCGTGCCTTCGACATCGACGACGTCATCCTGAACACCACGGGCGCGCTGATCGGTTATCTGCTCCTGGGCCGCCGGCTGAGCCGCGCGGTCCATGCGCGCGGGCCCCGCGGCAGCCGCGCGGGGAAGAAACGGGCGTCCGGCAGGGCCTAGCGCACGGTCGGTTCTGGTGCCCGGTCGGTCCTTGTGCCCGGTCAGGTCCTGGTGCACGGTCAGGTCCTAGTGCACGGTCCAGGTGAACTTGTCGCCGCCGACCCAGCGGACCACGTCCGGGTCGTCCAGGTCGTGGACCGTGATGCCGAACGCGGCGGCGGCCGTCAGTACGTCGGTGATGGCCCTGGCCTCCCCGACCACCTGGCCGTCGATCTCCACGATCCGGAACGGCGGTGTACTCGGCTGCACCCCGAGCACCACGATCCGCGGGTGGGATATGTACGGGCTCGCGCTTTCGGTCATGCATCGAGCGTAGAGCGCAACCGGCGGTAGTGCGGAGTCAAGCACCGGCGGGATCAGCCGGTCCGGCCGGTCCGCTCAGGGGCGGCGCCAGTCGTCGCTCGTCAGGTGCGAGCCGGCCTGTGGGCCCATGCGGAGCATGCCGCCGTCGACGCTCCAGGAGGCGCCGGTGACGTACGAGGCGTCCGGGCCGGCGAGGAAGGCGATGACGGCGGCGACCTCGCGGGCGTCGCCGGGCCGTCCCAGCGGCACGCCGGGGCGGCTCTCGGTGTGCGGGTCGGTGTCCTCCTGCCCGGTCATGGGAGTGGAGATCTCGCCCGGGGCGACGGCGTTGACGGTGATGCGGTACTCCGCGAGTTCGAGCGCCATGACCTGGGTGAGCAGGCCGAGACCGCCCTTGGCGGCGCAGTACGGGGCGGCGCCCACGCGCGGCTGGTGCTCGTGGACGGACGTCACGTTGACGATCCGCCCGCCGTCGCCCTGCCGGATCATGTGCCGGGCCGCCTTCTGCCCGCACAGGAACGGCCCGACGAGATCGACGTCGAGGACCTCGCGCACGTCGGACAGCTCCAGGTCGAGGAAGGGCGTCATGGTGCCGGTGCCCGCGTTGTTCACCAGCACGTCGATGCGGCCGAGGCGCTCGCACAGCTCGTCGACGGTGTCGGCGGCCTCGGGCAGCCGGGTGAGGTCCATCCGGGCGACCTCGGCCCGTTGCCCGTGCGCCCGGACCTCCTCGGCCGTCTCCTCCGCTCCCTTGTGGTCGCTGTGCCAGGTGATGCCGACGTCCATGCCCGCCTCGGCCAGCCGTACGGCGGTGGCCCTGCCGATGCCGGAGTCGGCGCCGGTGATCACGGCGACCTTGCTGGGGGGCGCGGTGGGGGCGGACATGGCAGGCCTCCTCGTCGAGCGTGCGGGACGAGGCATCGCAGTACCCGGGTGCGTAACGGGCAAACCGCGCGCCCGTCGTGCGGCCCGCCGGGTGCTGGGGAACCCTTGTGGTGGAGGTGGCGATGGATCCCGTCGAGGCACTGGACCGGATCGCCTTTCTGCTGGAGCGGTCCCTGGCGCCGACGTACCGCGTGCGTGCCTTCCGTACGGCGTCCCGGGTGCTGAAGGAGCTGGGCGAGGACGAGGTGCGCCGGCGTGCGGACGCCGGGTCGCTGGAGTCGCTCAAGGGGGTCGGTCCGAAGACCGCGCAGGTGGTGCGGGAGGCACTGGCCGGTGAGGTGCCCGGCTATCTGCGGAAACTGGAGGGCGAGGCGAAGGAGCCGCCGGCCGTGCGGGGCGRCGAGCGGCTGCGGGCGCTGCTGCGCGGTGACTGCCATCTGCACTCCGACTGGTCGGACGGCGGCAGTCCGATCGAGGAGATGGGCCGGGCCGCGGCGGCGCTGGGGCACGAGTGGGCGGCGCTGACCGACCACTCGCCGCGCCTGACGGTGGCGCGCGGACTGTCGGCCGAGCGGCTGCGGGAGCAACTGGACGTGGTGGCGGAGCTGAACGAGACCTGGGCGCCGTTCCGTCTGCTGACCGGCATCGAGTGCGACATCCTCGAGGACGGCTCGCTCGACCAGGAGCCGGAGCTGCTGGACCGGCTCGACGTCGTGGTGGTGTCGGTGCACTCCAAGCTGCGCATGGACGCCCGGTCGATGACCCGCCGGATGGTGGCCGCTGTCCGTGATCCGCACGCGGACGTGCTCGGGCACTGCACGGGGCGGCTGCTGACCGGGCGGGGGCGGCCGGAGTCGGAGTTCGACGCGGACGAGGTGTTCGCGGCGCTCGCGGAGACGGGCACGGCCCTGGAGATCAACAGCCGGCCGGAGCGGCTCGACCCGCCGCGGCGGCTGCTGCGCCGGGCCGTGGACGCGGGTGTGCTGTTCTCCGTCGACACCGACGCGCACGCGCCGGGGCAGCTGGACTGGCAGATCAACGGGTGCGCACGGGCGGAGGAGTGCGGGGTGCCGCCCGAGCGGGTGGTGACGACGTGGTCTCTGGACGAGTTGCTGGCCTGGACCCGTGAGCGGCGGGTGCCGTCCGGCGTGGCGGGCGGCTGAGGTGGTACCCGGCGGGCCGTAGGGCAGGCCGGCGAGGAAGGGATCACACACATGGCGCAGGCGGAACGGGCGGCCGTGTTCGATGTCGACGGCACGCTGGTCGACACCAACCACCTGCATGTCGTGACGTGGTGGGAGGCCTTCCGCCAGGCGGGCCACGACGTGCCGATGCACGCCGTCCACCGGGCCGTGGGCCTGGCCTCCACCGACCTCGTCGCGCATCTGCTCGGCGAGGACCGGGACACGGACCAGGACGCGGCGATCAGTGCCGCCCACAAGGCGCTGTACGGGCAGTACTTCGACCGGCTGCCCGCGCTGCCGGAGGCCGGGGCGCTGCTGCGGCGGCTGCACGGGGAGGGCTGGGCCGTGGTGCTGGCCACCTCGGCGGGCGGTGCGGAGCTGGGCGCGCTGCGCCGGGCGATCGACGCGGACGACGCCATCGCCGCCACGGCCGGCGCCGACGACGTGGACGCGGGCAAGCCCGCGCCCGAGCCCGTCGAGCACGCCCTGGACCTGGCCGGGGTGCCGGCGGAGCGGGCGGTCTTCGTCGGGGACACCGTGTGGGACATGCGGGCGGGCAGCCGAGCCGGGGTGCGCTGTGTGGGCGTCCTGTGCGGCGGCATCCCGCGTGCCGACCTGGAGAAGTCCGGCGCGGACGCGATCTACGCCGACCCCGCGCACCTGCTGTCGTCCCTGCGTGACAGTCCGCTCGCATGAGCCGACGTGAAACCCCCCGGTCACCCGGATACCCGCAGCGCATGACGCGTGTGACGAGTGCGGTTCGACGGGCGGCTCGTACCTTCGGCCGCCGGCAGGACGAAGCCGCGGCGGCGAACGACACCCGCCCGCCCGGGCGGCCGACCCGGGAGACACGACCCGACGAGGCGACCGACAGCCGGGCGCCCCGGGGGACGGCCCCCGACCCGGCGACCGGCAGCCGGACGGCCGGGGGGAGGCCCCCCGGCGAGGCGCCGGACAACCGGGCGGACCGAGAGACGGGACCTGGCAGGGAGACGGACAGCCGGGCAGCCCGGGAGATGCGGGCCGACAGCGCGAGGGACAGCCCGTCGGCCCCGGAGACATGGCCCCAGAAAGCGACGGTTGAGCGAGCAGCCCGGGAGACGGCACCCGACGAGGCGACCGACAGCCGGGCGCCCGGGGAGACGGGATCCGGCAGGGCGACAGACAGCCGGACGGCCCGGGAGACGGGGCCCGACGAGCTTACCGGCAGCCGGACGGCCCGGGGCACGGTCCCCGCCGAGGCGCCGGACGACCGGGCAGCCCGAGAGACGACACCAGACGAGCCAACCGACAGCCGGACAGCCAGGGAGACGGCCCACAACCAGACAACGGACAGCGCACCGCCCCAAGAGACGCAACCCCGCAAGGCGGCAGACAGCCCGTCGGTCAAGGGAACGCGGCCCGGCAGGGCGGCCCACAGCCCGTTGGGCCGGGTCCGTAAGGTGACGGACAGTCGGGCGGCCGCCGATGCGCTGCGGGAGCGTATGGGGGGTCTCGGGCAGGGGGTCCGTGCCACGCGGCCGCTGGACGCCGTGCGGCGGGATGCGCGGAGGGCCGTGGAGGCCGTGCGGGCCGCCTGGCGTGGCCCTGGGCGGGAGCGGGACCTGGTCGTCCAGTCGTTGAAGGCCGCCGCGGCGGCGGTGACCGCCTGGCTGGTGGGCGGCGTCTGGATGGGAGACCCGCTGGCGCTGATGGCGCCGTGGGTGGCGCTGGTGCTGGTGC
>NZ_NGFN01000113.1 GCF_002148965.1 Streptomyces swartbergensis | reverse complement strand
CCCGGAGACTTCCCGATGAGCGCCCCCACCCGCCGACTGACGACCGCCCAGGCCCTGGTGCGGTTCCTGTCCGCCCAGTACACCGAGCGGGACGGCGTGCGGCGCCGGCTGATCGCCGGGACCTGGGGCATCTTCGGCCACGGCAACGTGGCCGGCGTCGGCCAGGCGCTCCTGGAGGCGGGCGAGGAGGTCATGCCGTTCCACCAGGGCCGCAACGAGCAGTCGATGGTGCACGCGGCGGTCGGCTACGCCCGGCAGCTCAACCGCCTGTCCGCGCAGGCCGTGACGACCTCGATCGGCCCTGGCGCCACCAATCTGGTCACCGGCGCGGCCCTGGCCACGATCAACCGGCTGCCGGTGCTGCTCCTGCCCGGCGATTACTTCGCCACGCACTCGGCCGACCCGCTGCTCCAGCAGCTGGAGCACCCGGTCGAGGCCGACGTGTCGGTCAACGACACCCTGCGCCCGGTGTCGCGCTACTTCGACCGCATCACCCGCCCCGAGGCGCTCATCCCGTCGGCGCTCCAGGCCATGCGCGTGCTGGCCGACCCGGCCGAGACCGGCGCCGTCACCCTGGCCCTGCCCCAGGACGTGCAGGCGGAGGCGTACGACTGGCCGGAGGAGTTCTTCGCCGAGCGCGTCTGGTACGTACGGCGTCCCGCGCCGGACCCGGTGGAACTGACGGCGGCCGTCGAGGCGATCCGGTCGGCCGAGCGGCCGCTGATCGTCGCCGGCGGCGGCGTCCACCACAGCGAGGCCGAGGCGGCGCTGAAGGCGTTCGTGGACGCCACCGGCATCCCCGTCGCCTCCACCCAGGCGGGCAAGGGATCACTCCGCCACGACCACCCCGCCGACCTCGGCGGCATCGGCCACACCGGCACGGCCGTCAGCGACGACCTCGCCCGCACCGCGGACCTCGTCATCGGCGTCGGCACCCGCTACACGGACTTCACCACGGCCTCCGGCACGCTCTTCCAGAACCCGGGCGTGCGCTTCCTCAACCTCAACATCACCGGCTTCGACGCGCACAAGCTGGCCGCGCGCACGCTGGTGTGCGACGCGAAGTCGGGGCTCGAAAGGCTGCTGGAGGCGCTCTCCGGCCACCGGGTGGAGGCTTCCTACGAAGCCGAGTACCGCGCAGGCAAGGAGCGCTGGGAGGAGGTCGTCGAGACGGCCTACCGCGCCGACGACGAGAGCGCGGTCCCGACCCAGACGCAGGTGCTCGGCGCGCTGGACGCGGCCGTGGGCGACGACGACGTGGTGATCAACGCGGCCGGCTCGCTCCCCGGTGACCTGCACAAGCTGTGGCGCTCCCGCAGCCCGCGCCAATACCACCTGGAGTACGGCTACTCCTGCATGGGCTACGAGATCCCGGCCGGCATCGGTGTCCAGCAGGCCGCCCCCGGAACGCCGGTGTGGGCCCTGGTGGGCGACGGCACCTACCTGATGATGCCGACGGAGATCGTCACGGCCGTCCAGGAGGGCCTGCCGCTCAACATCGTCCTCATCCAGAACCACGGCTACGCCTCCATCGGCGGTCTGTCGGAGGAGACCGGCGGCGAGCGGTTCGGCACCGCCTACCGGTTCCGGGCCGCCGACGGCACCTTCACCGGCGCCCCGCTGCCCGTCGACCTGGCCGCCAACGCGGCCAGCCTCGGCATGGACGTCCTGCGCGCCAAGACCGTGCGCGAACTGCGCGAGGCGCTGGCCACGGCCCGCGCCTCCGACCGGCCGACCTGCGTGTACGTCGAGACCGACCCGGCCCCGACCGCTCCCCCGGCCGAGGCCTGGTGGGACGTGCCCGTGGCCGAGACCGCCTCCCGCGAGGCCGCCGTCGAGGCTCGCGAGCGCTACGACCGGCAGGTCGCCGGACGCCGCCGCCACCTCTGAACACCCGCGACCTCCCCACTGAACCCAGGCTCCACGAAAGGCCCTTGGCACCATGAAGATCATCACGCACTGGATCGACGGCAAGCCCGTCGAGGGAACCTCCGGCCGCTTCGGCCCCGTCTACAACCCGGCCACCGGCGCCCAGGAGAAGCAGGTCGCGTTCGCGACCGTCGACGAGGTGGACGCCGCCGTCGCCTCCGCCAAGGCCGCATTCGAGTCCTGGGGGGAGTCCTCGCTCGCCAAGCGCACGGCGATCCTGTTCAAGTACCGCGAGCTGCTGGACGCCCACCGCGACGAGATCGCCGAGCTGATCACCGCCGAGCACGGCAAGGTGCACTCCGACGCGCTCGGCGAGGTCGCGCGCGGCATGGAGATCGTGGAACTCGCGTGCGGCATCTCCGTCCAGCTGAAGGGCGAGCTGTCCACTCAGGTCTCCACCCGGGTCGACGTCGCCTCGATCCGCCAGCCGCTCGGTGTGGTCGCGGGCATCACGCCGTTCAACTTCCCGGCGATGGTGCCGATGTGGATGTTCCCGCTGGCCATCGCGTGTGGCAACACGTTCGTGCTGAAGCCGTCGGAGAAGGACCCGTCGGCCTCCTTCCGCCTGGCCGAGCTGGCCTCCGAGGCGGGTCTGCCCGACGGTGTGCTGAACATCGTGCAGGGCGACAAGACGGCAGTGGACCGCATCCTGGAGCACCCGGACATCGAGGCGGTCTCCTTCGTCGGGTCGACCCCGATCGCCAAGTACATCCAGCTCAAGGCGGTCGAGCACGGCAAGCGGGTGCAGGCGCTGGGCGGCGCCAAGAACCACATGCTGGTCCTGCCCGACGCCGACCTGGACCTGGCCGCAGACCAGGCGATCAACGCGGCGTACGGCTCGGCGGGCGAGCGCTGCATGGCCGTGTCGGTCGTGGTCGCGGTCGGCGACACCGGTGACGAGCTGGTCGGCAAGATCGCCGAGCGGGCGAAGAACCTGAAGATCGGCCCGGGCAACGACCCGGCGTCCGAGATGGGCCCGCTGATCACCCGCGAGCACCGCGACAAGGTGGCGTCCTACGTGTCGTCGGCCGCCGAGCAGGGCGCCGAGGTCGTCGTCGACGGCACCGGCTTCTCGGTCGACGGCCACGAGGACGGCTTCTTCCTCGGCGTCTCCCTCCTGGACCGGGTGCCGCTGACGGCGGACGCCTACCGGGAGGAGATCTTCGGCCCGGTGCTGTGCGTGGTCCGCGCGGAGACGTACGAAGAGGCCATCAAGCTGATCAACGACTCCCGCTGGGGCAACGGCACCGCGATCTTCACCCGGGACGGCGGCGCCGCACGCCGCTTCCAGCTGGAGGTCAAGGCGGGCATGGTCGGCGTCAACGTGCCGATCCCGGTCCCGGTCGGCTACCACTCCTTCGGCGGCTGGAAGGACTCCCTCTTCGGCGACCTGCACGTCTACGGCAACGACGGCATCGCCTTCTACACCCAGGGCAAGGTCATCACCACACGCTGGCCGGACCCGGCCGACGCGGGCGGCATCAACCTCGGCTTCCCGAGCAACTCCTGACGCCGAAGGGGGGAAGCCACGGCACACCTGAGGGGGGCAATCCATGGCGAGGACCGGTGACCGGGCCCGCAACCGACCCGCGGCCGCCCCGGCGCTCAGCGCGCTGGGCTTCGCCCTGGACCGGGGCAGTCCCGTGCCGCTGTACCACCAGCTCGCACAGCAGCTGGAGGCGGCGATCGAGCACGGGGCCCTCGCCCCGGGCAACCTCCTGGGCAACGAGGTCGACCTCTCGGTGCGCCTCGGCCTGTCCCGCCCCACCGTCCGCCAGGCCATCCAGTCCCTCGTCGACAAGGGGCTGCTGGTCCGGCGGCGCGGGGTCGGCACGCAGGTGGTGCACAGCCAGGTCAAGCGCCCGCTGGAGCTGAGCAGCCTCTACGACGACCTGGAGGCGGCCGGGCAGGGGCCCACCACGCAGGTCGTGCGCCACGAGGTCGTCCCGGCCTCCTGCGACGTGGCCGCGGCGCTCGGCGTCGCGGAGGGCAGCGAGGTCACCGTCCTGGACCGGCTGCGCCGCACGCACGGCCAGCCGGTGGCCCTGCTGTGCAACTACCTGCCGGCGTCGCTCGTGGACCTCGACGACGCCCGGCTGGAGTCGACGGGCCTGTACCGGATGATGCGCTCGGCGGGCATCACCCTGCACAGCGCCCGCCAGCGCGTCAGCGCCCGCGCGGCCACCGCGGAGGAGGCCGCGCGCCTGGACGAGGAGGCGGGCGCGGCGCTGCTCACGATGCAGCGCACGGCGTACGACGACACCGGGCGTGCGGTCGAGTACGGAACGCACATCTACCGGGCGTCGCGGTACACGTTCGACTTCCAATTGCTGGTCAGGCCTTGACCAGACCTTGAGCTCGGGCGCAAAGTCGTACATATACACCGTAAACATACGGTGAACCCGACCTCATGCGGGAGTCCAGGCATGGCCCGCAGGAACCAGTCGCCGACCGCTCGAGGAGCCGGATCCTCCTGGGCTCCCTCGACCGTCCTCGTCACGGGCGGGGCCGGTTTCATCGGCAGTCATACCTGCGTGGAACTGCTCGACCACGGCTACGAGGTGATCGTGGTCGACAACTACTCCAACAGCACCCCGCAGGTCTTCGCCCGGGTGGAACGGATCGCCGGCCGCTTCGTCGGTGCCGTCTACGAACTGGACATCCGTGATCGGCGCGCCCTCTCGGCCGTCTTCGACCGACACTCCGTGGACGCCGTCGTGCACTTTGCCGCGCACAAGGCGGGGAGCGCGTCGACACGGATGCCCGTCCCGTACTACGACACCAACGTCGGCGGCACCACCGCCCTGCTGCGGACCATGCACGACCACGGGGTGCGCCGGCTGGTCTACCCGTCCTCCTGCTGGGTCTACGGAGACGCCGGCCGCGGCCCCCTCGACGAGACCACGCCCGCCCGGCCCGGCACGCCCTACGCGGCCTCGAAGTGGATCTGCGAACAGATCCTCGCGGACGTCTGCCGCCGCGATCCCGACTACACGGTGCTGTGCCTGCGCTACCCCGTGCCGGCCGGGGCCCATCCCAGCGGTCTGCTCGGCGAGGATCCGCGCCACACGCCCGAGAACCTGCTGCCGTACCTCGCGCAGGTGGCCGTCGGCCGGCGCGAGCGGCTCCCCGTGTTCGGCACCGACTATCCGACCCGCGACGGCACCGGCATCCGGGACTATCTGCACGTCATGGACGCCGTCGAGGCACACCGCGTCGCGCTGGACCACCTGGGCGGCGCACCGGGCATGCACGTGTACAACCTGGGGATGGGCTCCGGTAGTTCGGTCCTCGACGTGATCGACGCGTTCTCCAGGGCGTGCGGCAGACCCGTGCCGTACGACGTCGCGCCCCGCCGCCCCGGGGACGTCGCCGAGCTGGTCGCCGACGCCACGGCCGTGACCCGCGCCTGGGGCTGGCACCCCACCAGGAACCTGGCCGACGTGTGCCGGGACGCCTGGCGCTTCCAGCGGCTCAACCCGGACGGCTACGCGGAGTCCGAGCCCCCGGAGACGAAGGACTAGGCCGTCATGCGGCCCCGGGCTCTCCACACGACCCGCAAGGTGAGCCGTACCGGGCGTCCTGCCCGCCGGGCGCAGCGCCCTGACTCGGCGTCGGCCCGTGCGGAGCCGGGAGGTCCGGCCCACCGGCTGATGGCCGTTCACCTCACGCTGGTCGGGGTCCTCACCTTTCTCTACATGAGTGTTCCGTCCCTGCGTACACCGCTGTGGGCCCTCATCGCACTGGCGGGTGTGGCGGCGGTCGTCGTCGGAGTGCGTGTCCACCGGCCCACACACCGCCGGCCGTGGGTGGTGCTGGCCGCCGGGCTGCTGGCCTTCGCCGCGGGCGACACCTACTACAACGCGCAGGAGGCGTACTTCTCCGCGTCGAACCCGTTCCCGTCCCCGGCGGACGCCTGCTACCTCCTGGCGTATCCCCTGTTCGCCGTGGGGCTGTCCGGTCTGGTGCGCTACCGCTGGACGGGGCGTGACCTGCCCAGCCTGCTGGACTCCCTGGTCATCACGGCCGGGCTCGCGCTGCCGGTGTGGGTCTACCTGGTGCAGCCGCTGGCCCGGCTGGAAGGGCTGAACTGGCCGCAGCGGGCGATCAGCATCGCCTACCCGATCGGGGACGTCCTGGTACTGGCCCTGCTGGTCCGGCTCCTCACCCGCAGCGCGGGGCCCCGCCCCAACCGCGCCGTCCAGCTACTCGTCCTGGGCACCCTGACCCTGCTCGGCTTCGACATCGCCTACGGCATCCTGCAGCTCAACGGCACCTGGCAGGCGGGCACGCTGCTGGACTCCGGCTGGATCGTGTTCTACACGGCCTGGGGACTGGCCGCACTGCACCCCTCCATGGCGCGAACGACCACGTCGGACTCCCTGCCCCAGTCCCTGGTGCCGCCCCGGCGCCGGCTGCTGCTGCTCGGCGTCGCGACACTGATCCCGCCCGCGATCCTCGTCCACGAGGATCGCGGGGGCCTGGTCCACGACGCGAAGATGCTGGCCGCGTTCTCCGGTGTGCTGTTCCTGCTGGTGATCTTCCGGCTCACCCTGATGGTCGTCGCGCACCGCCGGGCCATGACCCGGGAGCTCGCCCTGCGCACCGCCGCCGCGTCACTGGTCGGGGCGTTCTGGCCGGAGGAGATCGCGCGGGCCTGCGACGCGGCGGTCGCAGCCCTGTTCGGGCCGCAGGGCCGCCACGTGACGCTGCTCCTCCCGGCCGAAGAGGCCCAGGACCTGTACGCGCGCCTGGCGCGCTCGCTCCGCCCCCCTGGCACCGACTTCGGCGAGGCCGCGCGGGACGGGCCGGACGCGCTCGCCCGCAGCCGCACCCTCTTGGTTCCGGTCCCCGCGCTGGGACCGGGCCTCGCCGCCCGGCTCGGCGACCTGCCGGCCGCCCTGGTCTGTCCCATGGTCCAGCCCGAGCGGCCGGACGGCGGCGAGCTCCCGGGAGCGCTGCTGGCGGCCGGCTCCGAGCGGCAACTCGCCGAGATACGCGGCTCGCTGGAGCTGCTCGCCTCGCACGCGGGGCTGGCGACGGAACGCATCGCGCTCCGCCGGGAGGTCATCCGCAAGGAGAGCGAGGCCTACTTCCGCACCCTGGTGCACAACGCCTCGGACGTCATCCTCATCGTCAACGACGACACCACCGTCCGTTACGCCAGCCCGTCCGCGCGGACCGTGTTCGGCAGCGCTCCCCTCACCGGGACGCGGCTGCCGGACCTGGTCGACCTCCGGGAGCGGGACCGGGCGGTCCGTACCCTGACGGACCCGCGCGGCAACGGGCACCAGGAGGCCTACGACACCTGGCGGGTGATCCGGGACACGGACCGCATCGAGGTGGAGGTGCGCTGCCGCGACCTGCGGCGGGACCCGACCGTCGGCGGTCTGGTCGTCACCCTGCGGGACGTCACCGAGCAGCGGCAGCTGGAGCACGAACTCACCCAGCAGGCCTTCCACGACTCCCTGACCGGGCTGCCCAACCGGACGTTGCTGCTGGAGCGGACCGAACGCGCGCTGCGCCGGGGCCACCGGGAGGCGACGACCACGTGTCTGCTCTTCGTCGACCTGGACGACTTCAAGATCGTCAACGACACGCTCGGCCACGCGGTCGGCGACCGGCTGCTGTGTGCCGTGGCCGAACGCCTGTCGGGGACGCTGCGCCGCACCGACACGGCCGCCCGGCTCGGCGGCGACGAGTTCGCCGTGCTGATGGAGGACGCCCAGGAGCCCCTCGACGCGGAGCTGCTGGCCGCACACGTGGTCCGCACCCTCAGCCGGCCGTTCCACCTGACGGAGGAATCGGTGAGCCTCTCGGCCAGCGTGGGCGTGGCCACGGCCAGGGACAGCACGGACGCCGGGGAACTGCTGGCGCTCGCCGATCTGGCCCTCTACGCGGCCAAGGCGTCCGGCAAGCGCACCTGGCGCCGGTTCCAACCCCAGCAGCGGGTCCGCGTGGTGGAGCGGCACGACCTCCAGGCGCGGCTCGACAAGGCCGTCAGCGAGGAGGAGTTCGGCCTGCGCTACCAGCCGGTGGTGGACATCGCCGGGGGCGAGGTCGTCGGCTTTGAGGCACTGGCCCGCTGGCCGGAGCTCGGGCCCGATCCGGTCCCGCCGGCGCAGTTCATCCCGCTGGCGGAGGAGACCGGGCACATCTCGACGCTGGGCGCCTGGGTGCTGCGCCGCGCCACGGACGACATCGCCCGGCTCCAGCACCGCACGCGGCGGCTCGACCCGCCGTATCTCAGCGTCAACGTCTCCGCCCGGCAGTGGCGGGACACGGGCTTCCTGGACGACGTTTGCACCGCCCTGGACACCACCGGCCTCGCCGCGGGCACGCTCCAGCTGGAACTCACCGAGTCGGTGCTCATGCGGCGGACCGAGCAGATCGACGCGCAGATCCAGGCGCTGAAGGACCGCGGTGTGCGCATCGCGGTCGACGACTTCGGCACCGGGTTCTCCTCACTGCGTTATCTCCGGGACTTCCCCATCGACGTACTCAAGATCGACAAGTCCTTCATCGACGGCATCCCGGAGGACCCCCAGCAGGTCGCCCTGGTCGAGGGCATCGTCCATCTCGCCGACACGCTCGGCCTCCAGGTGATCGCCGAGGGCATCGAGGAGCAGCCGCAGCGAGACCTGCTGGCGGACATCGGCTGTGGGTTCGGGCAAGGGTTCCTGTTCGCGCGGCCGTTGACGGTCGAGCAGGGCGAGGTGGTACTGCGGCGGCGGAACGCCGAGCGGGCGCCGGCACCGGACTGACCGGGGTGCGGGGATGTACGAGACGGGGCCGGGGCATCTCCGGCGACCAGGCCGGGTCACCCCCGGCCCGCCAGCACCGCGCCACGGCGTCCGCGGGACGACCGGGACGACGCCGATGCCGATGCCGATGACGACGACTGTGGTGGCGGCGGTGACAGGCCGAACGCCGTTTCCACCAGCGCGATATGGCTGAACGCCTTGGGCGCGTTGCCCAGTTGGCGGCCCGTGTCCGGGTCCCACTGCTCGGCCAGCAGGCCGACGTCGTTGCGGATGGCGAGGACCCGTTCGAAGGCCTCGCGGGCCTCCTGGCGATGCCCCGTCGCGGCGAGGGCGTCGGCGTACCAGAGCGAGCACGAGACGAACGTGCCCTCGGCGCCGTCGATGCCGTCCTCGCCGCCCTGCCCGGAGCCGCCCTGCGCGTATCGGCGTACGAACCCTCCGCGCCCGAGGCCGCCCATCGCGCGCACGGTGCCGCGCACTCGCTCGTCACGGGCCGGCAGGAAGCCGACCCTGGGAATGAGCAGGGCCGAAGCGTCCAGGCCCGGCGCGCCGTAGGACTGCACGAAGGACGCCTGGGCGGGATCCCAGCCCTCCCGGCAGACCTGCCGGTGCACCTCGTCCCGCATGGCCTGCCACTCCCCGGAGGAGGCGTTGCGTCCCAGCAGTTCGCCCATGCGCACGGCGCGGTCGGCGGCCACCCACGTCATGACCTTGGAGTGTGTGAACTGCCGCCGCGGTCCCCCTACCTGCCACAGCCCTTGGTCCGGTTCGCGCCAGTGCCGGAGCAGGAACCCCATGAGCGCCTCGACCACGTCCCACACATGGGCCGGCATCGGGATCCCGGCGCGCAGCGACAGCCACAGCGTGTCCATGACCTCGCCGTACACGTCCAACTGGAAGCCCACCGCCGAGGTCCCGAACCGCACGGGCCGGGAGCCCTCGTAACCGGGCAGCCAGGGCGCCTCGGTCTCCGGCAGCAGCCGCTGCCCCTTGACCCCGTAAACGGTCTGCAGATCGGCGGGGTCCCCCGCGAGGGCCCGCACCAGCCAGCCCAGCCATGCCGTGGCCTCGTCCCGGTACCCGCTGCGCAGCAGGCAGGACAGGGCGCTGGTGGAGTCGCGCAGCCAGCAGAACCGATAGTCCCAGTTGCGCTCGCCCCCGATACATCCGGGCAGCGAGGTGGTGGGGGCGGCGACGATGCCGCCCGTGGGGGCGTAGGTGAGCGCCTTGAGTGTGATGAGGGAACGCACCACGGCGTCCCGCCACGGCCCCTGGTAGCGGCATTGCGCTGCCCAGCGTCGCCAGAAGTCGACGGTCTCCTTCACGGCGGTCTCCGCCGGGACGGACAGGGGCGTGGGCGGCGCGGGCCGGCGGGACGGGGTCCATCCCAGGGTCAGGGCCAGGCGGCGCCCCGCCCCGACGGTGAAGTCCCAGACCGTGCCGTGCGGGTCGCCCATGTCCCGCACGTGGCCGTCGCCGCCGAGCCAGACGGCGTCCGGTCCGGCGACGGCGACGGTGCAGTGACCGACCTCCCGCACCCATGGGACGACGCGGCCCTGGTGGAAGCGGAGCCGCAGTTCGCTGCGCACGTCGACCGTGCCGGACAGGCCCTCGACGAGGCGGACGATGCACGGCACTCCGGCACGCGGGGGCATGAGGTCTGTGACACGCACGGTGCCCGTGGCGGTCTCCCACACGGAGTCCAGGACCAGCGTGTCGGTCCGGTAGGAGCGGC
Organism: Streptomyces swartbergensis; assembly: GCF_002148965.1. Taxonomy (GTDB): domain Bacteria; phylum Actinomycetota; class Actinomycetes; order Streptomycetales; family Streptomycetaceae; genus Streptomyces; species Streptomyces swartbergensis. The sequence goes on along the minus strand of NZ_NGFN01000113.1, from coordinate 12,598 downwards.
GGGCACAGAAGCCGCCGGAGACCGGGGCCACCCGCCAGCGTCCGTTGTCCTCGGTACCCAGCAGGGCCGCCAGACAGGCGGGCGAGTCGAAGCGGGGCAGACACAACCAGTCGACCGACCCGTCCCGGCCGACCATGGCGGCCGTCTCCAGATCGCTGAGGAGGGCGTAATCCTCGATGGGTGCGCTCATGATCGGGACCACGCCATCGTGCACTCTGCCGCTTTCCACACTACGCCGGACAAAGCACCGCACCCAGAACTCTCCCCCACGAGAAAACGCCACTCTCTTGACCTCGGGGGCAAAAGGGGCAAGATGTACGTATACGCCGTAAATATATGGCGTCTTGCCCGAGGATCCTCCACTCGGAGACACCGGCACCATGAACCACACGCCTCACCTGACCGAGCAGCCCATCTCCCTGCCGGACCACCCCGCGCACCCCTTGCGCCGGGCCGAGGACCGCCCCCCGCCTCGGGCCACCGTCACCCTGGTCGTCCCCGCCCGGAACGAGGCACGCAACATCCCCTGGGTCTTCGAACAGATCCCGGACTGCGTCGACGAGGTCATCCTGGTCGACGGAGACTCCGCGGACGCCACGGTGCACATGGCGACCCGGTGCCTGCCGACCGTCCGCCCCGTCGCACAGAGCGGCCCGGGCAAGGGGAACGCTCTGCGCACCGGCTTCCTGTCCGCGACCGGCGACTACATCGTGATGATGGACGCGGACGGCAGCATGCTGCCTGGGGAGATCCCGCACTACCTGCACTTCCTCGACAATGGCTTCGACTTCGTCAAGGGCTCGCGGTTCATCGCGGGCGGCGGATCGCTCGACATCACGCGCATCCGCCGGCTCGGCAACCGCATGCTGCTGACCGCCGTGAACCACCTGTACGACGCGCAGCTCACGGACCTGTGCTACGGGTTCTGCGCCTTCCGCCGGGACTTCCTGGCCGACCTCGACCTGCACTCCTCCGGATTCGAGATCGAGACCGAGATGATCGCGCACGCCCTGCGTTCGGGTCTGCGCATCGCCGAGGTCCCGAGCCTCGAACTGCCCCGCCGCAGCGGGCGTTCCAACCTGCATGCGATATCCGACGGCCGGCGAGTGCTGCGCACGCTCCTCTCGGAGCGACCAGGGTCACGGTCAGCGCCGACCGGACGGAGCAGCCCGTGACTGCGACCAGCCAACGCTTGCTCGTCCCCGGCGACGCTCCGATCAGGGTCGTCGACATCGACTTGGCTGAACCGGGCAGGTTCAGCCCTCCGGGCAGCCGCGCGCGGATCCATCCGCAGGGCCGTGTCCTGGCCCTCGTACGACGGCGAGGCCATCCCTTGGGCATGGTGTTGAGCAGCGGCGCCAGCCCCGCGGAATTGTGGCAGACGCTGGCCGAATCGACCCGGCGGGAACTCGATGTGTGCATGGCTCCGTCCGATGCGGGGCGGACCGGTGACCCGCCCGATATCAGCGTGGTAGTACCCACCCGCAACCGCTGCGATCAGCTACGTCAGTGCCTGGACTCTTTGCTGAGAATGGAGTATCCGAGGTCACGATTCGAGATCACTGTGGTGGACAACGCCCCCGCGAACGCGGCGGCCGAGCAACTGGTCCACGAGGCATACAGCCACCAGGTCCGCTATGTAAGGGAACCCGTTGCAGGCGGGGCCAGAGCGCGTAATCGGGGGCTGGCCGCTGCTCACGGCACCATCGTGGCGTACTCGGACGACGACACCCTCGTCGACGCCCGGTGGCTGTCCGCGCTCGCCGAGGCCTTTTCGGGGGACCGACATATCGGCTGCGTGACAGGGCTCATCGTGCCCGCCGAACTCCAGACCGAGGCTCAGGCTGCGCTGGAACGGCACGGTGCGTTCGGCAAGGGATACCGTCCCCGCTCCTGGTCCCTGCACGATCCCCCTGAAGATCCACTCTTTCCGTTTACCGCCGGACACTTCGGCTCCGGGGCCAACATGGCCTTCCGCACGGATCTGCTGAGAGCCCTCGGTGGCTTCGACCCGGCCACCGGCCCCGGGACGCCTGCGCGTGGCGGCGAAGATCTGCTCGCTTTCTTCCAGGTGGTCGTCAGCGGCCGCACCCTGGCCTACCAGCCCGACGCCATCGTCTGGCATCGCCACCGGCGCACAGCTGACGCCCTGTCGGCACAGGCGTTCGGGTACGGCGCCGGCTTCGGGGCCTACCTGACCGGAGCACTCGCCCACCATCCCCGCATGCTGCCCGCCCTGCTGCGCAGACTCCCTGGCGGCATCCGGTATGCGGCTGCCAGGGCACACATGCGTACCAGCAGTCAGGACACCGAATGGTCGCGGCGGCTCGCCCTGCTGGAGATTCGGGGGCTGCTGTACGGACCAGTGGGGTACCTCCGCAGTCGCAGCCAGTGCCTCAGGTGAAGCCGTGCGTACGAAACTTGAGCCCGGCACCGCTGGAAGCGCTAAGGAAGCGACCAGTACGTACGAAGGGACGACCGGTCCCTCCAATCGCAGCGCGGGGCGCCCCTTGGCCGCGACGATGCGAGCCGGGATCGCCGCCGTCCTGCCGCGCGATCAACTGCTCCGCAACGGACATCTCCTGGCTGTGAGCTCCCTCGCCAACGCTGCGCTGGGGGCTGTCTTCTGGATATGCGCCTCACGCTGGTACGACGACAGGGTGGTGGGTCTCAGCTACTCCGCTCTCTCCGCCGTCACACTGCTCGCCAGCATCGGTCAGCTGAACCTGTCCGATTTCCTTGTCCGGTTCGTGCCGTCCGCGGGGCGGCACACCCGCGGACTGATACTCACCTGCTACGCGGCATGCATCGTCTGCAGTGTGGTGGCCGCAGTCGTGTTCCTGCTGCTGGTGCCCCACATCACGCCCGACCTGGCCTTCTTGCTGACTCCGGCGACCGGTATCTGCTTCGTGGTGGCCACGGTCGGCTATTCCATGTTCATCCTGCAGGACGGAGCCCTGACCGGAGTGAGGCGCCCGACGTGGGTCATGGCAGAAAACTTGATGTTCGCCGTGGTACGGAACGTGCTGCTGGCCATCTGCGCGACCGTCGCGCTGTTCACAGGCATCCTGATCTCCTGGGCCGGGGCCTTTGTCGCCTCCTTCCTCGTGATCAACTTCTACCTGATGCGGCGTGCGGTGCCCCAGCACGAGCAGGCGTCTCCGGAAGCCGTACGCCCGCCCCGCATGGTCGGTTACGCGGCCGCGGACTATGTCGGCTCGCTGTTCCGCATGGCCGCGTACACCTTCGCGCCACTTCTGGTGCTGAACACCCTGGGCGCGGAACAGAGCGCCTACTTCTCGCTGGCGTGGGTCGTCGGCTTCATGCTCTACCTCGTGACGACGAACATGGGCAGTTCACTGATCGTGGAGGCTGTACGCAGCCCCGGACAACTGCTCACGCACGCGTGCAGGATGCTGCGCCATTCGGCGCTGCTGCTGGCCCTCGCGGCGGGCGGGACGGTCGTGTTCGCTCCACAGTTCCTCTCGATCTTCGGTCCGGAGTACGCCGAACACGGCACGACGCTGCTGCGGTTGGTGGCGCTCTCCGCACTGCCGAATCTCGTGGTCAGCCTGGCTGTGGATGTGGCGCGCGCACGCCGGAAACTGCGCATGGTGGTGGGGCTCCAACTCGCCCTGTGCGTCCTGGTCATCGGCCTCGCCGCGGTGCTGCTCCCGTTGCTCGGCCTGAGTGGTGCGGGCGTCGCCTGGCTCATGGCCCAGTGCCTGCTGGCGCTTTACCTGCTGATCTGGCGGTCACACTGGCTGCCCAGGAGCTCGGAGCCCACCTCATGAACACCACACCCGGCCGCACCGAAAGAGGCGTCCTGAGTCGTACGGACATCTCCGTGGTGATCTGCGTGTACACGGAGGAACGCTGGGAGGACATCCTGGCGGCGGTGTCATCGGTGCGGGGACAGGCGCACCCGGCGCTGGAGACATTGCTGGTGGTCGACCACAACGCGAGGCTGCTCAACCGGTTGGTCAGGCAGTACCAGCAGGCCGGGGCAACAGTGCGGGTGATGGCGAACGCCGGTCCCCCTGGCCTGTCCGCGGGTCGCAACACCGGCATCGCCGCCGCCCGTGGCTCGGTCGTCGCGTTCCTCGACGACGACGCGGTAGCGGAACCGGACTGGCTGCGGCACTTCGCCGCGGCCTACGCGGACCCGCGGGTGATGGCGGTCGGCGGGCGCACCCTACCGGCATGGGTCTCCGGACGCCGTCCGTCCTGGTTCCCGGCCGAGTTCGACTGGGTGGTGGGCTGCACCTACAAGGGGTTCCCGGAAGGCACTGTCCGGGTGCGCAATGTGTTCGGAGGCAACGCCTCCTTCCGCCGCTCGGCCTTCGACATCGCAGGCGGCTTCGCCACCGGGATCGGCAGAGACGGCGACAAACGCCCGTTGGGATGCGAGGAGACAGAGCTGTGCATCCGGCTGACCCGCGCCGATCCCGACGCGGTGCTCCTGATCGACGACCGGGCGGTGATCCACCACAAGGTCCCCGCGTCCCGGGAGCGCTTCGCATATTTCCGCACCCGCGCCTACGCCGAAGGCCTGTCCAAGGCACGGGTGGCCCGCAGCGTCGGTACGGACAAGGGCCTGGAGTCCGAACGCCGCTACGCCGCCCGGGTGCTGCCCTCAGGTGCTGCGGGCGGCCTGCGCGATGCGCTTTCCGGGCACCTGGGCGGCGTGGGCAGGGCGTGCGCCATAGTGGCCGGACTGGCTGCGGCGGCGAGCGGATATCTGGTCGGCACCGTGAGCGCCCTGCGCAACGGCTTGGTGTTCCCGGACTCGGAACCACCTGCCCTCACCGAGGGCGGCCCCCATCCCTACGGCACCCCGCAGCTACCGCATGAGCGCTCCACTGATGGAGGTCCCGGTGACGCAGCCTGTTCCCATCCTGATGTACCACGCGGTGGCTCGTGATCCCAGGCCATCGACCCGGGCCCTGTCCGTCTCACCAAGGGCGTTCACCGAGCAGATGCAGTTGCTCGCCGACCGCGGCTTCACCCCCCTGACCACGGCGCAGCTGGCAGCGGCCTGGCGGGGCGGCTCACCCCTTCCCCTTCACCCCGTGCTGATCACGTTCGACGACGGGTACGAGGGCGTACATCGCCACGCCCTCCCCGTCCTGGCCAAGCACGGGTTCCCCGCAACGCTCTTCATCTCGACCGGGTGGCTGCACGGCCCGTACGAAACCGATGGCGCCCCGGACACCATGCTCGACTGGGGACAGGTACGCGAACTCGCGGAGGCCGGCATGGAGATCGGCGGCCACAGCCATACTCATCCGCAACTGGACCAGCTCACCGACGAACAGCTCTGGTTCGAGATGCTGTGCTGCCGGGAGATCATCGACGAACAACTCGGCCGGGCGCCCGTCTCATTCGCCTACCCGTATGGCTATTCCAGCCGTCGCGTCCGCCGGACGGTGCGCGCTGCAGGATTCGCGCAGTCACTCGCCGTGGGCAACGAACTGGCTCGGCGGACGCAAGGGCCGTACGCTCTGAAAAGAGTCACGGTGCGGCGCAGCACGCGTCTCCGGGAATTCGAGCGGCTTGTGGACGGACGGGCGATCGCCTGGAATTTCGCCAGGGACCACGCGCTCACGAAAGGATATGCGCTGCTCCGTAAATCGCATCGGCTGATACGGATGGTGACTCAGAACAACCTCTTCTTCCCCGCTTTGTCTCCTTGAACAACCCGCTGGAGGCGATGCCGCCATGCCCCACTCCGTCTCGCAGAGCCGCAACAGGGGACACAGGTCCCTCGCAGCATTCCTGGTCGGTGTCACGGCACCCTTCGCCACCGCCGACTGCGCAGGCTCAGAGGGGGCATCACCGAGCCCAAAAGGCATTTCGGGCGACTGGCAGCTGGTTTTCAGTGACGAGTTCGACGGGACCGAGCTTGACGAGGAGAAGTGGACGGTCGGGAGCCCCTACGGCAGCGGCGATTCGGACGTCACCGAGCCTGTCAACACGGATGAGCTGCAATGCTACGATGCCGGGCTCGTACAGGTATCTGACGGGATCCTGAACATAAGGGCCGTCAAAAAGGGCGTGACCTGCGGAGGGAAGGAAATGGACTATGCCTCCGGAATGGTCAACACGAAGGATCACTTTCAGCAGAGGTACGGAGCCGTGGAGGCTCGAATCCACTTGCCGGCCGCCGCTCCCGGAGTGATCGCCAACTGGCCGGCGTTCTGGCAGGTGGGCGCGGGCTGGCCGGAGGACGGGGAGAACGATGTGATGGAGGGCCTCCGGGGGCGTGCCTGCTTCCATTTCCGCTCCGCGGCGGGCGAGGGCGGCGAAAGAGGGGGGTGCGCCGACGGCGATTACACGGGCTGGCACACCTTCGGCGCGAGCTGGCAGCCCGGGCGGGTGGAGTACTACTACGATGGAGAGCTCGTCGGTGCCGTCACAGAAGGGGTCACCGACGCCCCGCAGTGGTTCATGCTGAATTACTCAGTTCAGCCCGAAGTCGGCGGGCCGACAAGACTTCCAGCAGACATGCGGGTGGATTACGTTCGCGCCTGGCAGCGCTGATCAACTTCCCTTCGTACTGGTGCGACCGGTACTGCGCCTGGCCGGAGCCAGTGTCGCCACCGTTGCCACCAAGGCCAAGATCACGAGAGCCCGTTCAGCTGTGAGGGCTCCGGCCAGCATCAGCGCCACGGTCACCAGAATCGCGCTGGACAGACTCACGGCTCCCGTCAGCACGGCGATGCGCTGCACCGACCTCAGCGTGAATCCTTCGACTGCGTATCGTTCGGGCGACCATCGAAGGACCAGCGGGAGACCCGGGAAAACAAGCAAATCAACGATCACAGCAGCGATACGAAGGGCGTTCCCGGCAGGCAGCGCCATTGCGGCCGGTGCGCACCACGCGGCGAGTACGAAAATCCAGGAACGTACACCGAACCTCATCAGCCCTCCCGGCTTTTCGTCGGGGTGAAGAGGTAGACCTTGGCGTCCTTGTTCTGAAACACGACACGGAAGCCCGGATGGCCGGCAATCATGTTGTCGATCTTCTTCAGACTCATCGGGATCAATCCCGTCGCACGGATTCTGCCCTCTTGCGCCCTGTTGAGCATCAGATACACGGGGCCTTTCCGGTCGGCCACGAGTGAGCCGAGTGTGCCCGCCGGGTCGGTCGCAAACCGCTTCTTGACGGGTTCTTCCTGGAGCTCGATCCACACGCTCGGATATCGGTCGTAGTCGGTGTAACCGGCAGGAACGTCTTCTGTGACCGCAGCCACTACGGCCCCACGGGGCGCGTGGTCGAACAACCAGCGGCTGGCCGCCACCTCCGAACGGGTGAAATAGAGGGCAGTTGCCCCATCGGGATTGCAGAAGTAACAGATGGTGAAACCCACGAACAATGCAGGCAGCGCTACCGGCAGTACCAACCGACGCGCCCATCTGCGGGGACGTGCCACGGCCAGCAGGGCGGTGGCACCGAACGCCATAGCCGGCAGGGAGAACATGTAAGCGCGGAAAAGCATCTCCCCGTCGTAGCTGTTGAGTGTGAGCAGGACCAGCGGAGCGCCGGCAAGCAGAGGGAGCGGCGTGCGACGCAGGGAAGGCCGGAATACCAGGGCGGCAGCCGCGAGCAACCACACACTGCCCGACAGTGCGCGGTCGGTCCAGGCGACCAGTACCTGGGCGTCGGTCGCGCTGGCGAGGTCCAGAAGACCAGCGCTGGCATTCGATTCGGGCTGCGTGAGGCCCTGGACCATGTCCCTCACATTTGCCGAAAAGAAGGGCCGAGCCACCGTGAGGTCCCATGCCAGGTTCAGAACAACTGTCCCCAGCAGGATCGGCAGCACCGTTCGCCGGTTCCGTCTCGGTACAGCAAGTGCAGCCAGGGTGATGATCAGCATCACCGGCGTCAGCGGGTGCGAGCACGTGATCGCCGCAACGATGGACAACACCAGCAGTGTCCAGCCGATCGAGGGACGTCGAGCGGCTTCCCCACGAGCGATACTCGGCGTTCCCCGAGACCTGGGAACGCGCCGTACGACGACGGCCAGAACCGTTACGTAGAGCAGGAAGGTCAGCGTCTGCGGGGCGAAATAGTCCTGAGTCACCCAGAGACAGGTGTAGAACACCCACGCGGCGGCCCAGGACAATCTCCTGCTGCGGGAAAACGAACGGTACAGAATGATCAGCGGGCCGAGCAACAGGGCATCGGCCACAGCGGGGCCCCACGCGGCATAAGAGAGCGCGGAGTCGATTCCTGTCGCCTCGACCACCACAGCGTTCAGCGCGAAGAAACCCGGCCACTGATTATATAGGTCCAGCCCGCGATCGTGGACAATCGGCAATTCCCCGACGCGCAGAAGCACGTCGATCATAGACACATGCTTCCATGCCCAGTTGTCACTCAGGTGACCGTAAACGATCGGGACCGTGGCATGCAGCATCGCGATCAGCGCCAGGACATACCCCGCGTAAAGCCTGTCCCCCGTACGCCGGTCAAAGAGCGCCGCGCAGAAACCGAACGTCAGAAGGGCCGCTGCCACCCAGAAGGCGACGGGCAGAATCTCCACCAGACCGAAAACGCCCATGCCGAGCACATTCACATTGCGAAGGGACAGCATCCACATGATCAGTGCGGCAGGGAGGGCGGCACGAGCAAACAGGCGGGCGAGGCGGATGGAGCGTGACACGCCGACCGATGAGGAAATCACCTCCCTTCGATCGGAGCGCAGAAGCGACTGGTCATCCTGGGGTTTCATATGCAGTCTATCTATCACGGCATGCCGCGTTCTTCCTGCATTCAGTGCAGCCTGCGGCAGCAATGCGTTGAGATTATTTGTCGCACGTAGCCGCATCGCCCGCCGGGATGACCTACGTCATGGGCTTACAGACAACGTTCCTCGATCAGTTCACCGGAGACTCGGTCCAGCGAGTCCGCACGGCACCGAGACCGTTCAGTGTCTGCCGGGCTGCCTGTCGGAGATACGGCCTCTTGAGCACGGTGTCGTAGGCGAGCCCGACCGGCACCCGACGCATCCAGTGAGCCATGGCGCCAGCGGACGGCAGTGCCGCCCACCCCTCTGCAACGGTCAGATCCCGCGTCTTCAGCGTTTCCTTGTATTGACCCGCGCCACGCGCCAAATCCATGTACGCCACGCCTGCCCCAGCGGCCTCCTCCGCCATCCGCAGGTAGAGCATCATCCCCGGCGAATATCTGGCGAAGCGGGTGTCATAGGCAGGGAACCAAGTCGCGAAAACGCGTTCGGACCACAGCCCGAAATGTGTGGCCACGGGATGATCACCGGCATAAAGCACGGACAGGAGACCGACCGGTGATCCGGCATTGGCTCTATGCAGCCGCGTCAGCAACTCGATGATCCAGGGTTGAGCGAAGCGGTCCCGGCGACCCGTCCTCCGGTATTGTTCGGATTTCCACCGCATTAGAGTACGCAACTGGTTCGGGTCCCTCTCCTCGAAGACGAAGCGGATATCACCGATATCCCGTGCGAGTTTTCGAGTAAACCTCCGCATGTCGCCCAGGAATCGCCGCGAGTTCTCCGACACCCGTGCTTTGTAACGTTCGTATCCGTCACTCACGTCCATGACAGCCGCGGCGTGGAGCCTACGCGCGAAAGGAGAGAAAGGCGGCGTGTCACCCACCAGGTTGTCGAATTCCCACACCGTGAGTCCACAGGCCCTCAGGAGTGGCTCCGCTTCGCTCACGGCCCCAGGACGCTGCACCACGGCCTGACAGTCGGAGACCCCCAGTCCCACCGCATGGCCGACCCCCAGTGGCCCGCGCTCGAAGGGGAAGAACGCCACGGGGTCCCCAGCCTCCATGGCGACCGCGACGCAGACCCGCGGTCGAACGGCGGCGACAGCTTGAGCAAAATCGGGCCCCAGGAAGGGGTTGGCATACTCCGGAGAGTCCTCCTGAATGGCGCGCCATGCAGCCACCTCACCGGGTCGCAGATCGGCCGGGGAAACTACCTTGAACCTCACGATGGTCCTCCTGGTTCGTGGCTCCGGCTCGGCGCGGACGACAGGCCCCCGACCGGGCTGCCCAGCCGGGACCGCGCGCGGCGATAGAGGCGCCATGCCGTGGTCTGCGGACGCTCATGGAAGGGTGCTGTCCGGGCGCCCCGGCCGCCGACCCAGTCCTGGAAGACATCGAGTGGTGTGTCAGCCCGGACCGTCAGCCGAGCAATCCGGAAGGGGTTGTCATTCGGCGAACTGAATGCGTTGCCGACCGCGCAGGCCGAGCTCCAGCCTGCCTCGCGTACATTGCGCCGGACTCGGCTGTCCGAGTAACCGTGCGGATAGGCGTATGTGCGGACCTTGTGGCCCAGCTCGTCTTCCAGCGTCCTTCTGCAGCCGTCGATCTCGTCAGTCAGGCCGCGCAGCGGAAGCGTGTCGAGCTGCGGATGCGTGCGCGAATGGCCGCCGATTTCCACTCCGGCGTCGTCCAGTGTTCTGATCTGCCTCCAGGTCAACATGTCGGCCGGCGGAAGCAGACTGTCCCCGGTTCCCGTGCCTGACGTGCGTACCGCGCCCGTCGTGATGTACAGGGTTGCCGGAAGATCCCGTTTGGTGAGCTCGGGGACCACCGCACGCCAGAAGTCGGCGAAGCCGTCATCGAACGTCAGGACCGCAGGACGAGGTGGCAGTCCCCCTCCGTTGCACAGGGCGTCGACCAACTGCGCCAAAGGGATCACAGTGCGTCCGCCGGCCGCGAGCCGGTCGAGTTGTTCGGCGAACACCCTTGGTCCGACGGTGAACGGCGCTATCCAGCCCGGTGGATCGTCCGCGACCGCGTGGTACACAAAGACGGGCACGGGAGTCATAGATTCTCTCCTGTCGGCCGCCGATTGGACGTTCGCGTCCGCCTAGCCCCAGTGGCGCCATAGGAGCCTCGGACTCCGGCCGTACATTTACGACGTATACGTACAGACTCCTACGGTGCGTACACGTCGTCAAGAACAAAGGCGACGGCGAGGGCATCAGTGCTCTCGAGCGCTGGCAGAGGACGGTCAAAGGACGGAACGTTCCGGGAACCGTGCGCTCTGTGTTTACTTCGTATACGGATACTGTCATCTATGAAATCCGCCGCGATCGCATGGCGAGGAGACACGGAATGGCGAATGGCTCAAGGAACGGCCCGGCACGCCGCGCCAGTGACCGGGGCCGTTACGGGCGGCTGAGCCGTGAGCTGGTACTGGCCTCAGCGCTGGAGCTGGTCGACCAGGAGGGGCTGTCGGCACTGAGCATGCGGCGGCTGGGCGCCGAGCTCGGTGTCGAGGCGATGGCGCTGTACCGGTATGCGGAGGGCAAGGACGCCCTGCTGGACGGCTTGGTCGAGGCTCTGTATCTCGAACTGGAGGCGCGCCTGGAGGCCGGGGGCGAGCCGGTGCCCGTGGCCGGGCTCGCGTGGCGGGCCGGCCTCCACCGGATCGCCCGCGCGACCTACGACGTGTGCCTCGCGCACCCCCAGGCCGTGCCGCTGCTCGCCACGCGGCTGCTGGCGGTCCCGCTGGCCCGGCGGCCCGCCGCGGTGCTGCGGGATCACGAGCGGGTGCTCGCGCTGCTCCGGCAGGCCGGGTTCGACGAGGTCACCGCTTCCGCCGTGTTCCGGGCCTTCACCGCCTGGCTGCTCGGCTACGTCACCGTGGAGCTGCGCCCGATGGTGGACAACCCGGACGAGACCGATCCGGCCTTCCGGCTCGGGCTGCACCGCCTGTCGGCCAAGGAGCTGCCGACGCTGCGGGAGACGGCGGCCGCGCTCGCCGTGCGGGGCGGTCCCGAGGGCCTCGCGGCCGGGCTGGACGCCCTGCTCGACAGCTTCACGAGCGGCGCTCCTTCCGCAGCATCCGGCTGAACGGTGTGTCCGGGCGCTCCAGGCGCTCGCCGTCCAGCGTGATGTCGACGGCCTCGTTGAAGAAGGCGACGCGTCCCTGGATCGCCGCCACGGCGGGCAGTGGGTCCGGGTAGCTCCAGACGATGTTGGGCGGCACATCGCCCTCGCCGCGCCAGGACCAGTACTCGGCGGTGCCCTTGTAGGGGCATCCGGTGCTGTGGTCGGTGGCGTCGAACAGGTCCAGGCGGACGTCCTCGCGGGGGAAGTAGTACCGGGTCGGCAGGGACGTCTCGAAGAGCAGGACGGGGGCGTGGGTGTCCGCGACGACCCGGCCGTCGATCTCGACCCGGACGTGGCGGCTGCTGGGCAGCGCGTCGACGCGTTTGTGCGGGTCACGGGGGTGGATGAAGATCTCTTCCTCCTCTTCGTACCAGTGGTCGAGGCCCGTGTCGGTGCGCAGGAACCACTCGAAGGCGATGTGGCCGGCCAGGTCGTCGGCGGGGAAGGTCCAGGCCGCGTTCTCCCGCACGTCGCCGTCGGCCTCCAGGTCGTAGAAGACCTGGGAGCCGGTGTGCGTGCCCGTGGGCGGGTTCTTGGCCGGGCGGAGCAGGTCCGTACGGACGTCGTCSTTCGGGAAGGCGTACTGCGGCACGGGCAGGTGGGGCTCCCAGACGAGGACCGGGTGCCGGCTGTCGACGACGGTGACGTCGCCCTTGCGGCCGCGCACCCAGCGCTCGCTGGGCTCCCACATGAGGCCTTCGGGGG
>NZ_NGFN01000112.1 GCF_002148965.1 Streptomyces swartbergensis | reverse complement strand
CGGTGGGGCGGGGAGCGGGCGCCGCCGCCTTGTCGTCGGTGTTCTCGCCGGCGAGCAGGAGGGCCGCACCGCCGAAGCCGATCACCGCGGCCGCGACGACGGCCACCGCGACGGCCGCGCGGCGCAGACCTGGTCCGGGCCCGGCACGGCCGGAGCCGCTCTCGCGGCCGAGGGGCGGGAGTTCCTGCGTCAGGGCTTCGGAGCCGGCCGGCGGCCGGGGCAGCGCGACGGACTCGTAGCCGCGGGGCCCGTAGCCGCCGGACTCGTTGCCGCCGGGCTCGTTGCCGCCCGGGGCCGAGCCGATCTCCTCGCGGTACTCCCGCATCAGTTCCGCGAGTGCGTCGGTGCGGCGGGGCCGCAGGACGCGGATGGGTTCGAGGGCCGGTCCGTCGTGCGGCTGCCGGGGCTCGGACGGTGTCGACACGCTGCTCTCCTTCCGTCCGGGCTCGGGGGCGCCCGTCTTCGGGGATCGTCCTGCCGCTAGATACGCGGCTGCCGCGCCACGGGTTCAGAGGGAACTCGGTTCCTCCCTAGGAGTGCACTGAGTGCCATGCGAACCCTTCCGGGTGCTACGTTCCCGCTCATGAGCTCCGAGAAAGCCGCCGAACCCGGAACCGGAAAGCCGCCCATGCGGGACGCCCTTGTGGCGGCGGCCTTCCAGCTGTTCCTCGAGCGGGGTTACGAGCAGACCACCATCGACGACATCGTGACGCTGGCCGGGGTCGGACGGCGCTCGTTCTTCCGCTACTTCCCGTCCAAGGAGGACGTGGTCTTCCCGGACCACGAGCGGTGCCTGGCCGACATGACGGCCTTCCTCGCGGCGGGCACCGACGACGAGGAACCCGTGCGGCGGGTCTGCGACGCGGCCCGGCTCGTGCTGCGGATGTACGCCGAGAACCCGACGTTCTCAGTACAGCGTTACCGCCTCACCAAGCAGGTCCCCGGCCTGCGCGCCTATGAACTGTCGGTCGTGTGGCGCTACGAGCGTGCCCTGGCCGAGTATCTGCGCCGGCGTTTCGCGGCCCGCCGGGACGGCACTCTCCAGGCCGATGTGATCGCGGCGGCCGTGGTCGCGGCGCACAACAACGCGCTGCGCTCCTGGCTGCGTTCGGACGGGCGGGGCGAGGCGAGCGCCACGGTGGACCACGCGCTGGCGTACGTGCAGTCCGCGTTCGGCGGCACGCCGGTGCCTCCGGCCGGGGAGCAGCCCGAGGACGTGGTGGTCGTCGTGTCCCGACGCGATGCGCCCTTGTGGCGGGTCGTGCAGGAGATCGAGTCGACGCTGGGGCGGGGCTGAGGGTCCGCACATTGAGGGAACGGAGTGCCTTTACGAGTGGCACTCAGTGCCATACCCTGTGCTGCGTGCGCGGTGGCACGGCGAACCGGGCACACCTGTGCGCGGGCGACCGTGCACACGGGATTCCGGCCGAGTGCAGGGAGTTGACAGCGTGTACCACCACTCAGGAAGCGTCGCTCAGCAGACAGCCGGCTCCCCGACGGGTCTGCTCGACCCGAGGGGCCCGGCCACGGAGGCCATCCTCTTCCAGCGCTGCACCTGGTGCGGCACCGCGATGTACCACCGGGTGCTGTGTCCGGTCTGCCGGGGCAGTGACCTGCGGACGGAGCGCAGCGAGGGCGTGGGCACCGTCCGCCACTCCACTGTGGTGCACCGCAACACCCCGGCGGCCCGCAACGTGTCCCTGATCGAGATGGCCGAGGGCTTCGTCGTACGCGGCCGGGTCATGGGCCCGCCCATCGGCATCCACAGCGGGGACCGGGTGCGGCTGTCGACCGCCCAGGACCCGGTACGGGGTGAGCCGGTCTTCCAGCTGATCGACGAGCCGTACCGCGCCTGGACCTGACGGGCGGTCCGCTCACCGGATCCCGGGGAGCAGTTCGCCGGTGCGCACGGGCCGTCCCGTCTCGAAGCTCCGGTTGGCCGCGAGGCCGACCGCCAGGGCGAGTGCCCCGTCGCGTTCGGTGGCCGTCGGGTGGGTCGCCGCCGCGGTGTCCGCCGCGCGGGTGGGATCGGCGGGTCCGAACAGCGCGTCGAGCATGCGCGGGTCGCCGCCGCCGTGGGCCTCGTGGGCGACCGCGAGCGGCACGTCCACCGGGGGCTGCCACAACGGCCGCAGGGTGAGGCGGGCGCCGCCCGCGTGCTCCGCCGCCGTGTCCCCGTGCACGGCACCCGCTGCGGAGGTGACCCGGGTCAGGGGCGGCTGCCAGCGGCTCTCCTCGACCTCCAGTTCCAGCCGGCCCGCGCTGCCGTTGAACATCACCCGGTAGCCCTCCCACGGGGAGTAGGCGGTCAGGTGGTACGTCATCGTCGCGCCGCGCGCGTAGCGCACGAGGACCGACATGTCGTCCTCGATGGTGATCGGCCCGTCGAAGACGTTCCGGTCGCGCAGGTAGCCGTCGTCGTGTTCGGCGTCCAGGTAGAGGGCGCGCAGGGTGTCGTTGGCCGCGAGGTCCAGGGCGAAGGGGTCGTCGGCGGCCCGGTCGGCGCCGTGGGCACGGTCGTAGTCCCGGCGCAGTCCGTGCCGCTCCCCCGCCTCGCGGCCGTAGAAGCCGAGCCGCCCGTAGCCGAAGGCCTCCCGGGGCTCGTCGGCGAGCCACCAGTTCACCAGGTCGAAGTGGTGCGAGGACTTGTGCACCATCAGGCCGCCGCTGTTGTGTTTCTCGCGGTGCCAGCGGCGGAAGTAGTCGGCGCCGTGCCGTACGTCGAGCAGCCACTCGAAGTGGACCGACAGCACCTCGCCGATCACGCCCTCGGCGAGCAGGGCGCGGACCTTCTCGTGCACGGGGTTGAAGCGGTAGTTGAAGGCGACGGTCAGGGAATTGCCGGTCTCGCGGACCGTGTCGAGGATGCGGGCGCAGCGCTCGGCGTCGACGGTCATCGGCTTCTCGGTGACGACCCGGCAGCCCGCCTTCAGGGCCGGGACGATGTAGCGGTCGTGCTCGGCGTCGACGGTGGTGACGACGACCTCGTCGATGTCCTCCTCGGCGAGCAGGTCGGTGAAGCGGTCGGGCTCCCACGTGGTGGCGGCCGACGCGCCGGTCTCGGTCAGCAGCCGGTTGTGGAAGTCCATCCGGGTCGGGCTGGGGTCGCACAGCGCGGCCACGAGGTGGCCGGGGCGTTCGGCGAGGCCCCGGGTGAAGAGCTGGGCCCGGTGGCCCGTGCCGACGACGGCTGCGCGCAGGACGGGAGTTCGGCTCATGACAGGTGGTCTGTCCCGGGGGCGGGCCGTCCACTCCCCCGGGGCCGAAAGCGCTTGCTGGAATCGAGGTCAGCGAGTCAGGGTGACGCGGATGCCCACGGTGCCGTCCAGGCCCCGGCGCAGCCGGCTGCCGAGCAACGTGAGCCGGCCGGTGAGGCCGTACTTGCGGGCGATGAGCTGCCGGTAGCGGGCGGTGGTGGCCGGGTCGCAGATCTCCGCCGTCGCGGGCACCTGTTCGCCGGTGGGGTTGCCGCGCAGGTCGCAGGGGCCGACCAGGACGTCGGGGCGGTTGCGGATCCGCTTCACCTTCCAGGAGTCGGCCGGTGTCCAGGCGCCGAGCGCGTCCCCGTCGCGCACCACCCAGACCGGGGTGGCGACCGGCGTACCGTTCCTGCGGTAGCTGGTGATCAGCAGGTACTTTCCCGCGCCCAGTCCGTCCAACGCACTGTCGTCCATGGCGGGCAGTGTACGAGCGCGACCTGCGCGGAGTACCACCGGGTTTCAGCGCAGGGCGGCGGCCATGCGCCGCATCGCCTCCCCGATCACCTCCGGCGAGGTCGCCAGGTTCAAGCGGACGTGCCCGGCGCCGCCGGTGCCGAAGGGGAGGCCGGAGTTGAGGGCCACGCGGCCCCGGTGCAAGAAAATGTCCGCCGGGTCGTCACCGAGGCCGAGCGCGTGGCAGTCGAGCCAGGCGAGGTAGGTGGCGTCGCCCGGGCGGTAGCGGATCTCGGGCAGGTGCTCGGCCAGCAGGTCCGCGAGCAGCCGCCGGTTGGCGTCGAGGCCGGACAGCAGGGCGTCCAGCCAGGCGACGCCGTCGCGCAGAGCGGCGGTGTGGGCGATGATGCCGACGTGGCTCGGGCCGTGCCCGACCTCCTCGGGCATCCGGGCGAGGTCAGCGCCGGCCCCGGGACCGGCGATCGCCAGGGCGGCCTTGAGCCCGGCCAGGTTCCACGCCTTCGAGGCCGACATCAACGACAGTCCGCGCTCGGCGCCCGGCACGCTGAGGTACGGCACGAAGTCCGTGCCGCCGACCACGAGCGGCGCGTGGATCTCGTCGGCGACGACGCGGACGCCGTACCGCTCGGCGAGCGCGGCGACGGCGGACAGCTCCTCGGCCGTGTGCACGGTGCCGGTCGGGTTGTGGGGGCTGCACAGCAGATGGGCGGCCCGTCCTCCGCCCGCCACCGCCTGCCGGAAGGTCTCCTCCAGGACGCCGAGGTCGAGGCGCCCGTCCGCGCCGAGCGGGGCCTCCAGCACGCGCCGGTCCATGTGCTCGACGAACTGGTAGAACGGCGGGTACACCGGCGGGTTCACGACCACCGCGTCCCCGTATCCGGTGACCAGTTTGAGCATCTCGACGACGCCCAGCATGACGTCGGGCACGATCGCGGTGCGCTCCACGGCGAGCCCGTCCCAGTTCCATCGTTTTCCGGCGAAGGCGGCCAGCGCCTCCGCGTAGGCCGTACCGGCGGGGTAGCCGGTGTCGCCGAGGTCGAGCGCGTCGGTGACGGCGCGCACGATGGGCTCGGCGAGCGGCACGTCCATCTCGGCCACCCACAGGGGCAGCACGTCCTCGGGGTAGGTGCGCCACTTCATGCTCGTACGGCGGCGGAGACGGTCGAGAGTGAGGGCTTGCAGCGGATTCGGTTCACCGGACGTCTCGTGCGGGATCCTGGTCATGGGCACACGATAGGGGGCTGTGAAGTGAGCGGGAATCGTGAGGACGGGGAGCGGGGAGAGGCCGAGGGCCCGTTCCTGGAGATCGCCTGCGACGAGTCCGGGTCGGACGGCGAGAACCTCACCGGCGGGAACACGGACGTGTTCGCGCACGCCAGTATGTCGCTGTCCGTGGCGACGGCAGCGGCGGCCGTACGGGACATCCGGGACCGGATCCGCTCACCTGCCGAGGAGTACAAGGCGAACCACCTGCTGCGGGAGAAGCACCGCGCGGTGCTGGAGTGGCTGCTCGCGCCGGACGGGCCGATCCACGGGCGGGCCCGGGTGCATCTTATGGAGAAGTCCTTCTTCGTGGTGGACCGGGCCGTCGGTCTGCTGCTGGGCGATCCGGGCCAGGCCGTCGCCCTGTTCCGCGAGGGCCGCCGGGCCTTCGGGGAGGACGGCTGGCGGGCGTTCCTGGAGGCGGCCAACCAACTGCTGCGGGTCCGCAACAACGGGGAACCGGGCGCCCCCGTGGAGGTCTTCTACGGCACGGTGGACGCCCTGCGGCGCGCCCACCCCGATACGGACGCGACGGGGATCCTGGAGCGGCTGGCCGCGACCCGGTCCCGCGCGGTGTCCTATCGGGCGGCGTTCCTGGACGGACCGCCCCTGATCCCCGTGCTCAATCCGCTGCTCCCGGCGATCGTCCGGACGGCCGCGCTGTGGAGCGGCGACGGGCGGCCGGTCCGTCTGGTGCACGACCGGCAGAACATGCTGACGCCGGACCGCATCGCCTGGATCGAGGAGGCGGCCCGGCAGGCGGGGGTCGGCCTGGCCGGATTGCGGCTGGTCGTCGCGCGCGAGGACGCCCGGGTGCAGGTGGCGGACTTCCTCGCCGGGATCGCCCGCAAGATCGCCTCCGACGAGCTGAACGGACGCGGGGACCCGGCGCTCACCGCCCTGCTGCGGCCCTACGTCGATCCGGGCTCGGTGTGGGGCGACGCGCGCAGCCGGGCCCTGCTCGCCGCCCCGGCGGACCTCGGCCCGACCGCCCCCGCCGCCGTCCGGCGGTGAAGAGTTCACGCGTGCGCTGAACACGGCACGGCTGAGCCCCGTATGGGAAGAGGGCACTCAACTCAAGGAGTGCCCCGCGGTGTTCACACCGTGTTGTTCGGGTTCGGGAGCCATGCATGAGGCACGCACGACGACGGGTCGTCCGGCGAGTGACACGGCTGGCGGCCGTCGGCGGACTCCTCCTCGGAGGAGCGATGGTCACACGCGCCGTGGCGAGCGAGCCGCCCGACCCGACGATCGGAGTCCCGTACTCCGCGCAGCCGGCCACGAGCATGGGCACCGCCCTCGTGTCCCGGCTCGGCACCTCCCGCACGGCGGGCAGTTGGGTCGACTCCGCCGGCCGGCCGGTCGTCGCGGTGACGGACGAGAAGGCGGCGGACGAGGTCGAGCGCGCCGGTGCGCGGGCGAAGATGGTGCGCCACAGCATGAGCGACCTCAAGTCCGCGACGGCGACGCTGCGTTCGGCGCCCCGGGTGCCCGGCACCGCCTGGGCCCTGGACTACAAGAGCAACGAGGTGGTGGTACGGGGCGACAGCACCGTCTCCGCTTCCGACTGGTCCCGGCTGACCGAGGTCGCGGAGGGCATCGGCGGCTTCGTGCGCATGGAGCGCACCGAGGGCACGTTCACGACGCGGATCAACGGCGCGGAGCCGATCCTGTCGACCGCCGGGCGCTGTTCGGCGGGCTTCAACGTGACCGACGGGAAGACCGACTTCATCCTCACGGCCGGGCACTGCGGGCCCGACGGTTCCGTCTGGTTCGCCGACGACCGGGGCCGCGAACAGGTCGGCACGTCGCTCAGGGGGAGCTTCCCCGGCGACGACTACTCCCTGGTCAAGTACGACAGCGGTCGCGCGGGCGAGGGCGCGGACGTCGTGGCGGTCGGTGGCGGCAAGGGCGTGCGGATCACGGGCGTGGCCGATCCGGAGGTCGGGCAGAAGATCTTCCGCAGCGGCAGCACGAGCGGGCTGCGCGAGGGGGAGGTGACCGCGCTGAACGCGACGGTCAACTACCCCGAGGGCACGGTCACCGGCCTCATCGAGACGAACGTGTGCGCCGAACCAGGTGACAGCGGCGGCCCGATGTTCGCCGACGGCGTCGCGCTCGGTCTGACGTCGGGCGGCAGCGGGGACTGCGCGGCGGGCGGTACGACGTTCTTCCAGCCGGTGACGAAGGCGCTGACCGAGCTGGGGGTCAAGCTGATCGTGGCCAAGCAGGCCGGTGGCGGCACCGGCGCCTCCCCCGCGCCGTCGGCCTCGCAGGGCGCCGCCTCGCCCGGCTCGTCGGCACCGGTCACGGGCGAGGACGTGTCGGGCCTGCTGACCCGCCTCACCGACCCGCGCAACGTGGGTCCCGGCCTGCTGGTCATCGCGGGCAGCCTCGTCGCGCTGGTGGCGACCCGCTGGATCCGCGCGGAGCAGGACCGCAAGGCGTATCGGCAGTACTACTCGGCTACTTGGGGATGACCCCGTCAGTTCGGGCAAGGACGCCTCATGACCGTACTGCTCGGCGCCCCCGAGCTTCAGCGCGTGGTCACACCGCAGGCCATGGTCCGGGCCCTGCGCGAGGGCTTTGTCGCGGCCCTCGCCACGCAGACCTCCCCGCAGCGCGTGCGCCAGAGCCTGCCGGCGTCCTCCGGGAGTATCGCCGTACTGCTGCCGGGGCTGTTGCCCGGCATCCCCGCCTACACGGTGAAGGTGAACGCCAAATTCCCCGATGCCGACCCGGCGATCTCCGGCATCGTCTGTCTCCACGACCTGGAGACCGGGGAGTTGCTCGCGCTGCTGGACTCCGCCTTCGTGACGGCGTGGCGGACCGGTCTGTCGGCGGCATTGGCCACTGACCTGCTCAGCCCGGCCGGAGCACGCGCGGTGGGGATCATCGGCGCCGGAGCCCAGGCGGACATGACGCTGCGTGGGCTGACCCGGTTGCGCACGGTCGAACGAGCCGTCATCCACGATGCCGACGACGGACGGGCTCACCGGATGGCCGAGGTCTGGCAACGGGCCGGACTCGCATGCCAGGTCGTCGGCAGTGCGCGAGAGGTCGCCCGCACCTGTGACAGCGTCGTCACCGCGACCTGGTCCCGCCGCCCGCTGCTGCACCTCCCGGACGTCCGGCCGGGCTCGCACATCACCTCGCTGGGAGCGGACGAACCGGGCAAGGTGGAACTGGATGCCGGGTTGCTGCGGCATGCGCGAGTCGTCGTGGACGACCTCGACCTGGCGATGACGTCCGGCGCGCTGGGCAGTGCGGGCCTGCGCCGGGAGGATGCCGCAGCCGTGCTGGGCCGGATCATCGACGGGACCGTCCCGGCGCGGACCGATGTCGAGCAGGTGACCGTCTACACCCCGGTCGGCCTGCCCTGGCAGGATCTCGCACTCTCCTGGGCCGCCTATCAGGCAGCGCTGCGGGACGGGGCCGGCGTCGACTTCCGGTTCCACTCGTGGCCGAAGGACCAGGGCGACGCGTGAGCACGACCCCGACCGCCCTTCCACACTCCAGGGGCCCTGTCTCACCCCAGCGTGAGCAGTACCGTCGCCACCCCCGCCCCCAGCAGCCCCAGCGCCTGGCGTCGGCTGATCCGCTCGTGCAGGAGGACCAGGCCGAGGATGACGGGCAGGGCCGGGTAGAGGGACGCGAGGACGACGGCGACGGCCAGCAACTGGCGCTGCGCGGCGAGCAGATACAGCACGAGGCCGAGGGCCGCACCGGCCCCGATGAGGAGGGCCTGGACGCAGCGACCCGGCGGCAGCTTCAGCCGGCGGGCGTGACGGACGGCGTCCGGCAGGAGGACGAGGACCGCGGCGACACGGCCCGCGGCGACGGGCCACAACCCGCTTCCCGGCCCGGCCTGGCCGAGGGCGAGGTACTGCACGGCGACGCCCGCGCTGGCGAGCAGTCCGTCCGCCGTCCCCTTGCCCGCGCCTCCTCCGCCTCCGCCTCCGCCTCCGGAGACGAACCAGAGCGCRGGGACGGTCACGGCGATGCCCAGCCAGGCCACGGCTCCCGGGCGGTCGCCGAGGACGAGCACCCCGCACAGCACCGACAGCGCGACGCCCGTGACGGCGCTCACGGGCACCACGACGCTCATCGCACCCCGGCTCAGCCCGCGGTTGAGGAACCGCATGGCCATGCCGCTGCCGACGCCGGACAGCGCGCCCCACAGCAGGTCGGTGGTGTGGACGGCGTCGGCGGGCATGAGGAGCGCGGCGGCGCAGGCGAGCAGCAGCCCGCCGAGCTGCCCGAAGAACGTGACGGCGGTGTGGTGGATGCGCCGGGACAGCAGGCCGCCGGTGAAGTCGACCATGCCGTAGACGACGGCCGAGGAAAGTGCGAGAAGGGCACCCATTGGATCAGGGGTGCCCCGGGACGAGGGTCCGATGCGTCAGCGGCCCTGGCTGACGCTCAGGCCGCGGGCGCGGACTGCGGGGCCGCGGCGGCCCACTCCAGGACGAGCCGCCGGTACTCCTCGCGCTGCTCGACGCTCAGTGTCCCGCCCGACCGGCGCCACAGGGCCCGGATCTCCTCGTTGACCTCGTCAGCCGTTCGCTGGGAAGAGGATTCAACAGTGGTGGACATGCTGTGAAGCATACGTCGCCGCAGGTGAAGGCGGTGTGAGTAATCGTGAGTTAAACGGTCATTCCGGACAGTGTTGCTGATCACGTCCATCTCCCAGTAAACGTGAGCCTGTTCACACTTCGGCCGATCCCAGCACCAGCACCTTGATGGCCAGGACGGCCGCGCCGCACGCCCAGTCGTGAAAGTCGGACACCTTCGTCTCCAGTTCGACCGGGGCGGCCAGGGGGTGGCGGTTGTCACGGACGGTCTCCTCGACCGTCTTGCCGGCCACGTCCATCAGCCCGACCCCCTCCCCCGCGAGCAGGATCTTCTGCGGCATCACGAAGTTGGAGATCTGCGCGACGAGTGTGCCCAGGGCGCGTGCCGCCTCGGCGACGACCCGGGCGGGCATCGGGTCCCCGGCGGCGGCCGCCGCGAGGATCTCCTCGTACGTCCGGTCGCGGCCGGTGGCGGCCCGGATCTGGTAGCGGATGTTGGGAATGGTCAGCAGCGAGACGGCACTGCCGCGCCGTCCGTCCGGGGTGAGCGGGCCGTTGGGGTCGACGATCCAGTGGCGGCCGAAGCCGCGGTCCTCCTCGGCGCAGGGCACCCGCTTGCCGCCCAGGACGAGTCCGTAGCCGATGCCGGCGCCGATGGTGAGCACGACGAAGCGGTCCAGGCCGCGGCCGGCGCCGAACCAGGTCTCGGCCTCGACCAGGGCGGCGACGTCGTTCTCGACGACCACGGGCAGCCCGGTGCGCTCCTCGACGAGCTCGGCCAGGGGGACGTCCCGCCACAGCAGGAAGGGGGACTCGCCGACGACGGCGCGGTCCTGGACGAAACCGCCGACCCCGATGCCGATCCCGGCGAGCCGGGGATGGTCGCGGGTCAGTTCGGCCGTCATCTCCCCGAGCACGTCGGCGACTTCGGTGGGGTCGTGGGTGGTGAGCGGACGGTCGTGGCGGGCGACGATGTCGCTTCTGAGCGTGGTGACGACGCCGTAGACCATGTCCTCGGTGATCTTGAAGCCGAGAAAGGACCAGGAGTCCGCGACGACGTCCAGCGGTGTCGAGGGGCGGCCCTGGCGCGCCTCCGCCGGCACCCCCGCCTCGGCCACCTCGACCAGCAGGCCCGACTCGATCAGCGGCTTGGTCAGCCGGGTGAGGCTGCCGGCCGACAGTCCTAGCCTGCGGGCGAGCTCGGTGCGCGACAGCGGGCCGTGCACGAGCACCTCGATCGCCACCGCACGCTCCCCCGGACTCAGCGGCGGCCAGCTGGCGATGCCTGCGGTCATGTCGGCCCGACTCCCCTCGCCTTTTTTTCGCACTGAAACCAACATGACCACTCTAAGGCGATGGTGGCTGATGCGAAAAGATGTTTGCACCCCTCTTGACGCAGCAATTGTTTCGCACCAAAAGTAAGTCCCGCCAGAGGACGAGCCGCCGCAGCGAGGGAGTCTCCCGATGACCATCGCCTCCAGCAGCCCTCCGTCGCGCCTGCCCGCGGGCGGCGCGACGGAGGCCCCCAGCAAGCCCAGGACACGACGTGACGACGTGAGCGAGAACCGGGGTGACGGACGGCTGGCCGCGGTCTTCATCGCCCCGGCGCTGCTCGGTTTCCTCGTCTTCCTGCTCTGGCCGACGCTCCGGGGCATCTATCTCAGCTTCACCCGCTTCAACCTGCTGACACCGGCGGAGTGGGTGGGCCTGGACAACTACGTCCGCATGGTCAACGACCCCATTTTCTGGGACTCCTTGACGGTCACCGTCGAGTACGTCGTCATCAACATCGGCGTCCAGACGGTCGCGGCGCTCGCCATCGCCGTCCTGCTCCAGCGGCTGACCCAGTCGGCGATGCTGCGCGGCATCGTGCTCACGCCGTACCTGATGTCGAACGTCGTCGCGGGTCTGGTCTGGCTCTGGATTCTCGACACCCAGCTCGGCATCGGCAACGAGATCATCAGCGCCCTCGGCGCCGACCGCATCCCGTTCCTCGCCGACGAGACCTGGGCGATCCCGACGATCGCGCTCATCAACGTGTGGCGGCACGTCGGCTACACCGCGCTGCTGCTGTTCGCCGGTCTCCAGGCGATCCCGAACGACATGTACGAGGCGGCCAGGGTGGACGGCGCGAGCGAGTGGCGGATGTTCTGGCGGATCACCATGCCGCTGCTGCGGCCGGTGCTCGCGGTCGTGCTCATCATGACGGTCATCGGGTCGTTCCAGGTGTTCGACACCGTGGCCGTGACCACCGCGGGCGGTCCGGCGAACGCGACCAACGTGCTCCAGTACTACATCTACGGCTCCGCCTTCGGGCGCTTCCAGTTCGGCTACGCCTCGGCCATGTCCGTCGCCCTGCTCATCGTGCTGAGCGCGATCACCATCCTCCAGTACCGGCTCACCCGGGCCGGCCGGACCGACCTCGGCTGACGGAAGGGAGACACCGGCATGGCTGCCGTGACGACAACGACGTCGACGACTGTGCGACCGGTCCGGCGCAGGTTCCCCTTCGGGCGGGCCGCCGCCTGGACCGTGATGGGGCTGATCGTCCTCATCACCCTGCTGCCGTTCTACTGGATCCTGCGCACCGCGCTGTCCACCAACGCGGGACTGAACGCCGATCCGACCAACCCCCTGCCCGTGGACCTCACCACCAGCGGCTTCGAACGCGCCCTGGGCATGCAGTCGGCCGAGGAGGCCGTCGCGCAGGGCGGTGCGGGCGGCGGGCTCGACTTCTGGCGCTATCTGCTCAACTCGGTGCTGGTCTCGACCCTGATCACCGGCTGTCAGCTCTTCTTCTCCGCGATGGCCGCGTACGCCTTCTCACGGTTGCGCTGGCGCGGCCGGGACGCGGTCTTCGGGCTGTTCCTGGCCGGAATGATGGTGCCGACCATCTTCACGCTGCTGCCGAACTTCGTGCTCATCAAGCAACTGCACCTGGTGGACACGCTCCTCGGCATCGCCCTGCCCACCATGTTCATGGCGCCGTTCGCGGTGTTCTTCCTGCGGCAGTTCTTCATGAACATCCCCCAGGAGGTGGAGGAAGCGGCACTGCTGGACGGCGCCGGGAAGATCAAGATCTTCTTCCGGGTGGTGCTGCCCATGGCGTCCACGCCGATCCTCACGCTGGGCGTGCTGACGTACATCACCTCCTGGAACGACTACTTCTGGCCGCTGATGGTCTCCTACAGCGACAGCTCGCGCGTGCTGACCGTGGCGCTGGCGATCTTCCGGGCGCAGACCCCGGCGACCGGCGTCGACTGGTCCGGGCTCATGGCGGCGACGCTGATCGCCGCGCTGCCGATGCTGGTGCTGTTCGCCTGCTTCGCGCGCCGCATCGTCAGCTCCATCGGCTTCACCGGGATCAAGTAAGGGGACTGTGATGCGAATTCGTCTGCGTACGCTCGTCGCGGCGGCCGGAGCGCTGGCGCTGTCCCTGGTCAGCGGATGCGCGCAGCAAGGGGCCGCCGGATCCTCCGCGAACACGGTCACGTACTGGCTGTGGGACGCCAACCAGCTGCCCGCCTACCAGGCCTGCGCGAAGGGGTTCGAGAAGGAGAACCCCGGACTGAAGGTCAAGATCACCCAGTTGGGCTGGAGCGACTACTGGACCAAGCTCACCGCCGGGTTCATCGCGGGCACCCAGCCGGACGTGTTCACCGACCACATCCAGAACTTCGGCCAGTACGCCGACCTGAAGGTCCTCGAACCGCTCGACGACCTCGGCATCGAGAACTCCGACTACCAGCCCGGCCTCGCCGCCAACTGGATCGGGAAGGACGGCCACCGGTACGGCGCC
The DNA here is from genome assembly GCF_002148965.1 of Streptomyces swartbergensis. GTDB lineage: Bacteria > Actinomycetota > Actinomycetes > Streptomycetales > Streptomycetaceae > Streptomyces > Streptomyces swartbergensis. The sequence goes on along the minus strand of NZ_NGFN01000112.1, from coordinate 9,723 downwards.
CCCAAGGACTGGGACACCGTCGCGCTGTTCTACAACTCGAAGATGACGAAGGACGCGGGCCTCACCGCCGAGCGGCTGAACAACCTCTCCTGGAACCCCGAGGACGGCGGCACCTTCGAGAAGGCCATCGCCCACCTCACGATCGACAGGAACGGCAAGCGGGGCGACGAGCCGGGCTTCGACAAGAACAACGTCAAGGTGTACGGCCTGGCCAGCAACGGCGGTGGGTTCGGCGACGGCCAGACCCAGTGGAGCAACTTCGCCGCCTCCGCCGGGTGGAGCTACCTGGACAAGCCCCGCTGGGGCACGAAGTACCAGTACGACAGCAAGACCTTCCAGTCGGTCATCCAGTGGTACTTCGGCCTGGCGAAGAAGGGCTACATGCCGCCGCTGTCCGACTACAACGTCCAGTCCAACCAGGCCAATACCCAGGTCGCGGCGGGCAAGGCCGCCACCGCGTTCGACGGGGCCTGGATGATCTCCACGTACGCGGGCTTCAAGGGCAGGGACATCAAGACCGCCCTGACGCCGGTCGGCCCGACCGGCAAGCGCGCCACCATGATGAACGGCCTCGCCGACTCCGTCACCAAGGCGTCCCAGAACAAGGAGGGCGCCAAGAAGTGGGTGGCGTATCTGGCATCGGACAAGTGCCAGAAGGTCGTCGGCAGGTACGGCGTCGTGTTCCCCGCGACGAAGGCCGGGACCGAGGCCGCCGTCGCCGCGTACCGGAAGAAGGGCATCGACGTCTCGTCGTTCACGAAGCCCGTGGCCGACAAGAAGAACTTCCGGACGTTCTCGTATCCCATCGCCAGCTACTCGGCGGACATGACGGCGCTCATGGCGCCGGCGATGGAGGACATCTACGGCAACGGCAAGCCGGTCAGCAGCCTCGACGAGACCAACGAACAGATCAACCTGATCCTCTCGCAGTGATCCCCCGACCAGTGAAGGGCACGCCTTACATGACGTTCTCCATCGGCATCGTCGGCGCCGGACAGTTCTCGGGCCAGTTCGCCACGCTGTTCCAGGCCCACCCCGGCGTCAGCGACGTCTACGTCACCGACCTGCTGCCCGAGAGGGCCGAGCACCTCGCCTCCGCCCAGGGGCTGACGGGCACCTTCCCGTCGTACCAGGCCATGCTGGAGTCGGAGGACGTCGACGCCGTCGCGATCTTCACGCAGCGCTGGACGCACGGGCCTCTGGTGCTCCAGGGCCTGGGCGCCGGCAAGCACGTGTACTCCGCGGTCCCCATGGCCATCAGCACGGAGGAGATCGCGGCGATCATCGACGCGGTCAAGGCCACCGGGCTGACGTACATGATGGGCGAGACCAGCGAGTACAACCCGGCGACCGTCCACGCCCGCAACCAGATCGCCGAGGGCGCCTTCGGGCGGCTGTTCTACGCCGAGGGCGACTACGTCCACGACATGGACCTCGGGTTCTACGAGGCCTACCAGTACAGCGGCGGCGAGAACTGGAAGGCCACCGCCAGCTATCCCCCGCTGCTGTACCCGACGCACGCGGTCGGCGGGGTGCTGGGCGCCTGGAAGACGCACGCCGTCAGCGTGTCGGCGATCGGTGTCGTCGACGACCGGGGCGACGGTGTCTTCGACAAGGAGATCAGCCAGTTCGGCAACGACTTCTCCAACGCCACCGCGCTGTTCGAGGTGGCGGGCGGCGGCTCGTTCCGTACCAACGAGTTCCGGCGGGTCGGCTACCCCTCGCACATACGGGAGTCGCGTTTCCGCTTCTTCGGCACCGAGGCGAGCATGAAACAGCTCGCCACGGTCGCCCTGTGGCAGGACAAGCAGGGGGTGAAGGACATCAGCGAACTGCTGGAGCCCAAGCCCACCATGGCGCCCGACGACCCGTCGCTCCAGCACATCGCGCCCGAGCTGCGGGCCGCGTTCACCTCCGGGTCGGCTCCCGTGCACGACCGTGCGCGGCTGCCCAGGGAGTTCGACAACCTCCACAACGGCCACGAGGGCAGCCACCACTTCCTGGTCGACGACTTCGTGACCGCAGTCAACACGCGCACCCTGCCGTCGGTGAACGCGTGGGTGGCCGCCCGCTACACCCTGCCGGGCATCATCGCGCACGAGTCGGCGCGGCAGGGTGGAGTACGGCTGGAGATCCCGGACTTCGGGGACGCGCCGCTGTAGTGGCGTCGTGCGAGCCGGGTGCCTGGGATCAGGTGCCCGGCTTGCGGCCGTACACGAAGACGTCGTCGTTCTTCTTCAGCAGCGACCAGTACTTCTTGGCGTCGGTCTTGGTCATGTTGACGCAGCCGTGCGAGCCCGGCGGGTTCCACATGCTGACGCCGACCGAGTGGAAGGCCTGGCCGCCGTCGAAGAACTGGGCGTAGGGCATCGGCACGTCGTAGATGGACGAGACGTGGTCGATGTTGCGCCAGTAGATCTTCTTCAGGCCGGTGCGGGTCTCGTAGCCGTCGCGGCCCGTGCGGACCGGGACGGGGCCGTAGACGAGCTTCTTGCCGTCCTGGATCCAGCTCAGCTGGAGGCTCAGGTTCACGCAGGCGATCCGGCCCTTGTTCACCGGGCACTTGCCGTCCTTGTTGGGGTTGTTCCCGACGGCCTTCTGCTTCTGCATCAGGTCCATCACGCCCCAGGTGACGGGTCCGGCGTAGCCGGCGTTCGGGGAGATGCCGTGCTTGGTCTGGAAGGCCTTGATCGCCTTGCAGTCGGCGGCGGACTGCTTGCCGTCGACCGGCCGGCCGAGGAACTTCTCCACCTGCTTCTGGTACGGGCCGGTCTTCGCGGTGCAGCTCGCGGCCGCGGCCGGCGTGGCGCCGAGCGCGAGCGTGAGCGGTGCCACCAGTCCGGTGATCCCGAGTACGACGGCACCCCGTCTGCGTACGTCCCCCATGGTTGGTCCTGCCCTTTCGCGGAAGTGGTCACATGGTCTGCGATCCCTGCCAGCTAGACGGGCGTACGGGGGGTCGGGTTGTGCGGGCTCTCCGCCTGGGACGAAACGGTGACATACCTCACGACGCAGCGTCCCCGCGGTCCGCGCGGCCCGGGCCGGGTCCTGGTCGGCCACCAGGACCCGCGCTCGCTCCTCTCAGCGGTAGCCGGTCGTGTCCGCCGGCCTGCCCGCGTCCTGCACCTCGACGAGGTAGCGCCAGGCGTCCGGGCGGCTGCCGTCGAGGTCGGTGAAGCCGTACTCCCGGGCCAGGCCGCCGCTGGAGAGGGATCGGCCGTTCCAGCGCGCCACGTCCGGGTCGGCGGCGAGCGCCGCGACGGCCCGGCCCACATAGCGCGGGGTCTCCGAGATGGCGAAGTGGGGGACGCGCTCCAGGGCGTCGCGCCAGTTGTCCTCGCGCACCCCGAAGGCGTCCAGCATGAGTTCCGAGCGCAGCCAGCCGGGGGTGAGGGCGACGGCGGTGGCGCCGCGCGGGCCGAGTTCGTGGCCGAGGGCGAAGGCCATGCGCAGGACGGACGCCTTGGCGAGGTCGTAGAAGAAGTTCACGCGGTAGTTGTCGGCGTTGTAGTCGGCGGTGCCGTCGGTGACCTCGACGACCAGGCCGCCGGGGTTGCGCAGCAGCAGGGGCAGGGCCTGGTGGCTGGTGATCGCGTGCGTCTCGACCGCGAGTCTGAGCAGACGCAGGCCGTTGTCGAGGTCGTGCTCCCAAAGCGGGGTGTCCCACTCGAAGAGCTTCTCGCCGCCCCAGATGTCGTTGACCAGGACGTCGAGGCGGCCCTGTTCGTCCGCGATGCGGTCCACGAGGGCGCGGACCTGCGCCGGGTCCAGGTGGTCGGTGGGTACGGCGATGCCCTGCCCGCCGGCCTCGGTGACGAGGTCGGCGGTGTCCTCGATGGTCTCGGGCCGGTCGTACTCCGAGCGGCGGGCGCGGGTGGTGCGTCCGGTGACGTAGACGGTGGCACCGGACGCACCGAGTTCCACCGCGATGCCCCGTCCGGCGCCCCGGGTCACTCCGGCGACCAGTGCGACCTTGCCCTTCAGCGGAGCTGACATGTCCGGCCTCCCGTTGCCGTGAATGCGTGATGCTTCGAGGGTGACGGGTAAGCCGGACATCTTCTGTCGCCTTTTACGGGCGACAGGCGATCAGTGCCCCCGGGCGATCCACTCCTGAAGGTGCGGGGCCTCCGCGCCGATGGTCGTGGAGTCTCCGTGGCCGGTGCGGACCTTCGTCCCGGGCGGCAGCGTGAGGAGGCGGTCGCGGATCGAGTCGATGATCGTCGGGAAGTGCGAGAAGGACCGGCCGGTGGCGCCGGGGCCGCCCTGGAAGAGGGTGTCCCCGGTGAAGACGGTGGCGAGCCCGGGGTCGTACAGGCACACCGCGCCGGGCGCGTGCCCCGGGGTGTGCAGGACGCGCAGGTCGGCGCCGCCGGCCTCGATCACCTGGCCGTCGACCAGCCAGGCGTCGGGCTCGCGGTCCGGGTGGGTCTGCTTCCACAGCGGCAGGTCGTCGCGGTGCAGCCAGATGGTGGCCCCGGTGCGCTCGGCGAGGGCGGGGGCGGCATCGATGTGGTCGTTGTGGGCGTGGGTGCACACGATGGCCGTGAGCCTGCGGTCTCCCACGGCTTCCGCGATGGCGTCGGCGTCGTGCGCGGCGTCGATCACGATCGCCTCGTGGTCGTCGCCGACGATCCAGACGTTGTTGTCGACGTCCCAGGTGCCGCCATCGAGGCTGAACTGGCCGGAGGTGACGAGGTGTTCGACGCGCGGGGCCATCACAGCACCACCACCGAACGCAGCACGTCGCCGTGGTGCATCCGCTCGAACGCCTTCTCCACCTCGTCGAGCTGGATGGTCTCGGTGACGAACGCCCCGAGGTCCAGACGCCCCTGCAGGTGCAGGTCGATCAGCATGGGGAAGTCACGGGAGGGCAGGCAGTCGCCGTACCAGGACGACTTCAACGCGCCGCCGCGCCCGAACACGTCCAGCAGCGGCAGTTCGAGTTTCATCTCGGGGGTGGGCACACCGACCAGGACGACCGTGCCGGCGAGGTCGCGGGCGTAGAAGGCCTGCTTGTACGTCTCGGGACGGCCGACGGCCTCGATGACGACGTCGGCGCCGAAGCCGCCGGTGAGGTCGCGAATCGCCTCGACGGGGTCGCTCTCGCGGGAGTTGACCGTGTGGGTGGCGCCCATGGTGCGCGCCTTCTCCAGCTTCCGGTCGTCGATGTCGACGGCGATGATCTTCGCCGCTCCGGCGAGGTGCGACCCGGCGATGGCGGCGTCGCCGACGCCGCCGCAGCCGATGACGGCGACCGTGTCGCCCCGGCCGACGTTTCCGGTGTTGATCGCGGCGCCGATGCCGGCCATGACGCCGCAGCCGAGCAGCCCGGCCACCTGCGGGGCGACGCCCGGGTCGACCTTGGTGCACTGCCCGGCCGCGACCAGCGTCTTCTCGGCGAAGGCACCGATACCGAGAGCCGGGGAGAGCTCCTGGCCGGTCGAGGCGAGGGTCATCTTCTGCTCGGCGTTGTGGGTGTCGAAGCAGTACCAGGGCCGCCCGCGCAGACAGGCTCGGCAATTCCCGCATACGGCACGCCAGTTGAGGATCACGAAGTCCCCGGGCTCGACGTCGGTGACGCCGTCGCCGACCGCCTCGACCACGCCCGCCGCCTCGTGGCCGAGCAGGAAGGGGAAGTCGTCGCTGATGCCGCCCTGCTTGTAGTGCAGATCGGTGTGGCACACCCCGCAGACCTGGACGCGCACGACCGCCTCCCCCGGGCCGGGATCGGGCACGACGATGGTCTCGATCCGTACCGGCTCGTCCTTGCCCGGTGCGATCACACCGCGTACTTCCTGCGCCATGCTGACTCCTTCGTCGGCTCGTAGGCCGGATGCCTTCCCTTCCGACCCTACGCGCGACTGATCGGCAAGGGGCGCGGATCTGCCACCCGCGGCGCCGTATCACCAGCTCACGCGCTGTCCGAAAACGCGGGGCAGCGCACCGGCGGCCCCGTAACCTGAACGCTCCGCCCGACGCCGAAGGAGCGACGTGAGCATCGCAGAGACCGAGACCGGTACACCCGCCTGGCGGCTGCTCCTCGGATACGTACGGCCGCACCGCCGGTCCCTGCTCGCCGGTGCCGTGCTCTCGCTGGTCACCGGGGCGACCGGGCTGATGCTGCCGCTGGTGGCGCGGGGCCTGATCGACGATCTGGCGCACGACCGGGCGATCACCGGCGCACTGCTGGCGATGTCGGCCCTGGTCGTGACCAACGCGGCGGTCGGCGCGCTGGGTTCGTACGTGCTGCGGCGCACCGCCGAGTCGGTCGTGCTCGGCGCGCGGCGCTCGCTGTCGTCGTATCTGCTGCGGCTGCGCATCACGGCCGTGGACCGCACCGAGCCCGGCGACCTGATGGCCCGGATCACCTCCGACACCACCCTGCTGCGCACGGTCACCACCGAGTCACTGGTCGGTCTGGGCACCGGTGGCCTCACCCTGGTGGCGACGATCGTGATGATGGGGCTGGTGGATCCGGTGCTGCTCGGGGTCACGGTGGCCGTGATCGCGGGCGCGGGGGCAGTGATCGGGACGATCGCGCCGCGCATCAACAAGGCGAGCAAGCAGGCCCAGCAGGCCGTGGGCGTCATGGGCGCCGCGCTGGAGCGGGTGCTGGGGGCGCTGCGCACGGTGAAGGCCTCGGGCGCCGAGCACCGCGAGGAACGCGCGCTGCACGAGGCGGCCGAGGAGTCCTGGCGGCAGAGCGTGCGCGCCGCCAAGTGGTCGGCCGTGGCGGGCAACACGGCGGGGCTGGCCATTCAGATCGCGTTCCTCACGGTGCTCGCGGTGGGCGGGGCGCGGGTGGCGACGGGCGCCGTGGACGTGGCCACGCTGGTGGCGTTCCTGCTGTACGTCTTCTTCCTGATCTCCCCGCTCCAGGAGGTCATCGGCGCCGTCGCGCAGTACCAGACGGGGTCCGCGGCCCTGGCCCGGATCCAGGAGGCGCTGAGCCTGCCCGCCGAGCCGCCGGTGCGCTCCGCGCCGCTGCCGTCCGCTGGTGAGCCGCCCGCGTCCGTCGCCTTCCGCGACGTCCGTTTCCGCTACGCCGACGATCTGCCGCACGTGCACCACGGGGTGACGTTCGAGGTGCCGGCCCGGGGGATGACGGCGTTCGTCGGCCCGTCCGGCGCGGGCAAGACGACCGTGTTCTCCCTCATCGAGCGGTTCTACGACCCCGAGTCCGGCGAGATCGCGCTGGACGGGCGAAACGTGGCGGAGTGGGAACTGCCGCGCCTGCGCGCCGCGATCGGCTACGTGGAGCAGGACGCGCCGGTCCTGTCGGGCTCCCTGCGGGACAACCTGCTGCTGGGCAATCCGGAGGCGGACGACGACGCCCTCGCGCGGGTGCTGAAGACGACCCGTCTCGACGGTCTGGTCGCCCGGCTGCCCGCCGGCCTCGACACGCTCGTCGGGCACCGTGGCACCAAGCTGTCGGGCGGTGAGCGGCAGCGGGTCGCCATCGCCCGGGCCCTGCTGCGCCGCCCCCGGCTGCTGCTGCTCGACGAGGCGACCTCGCAGCTGGACGCGGTGAACGAGGCGGCGCTGCGCGACACCGTCGCGGACGTGGCCCGTACGACGACGGTCCTGGTGGTGGCGCACCGGCTGTCCACGGTGACGATGGCCGACCGGATCGTGGTGATGGATGCCGGGCGGGTCCGGGCGGTCGGCACGCACCGCGAGCTCGTGACCGCCGACCCGCTCTACGCGGAGCTGGCGGCGACCCAGTTCCTGGCCGCGGCGGACTGAGCCGGCGGGCATGCGTGGCGGCCGCCCGAGCCGGGCGGCCCTCGTCGCACGCGCTGCCGTCAGGGCCGGACGTTCGGAACGAAACCGAAGACCGGGGAGACCAGGCCGACGACCTGGTTCAGCTGGTTGAGGTGGTTCAGGCGCTCGAGCCCGGCCAGCAGGGAGGAGGGCCGCGGGATCTCGTCCGTGTGCTCGGCGGGGATGTCGCTCACGGTCAGCGAGTCCAATGTGGCGACCGGGCTGAGCGGGCTCCGGGATTCCGCGTCGGCCGCGTTCGCCATCGGCGCGGCGAGGCCGGTGACACCCGCGGCGAGACCAACGGCGGCGACGCAACGTCGTGTTGAGATCATGCCTGTCGCAACGCGAGCGGGTCCGGCTGCGTCGTCTGCGTCGTCTGCCTTGTCTGCGTTTGCCCGCGTTTGCCGAGCTCGCCGGACGGGAGGAGGCTCGACAGGAGGAGAGGCTCCTCGCGGCCCGCCTCCGACCGGGTCGCGGCCCTTTGAAGGAGGTCATCATGGGAACCGCGGCAGACCCCGCCTTCGACAGAGAGACACTGCGCCGGGGCGTGGAACAGAGCCCGGACCTGCTGCTCTCGCTCTACGCGGACGACGCGGAGTTCCGCATCGTCGACCGCACGACCCAGCCCAGCCACCCCAAGGTCCTGCACGGCCGGGACGAGATCAGCCGGATGCTGGAGGACGTCTACAGCCGCGACATGTCGCACAAACTGGAGCGGTGCGTCATCCAGGGCGACGAAGCCGCGTACAGCGAGAGCTGCGAGTACGCGGACGGTGTGCGCGTCCTGTCCGAGTCCATGATCTCGCTGAAGGACGGCAAGATCGCCGAGCAGACCCTCGTCCAAGCCTGGGACGAGTAGGAACCACGCCGACGAGCTGCTGGAACAGGCAGTGGCACTGCCGCCCGGCAGCTCGGTGCGGCCGGGGTCTGATCAGCGCATCCACGCGCTGTACGACATCACGTCGCCCTTCTTGACGCCGTACTCGGGCTCGGCGGTGCTGAAGGTGCTCTCCAGGCCGAGGACGGCTCCGGTGACCGGGTCCATGATCAGCATGCGGCGGGCGCCGGGGCCGTCGTACACGTACGCCTGACCGCGTCGCCCGAGGCGGTCGGTCACCTGGCCGACGGGCCGCAGCCCCTCGGTGCCGGCCAGGAGGCGGGCGAGTGTCGCGGTCTCCCGGGCGCCGAGGGTCCAGTGGTCGAGCAGCACCCCGACGGCGTCCAGCAGTTGGGGCGTGGTCAGGGGAGTGTCCGAGTACTGGGCCTCCGTCAGATAGGCGCGGAGCCGGGCCGGGTCGTGCGGCGGCGGGGACTGGGGCGGGGCGTCGCTCCAGCTCGGCGGATACGTCTGGTCGCTGAGGACGTGCCCGTCGTCGACGAGGTGCGGCTCGCCGCCCTCGCCGGAGAGGACCGGGCGGCCGGGATGCCTCGGGTCGGTCGCCACGACCAGTTCCGTGTGGCTGCCGTCGGCCCGCCAGCGCACGATCCGCTCCTCGGGGACGGTGATCGGGGGCTTGTCGTCCGACATGCCCATGCTCCAGGTCTGCACGTGCGTGCCCTTGCGCAGGCGGGGCGAGCCGTCGGCGGCGGCCTGTTCGGCACGCTCGGCCAGCCGGTCCAGGGGCAGCGGTGTGGAGCCGGTCTGCACCACCAGCGGACGCGGCGCGGCGACCGCCGGTGTGGCGCTCGGGCCACTCAGTACCAGGGTCAGCGCGAGGGTGGCGACCACCGCCGTCGCGACGAGCCCCCAGGCCAGCCGGGGCCGGCCGCCGCCCGGCAGCAGCCGGTCCCGCAGACCGCCGGAGGGCCGCTCCCGCAGCAGCCGCTCCAGCCGGCGCTCGGCGCCGTGGTCCAGGGGGCCGTCGCCGAAGTGGGGGCCGTCGGACGGCACCGGGTTGGCACCACGCAGCAATTCGAGTTCGTCAGCCATGTCCGTGTTCCTTAGGGGCGGTCACGTGG
>NZ_NGFN01000111.1 GCF_002148965.1 Streptomyces swartbergensis | reverse complement strand
GCCTCCCGGCCGGCCCAGCAGGCCGCCCAGGGCCCCCAATCGCCCCAAGCGCCCTGGAGGCCCCAGGCGCCTTCCGAGGCGGCCTGGGGTGCTGTCAGGGCGGCCGGAAACGCCGTCCGGGCAGCCGGAAGGGCTATGAGGACGACCGGAAGGGCGGTCCGACGGACCGGAAGCAAGATCCGACCGACCGGAAGCACGATCCGACCGACCGGAAGCACGATCCGGCCGACCGGAAGCACGATCCGGCCGACCGGAAGCAAGATCCGGCCGACCGGAAGCAAGATCCGACCGACCGGAAGCACGATCCGAGCGGCCGGAAAGGCCATCCGAGCGACCGGGCGGGCCACCCGAGCGGCCGGGAAGGTCCTCGGGGCGACCGGAAGGGCTGTCGGCGCGGCTTCCGGGGCGGCTGGCGGGCACTGCACTCCTGCGGTTCGAGGGCGATCACACGGCTCGGACCGACCGTCGGCCCCGTACACCTTATTCGCAGGGAAGTCCTATTTGCGCGCGAGGAGCCCGTTCACCGCCCTACTCGGTGAGCTCCTCCAGCAGCCGGGCCGTCGCCAGCCCGGCCCGCAGGTACTCGACGAACAGCTCGTTGTGCAGCGCCCAGGGCGAACGGCGGTCCCGGATCAAGCGGATCGCCGCGTCGGCGGAGCTTCCCCGCCGCATCAGCGCGTGCGCGACGACGAGGCCGGAGCGGTTGTACCCGTGGTAACAGCGCACCAGCACCTTGCGGCCCTCGTCCAGCGCCTCGCACGCGGCCTCGGCCAGCCGGATCACACCGGCGAGCTGTGTCCCGTCGAGCGGTCCGTCGGGTATGGGCCAGACGTGGTGGCGGACGTCAGGATCGGGCCCGTGCCCCGGCAGCCGCAGCAGCGTCTGCACGAGGTGGAACTCGTCCCGCACGACGGCGAACTCCGGATGGCCCAAGGCCGCGGTGTACTCGTGGCCGCCCATCCACAACCCGGGGACGACCTCGCTCCATGGACTCTCCGGCGTCGGCACATCGGGTTTCCTGCGGGTACGCAACGGCGCCTCCCCAGCATCACCGCCCGAGGGCCTGCCCGGCGGATCATGCGCGGACGCGTGGTCCGGCACGCGCATCCGCCGCGTTGTCGTCGGTCCCCGACGCTCCGCGTCGAGTCCCTCCTCCGCCGTGCAGCTACCCGCACCAGACCACGTTCCCCGGCGTTGACCAGGCACTCCGCCCTCCCTGCGCCTTGATCCGCCGGGCAGGCCCAACTCCTCTCAAAGGTAACCGGGTTCTTGCCCCCGCAGCACCCCGCCTGTTCCCATGGACTGGGGTGATGGTGCATGGACGGACTGCGCGTCATACCGACCTGGCGGCACGGCCGGGAACGGCTCTACGTCTGCCTCCCGGACGGCAGGAACATCGCCTGGTACGACCGTGAGGCGGGCCGGGTCAACCTGCTGGGCGAGGACCGTGAGGACGACGTGCTCCGGACCCTCGGGCCCTTCATCACCGGCCCGGTGACGGTCGGGCCGCCCCCGGTTCCGACCCCCGCCGAGCTCGCCCGTCTGACCCTGCACCCCGACGACGACCTGGCCCCCAACCGCCCCGGCGAGTCCCTCCTCGTCGCCCTCGACCGCGACCCCGGCCCGGCCCGCCGGCTGCGCCCCGACCCGCGCCGCCGGGCCCTGGAGGCGGAGCAGACGGTCGGGGACGCCCTGGACCGCCTGGACGGAGCGGGCTGGCACGCCGTGCACTCCGTCCCGCTCCCCGGCGGCAGCCGCATCCACCATCTGCTGATCGGCCCGGGCGGGCTGTTCGCCCTGCACACCCTGTACGCACGCAAGCAGCGGGTGACGGTCGCCGACCCCCTGGTCACCCTGGGCCGCCGCGAGCCGATCGCCCTGCTCCGCCGTGTCCGGGCCGACGCCGACCGCGCCTCCTACGCCCTGACGGCGGAGGTCCGACCCGTGCTCGCCCTGGTCGGCCCGACGGCCGTGTCGGTCCCGGCCGCACCGCGCGAGGTCCGCGTCCTCACGGACCTGGAGGTGCAGACCCTGGCCCGCCAGGGCGGCGTCCTGAAACCGGCGGACGTGGAGGCCCTGCACGCGATGGCGCGGGACCGGAACACGTGGACGCGGGTGTGAGGGCGTGCCGTCACGCCGTAGCTCAGGGCCTGACGTCAGGCCGTAGCTAGGGCAGCCGGCCCGCGCTGCCCGGGTCGAGGAGCGGCGCGAGCAGATCTCCGTAGTCCTGCACCCGGGGTGCGATGTCGGTCGCATGGAAGTCCAGGCGTCCGGGCGAGCCGCACTCCTCGACCTCCTCCCAGGTCACGGGTGCCGACACGGTCGGCTCGGGGCGGGCCCGGAGGGTGTAGGGGGTCGCCGTGGTCTTGCGCGCGGCGTTCTGGCTCCAGTCGACGAAGACCTTGCCCGGACGCAGGTTCCTGGTCATCCTGTGCAGCGCGAGCCGGGGCATGGCCTTCTCCGCCTCGACGGCCAGCTCCTTGGCGTACTCGGACACCCGCTCCGAGGACGCCCCGCGTACGGCGGCGAGCAGATGCAGCCCCTTGGACCCGGACGTCTTGGCGTAGGCCTCGATGCCGTCCGCCGCGAGCCGTTCTCGCAGCCACAGCGCGACCTCGCAGCACTGCACGATGCTCGCGGGCGCTCCCGGATCCAGGTCGAAGACGATGCGGTCGGCCTCGTCCGGCGAGCCGACGAGCCACTGGTGCGTGTGGAACTCCGTGACGAGGTTGGCCGCCCACATCAGGCTCGGCAGGTCCTGCACCAGGACCATCCGCGACGGCCCCTCGACCCGCGGCACCTCGGCGGTGGTGACCCAGTCGGGCGTACCCGGCGGGACGTTCTTCGTGAAGAACACCTGCCCGTCCGGCCCGTCCGGATACCGCAGGAAGGACACCGCCCGGTCGCGCAGATGGGGCAGCAGGACCTCGGCGACGGTCGCGTAGTAGTGCAGCACCTCGCCCTTGGTGAAGCCGGTGGCGGGATACAGCACCTTCTCCAGATTGCTGAGCGGGAGCCGTCGCCCCTCCACCTCTGTGATAGGCGCCATACGATAAGAATCCCACGCGAATCGTGACAAACACTCCCGAGAGTGACCGGAAGGGTGCTGCACGTGAGATCCATATGGAACGGCGCCATCTCCTTCGGCCTGGTCAGCATTCCGATCAAGCTGGTGAACGCCACCGAGAGCCACTCGATCTCCTTCCGCCAGATCCACACCGAGGACGGCGGCCGCATCCGCTATCGCAAGTTCTGTGAGCTGGAGGACCGCGAGGTCACCCAGGGGGAGATCGGCAAGGGCTACGAGGACGCGGACGGCTCGATCATCCCGATCACCGACGAGGACCTGTCCAGCCTGCCGATCCCGACGGCCAAGACGATCGAGATCGTCGCCTTCGTCCCGGCAGACCGGATCGATCCGCTCCAGATGGACGCCGCGTACTACCTCCAGGCGAGCGGCGCCCCGGCCGCGAAGCCGTACACCCTGCTGCGGGAGGCGCTCAAGCGCAGCAACAAGGTGGCGATCGCCAAGTTCGCCCTGCGTGGGCGGGAGCGCCTCGGCATGCTCCGGGTGGTCGGCGACGCCATCGCCATGCACGGCCTGCTGTGGCCGGACGAGGTCCGCGCCCCCGAGGGCGTGGCCCCCGACGCCGACGTCACGGTCCGGGACAAGGAGCTGGACCTGGCCGACGCCCTGATGGACACCCTGGGCGAGGTCGACCTGGAGGACCTGCACGACGAGTACCGCGAGGCGGTGGAGGAGGTCATCGCCGCGAAGGCCGCCGGCGAGGCCCTGCCCCAGGCCCCCGAGCCGGCCGCGGGCGGCAAGGTCCTCGACCTCATGGCGGCCCTGGAGAACAGCGTTCGCGCGGCACGCGAGTCCCGGGGCGAGGAGGCCGGCGAGCACGCCGAGGTCAAGTCGCTCCCGCAGCGCAAGACGGCCCGCGCGGCGCCCAAGCAGACCGGCGGCAAGAAGTCGGCGTCCACCGCGAAGAAGACGGCGGCCAAGAAGACCACGGCATCCGCGAAGAAGTCGACCGCGAAGTCGGGCCAGGGCACGAAGAAGACCGCGTCGAAGAGCACGGCGAAGAAGACGCCCGCGAAGAAGACGGCCTCGCGCAAGCGCTCAGCCTGATCCGCAACGCGCAGCCTGATCCGCACCCGGCCGCACCCCTCACGGCGCGTACGTGATGTCCGGCCGGGGCGGCCGGGCCATGCCCGCCCCGAGGAAGTAGTCGACGTGGTGGGACTGCATGTAGCCCTTGAACGTCATGGCGTTCCGGTAGGCGGGGTTGTGGGCCAGGGTGTACAGCCGGTGGGGCGTCGGCTGGTTCGTCGTGAAGACGATCAGCTCGTCGTAGGACGCGTTGGTGTAGACGGCCTCCTCGCGCCAGTCGCCGAGGATGTCGCCGACGAGGGTGGGACCGCCCTGGGCGGCCTTGACCGCACCGTGGTTCCAGGTGCTGACCAGCCGGGGCAGGCTGCCGCTGGGTGTCGGGCGGGCCGGGTCCCACTTCTCGATCTTGCCGTCGTTGAGCAGCTCCATGGTGAGGTCGCCGTCCCACCACAGGCCCAGCTGCGGCCAGGGGCGCAGTGAGGTGTCCGGCTCGGTGAGCCGGTTGGCGGCCGCGTTGTAGAGGCCGGAGAAGGACCAGACCTCCATGCCGGGGAAGCGCGGGTCGACGTCGCCCGCCATGCCGCGTCCGACGTCGGCGGGACCACCGCCGTGCCGCCAGATCACGTTGCCGTTCGCGGCGTCGTAGTAGTACTCGAGCAGACCGCTCGGATTGTTCTGCTGCACGCCGTAGCCCTCCAGACCCGGGCGGCTCGGGTCCATGTCGGCGATGTGGAAGCGGTCGCCGTGGACGATGCCCTTCGGCCCCATCGAGTAGCGCAGCGAGCCGTTGCCGCCCAGCACGAAGCCGATCTCGGCGACCTCGTCCGTCCCGTCGCCGTCGACGTCCACGGCGCGCGTGTTGTGCCCGTCGGGCGCGTCCTGGCCGCCGCGCTGCCACGTCCACTGGCGGTCCAGCGAGTCGCCGTCGAACTTCCAGGCGCCCATCATCAGGTTGAAGGCGCCGTCGCCTTGCCGGTTCTTCATGAAGGCGACCAGGCTCGGCGTGGTGCCGTTGAGATACGCCACCCCGAGGCGTGCGGCCATCGGGCCGTCCGCCAGGTACGTCGTGGGGACGGCGGACCAGTTGCGGAGTGCTCCGGTCCGGCCGTCGAGCACGGCCATGAACTGCCGCGCGTCGTTCTCGTGCGTCCAGGTCGTCCCGTCGCCGAACCTGACCCCGTCGGCGATCCGCAGGGCGACCTCCGCACGGCCGTCGCTGTCGAAGTCGTAGACCGTGACGCCGTCCCAGTGCCCCAGGTCGATCGCGGACGACCCCGGCTCGATGTTGTCCTGGTTCAGGCTGTTCGGACCCAGGTCGACCTCCCAGAGGAAGTCGCCGTCACCGCTGTACGCCTCCAGCTTCTGCGGGGAGGTCTGCCGGTCGACGACATAGTCGTACTCGCCGTCGCCGTCGAGGTCGCCGACCCAGACGAACTTCACCGCGCCGCCGGGCCGTAACGGCACGCGCACCACGGGCTCCACGGCATGACCGGCCGACAGCGTGAAGGCACCGCTGGGTGCCTGCTCCTGACCGCCGACGACCGGGGTCACGCGGTAGCTGTTGGCGCGTGTGAGATCGGCCGTGGAGTCGGTGTAGTTCGTCCCGCCGGTCAGCACACCGGAGTTGAGCTTCACGTACGCGCCGCCGGCCGTGGACCGGTACACGTTGAACCCGATGCTCTCCGGGTCGAGCCCCAGCAGCCGCCAGGAGACCAGGACCTGGGTGCTGCCGGCGCGCACGGCCACGACGCCGCGGCCGAGGGTCTCCATCACGCGTGCGGCCTTCACCGCCGGGGCGGGGCTCGCGGCGGCGACGGTGAGTGTGGCGCAGACGGCCAGAACCGCCGCCGTAGTCCTCATGCGCATGACAACTCCGTCTCCTTCGGGTTGACCGCGTCGACCGAGGCCCGGAAGCCCCGGCGGTTGAACCGTTTTCACCGCTGTGATGGAAGCACCGACCTGAGTACCCGTCAATACTGGCGGTACAGCCCGATGCTCGACCGGAAACGCTTACAGGGACCGGAAGCCGCAGAGGCTCAGTGGTGCTCGGAGACGAGCACCGCACGAGTGCCGGGTTCCAGCGCCTGGAACACGTGCGGGACGTCGGCCGGATAGCAGATGTAGTCGCCCGGCTGCAGTTCCACCGGCTCGTCGGCGACGCCCACCAGGGCCCGGCCCGCGCCGATCACGACGTGCTCGACGACTCCGGGCGGGTGCGGCGCCGAGGAGCGCTGCGGCCCGGGCTCCGCGGCGACGCTGTAGACGTCCCGCCGGGCCCCGGGCGGGGAGGCGGCGAGGAGCGTGGCCCGGTAGTCGCTCTGCTCGGACCCGACGGCGGGTCCTTCCCCGGCCCGGATCACCTGCACCCGCGGCCGCTCCACGGCCACCAGCCGCGGGAAGGGGATCTCCAGGGCCACACACAGCGCCCACAGCGTCTCCAGACTCGGATTCCCGGTGCCCGACTCCAGCTGGGAGAGCGTGGACTTGGCGAGCCCGGCCCGGCGGGCGACCTCGGTGAGGGACAGTCCCGCCCGGACGCGTTCCGCCCGCAGGGACGCGGCGATCACTTCGATCGGTGGCTTGGGGGCGGGACCGGCGTCGGGCATGGGGTGTTCGCTCCAGTGGTTGTTCGTTCGTCTTGACGAACATCGTAGCCGGTGTTCAATATAAAAAATCATGCGTTCGTTCTGGAGAACACGGTACGGCCGAACACTGAATGGTCGACCACTATGTGATCGACCACTGAATGGCGACCACTGAATGGCCGACCACTGAATGGCCGACTCTGGATGGCCGACCACTGGATGGTCCGCTGCTCCGCGACATCGGGCTGGTCTGCCTGGCGGTAGGGGTGGTCGGCCTGTCGTACGGCGCCGTCGCGGTCACGTCCGGGTTCGACTGGTGGTTCCCGGTCCTGATGGGAGTGCTCGTCCTCGCCGCCTCGTCCGAGTTCCTGTTCGTCGGGATCATCGCCGCCGGGGGCAGCCCGATCGCCGCGCTGCTGGCCGGACTGCTCGTCAACGCACGCCATCTGCCGTTCGGTCTGGCGGTACCCGGGGTTCTCGGGCAGGGCTGGCGCGGAGCCCTCGGCGCACATCTGATGAACGACGAGACGGTCGTCTTCGCCCTCGCCCAGGACGAGCCGGAGCGCAAGCGGGCCGCGTACTGGCTCTGCGGTCTGGGCATCCTGGTCTGCTGGCCCGTCGGCGCCGCGCTGGGCGCACTGCTCGGCAGCGTGGTGCGGGACACCGGCGCTCTCGGCCTGGACGCCATGTTCCCCGCGGTGATCCTGGCGCTGATCCTGCCCGCGCTGAAGGACGGGCCGCTGCGGCGCACGGCCCTGGCCGGCGCGGCCCTGGCCCTGACAGCCACCCCGTTCCTTCCGGCGGGCCTGCCGGTCCTCCTGGCACTGGCCGCCCTGCCGCTGTTCGCCGTCAAGACGAAGAAAGAGGCGATGCGATGAGCGCCGCCGCCGCCATACCACTGCCGTCGACGCTGGCGGCGATGCTCGCCCTGGCGGCCGGCACGTTCCTGCTCCGCCTCTCCGGACCGGCCCTGCGCGCGAGATGCACGCTCCCGGACCGCGCCGGGAAACTCCTGGAGGTCTCGGCGGTCCTCCTGCTCGCCGCCCTGGCCGCCACGTCCGCCCTCGCCGAGGGCGATGCCTTCACAGGCCCCGCCCGCCCGCTCGGGGTCCTGACCGGCGGAGTGCTCGCCTGGCGCAGGGCCCCGTTCCTCGTCGTCGTACTGGCGGCGGCGGGCACGACGGCACTGCTGCGACTGGCGGGGGTCCCGTGACACTCCCTTCAGCGGACCTGGATCTCAGGCCACGCGCCGCCGCTCCTTCTCGCCCTCGCCCTCGCCTTCGCCCTCGGCCTCCTCCTCGTCCGGCAAATGGACGTCGTCGACGGCGATGTTGACCTCGACGACCTCCAGCCCGGTCATCCGCTCCACCGCGTTGATGACGTTGGTCCGGATGTCCGCGGCGGTGTCGGCGATGGCGGCGCCGTACTCGACGACCACGTCGAGGTCGACGGCGGCCTGGCGCTCACCGACCTCCACCTTCACCCCCTGGGTGACCCCGGTGCCCCCACCGGGCACCCGCTGGCGCACGGCCCCGAAGGCCCTGGTCATCCCTCCACCGAGGTTGTGCACCTCGGGGATCTCCCGGGCCGCCATGCCCGCGATCTTCGCCACGACCGTGTCCGCGATCGCGGTGCTTCCCCGGGTCTCCGGGGGAGCGGTGCCGTCCTGCTTTCCCGTCCCGGTAGCGGTGTCTCTGCGCTGTGTGGTGTCCGTCATGGCCGTCCCCTCGATGATCCGTGCGGGGTATGAGCAGCGTCGTTCTTATCCACCCGTATCCACCGTAGAGCACTGGTGCATATGGGGCGAAAGTGCTGAAAATTCCCGGGTGCCTGCTCACCTCAACAGCGAGTCGACGTGGCGCTGAAGGACGGCCGACGCCGCCTCGGGGCACTGATGCCCCGCGATGACGTGGACGGTGAGACCGTCGGCCACGGCGAGGAGCGTCTGCGCCTCCTGGGCGGCGTCGAGACGCTGCGGGATCTCCTGGGTGTCCTGGCCGTAGTGGATGAGCCACGCGACGAGGTCATGGAGCTTGCCGTACGTCTCCTGCAGGACGGCGGCGAGCCTCTCGCTGGAGGGAGCATGACTGACGAAGGCCAGCCACACATGCGCCTGGTCCCTCGACTCCTCGTCCAACAGGGCGAGTTCGGCCAGGGTGTGCGACAGCAGGGTGGCCGCGGACTGTGGGGTGGAGGTCGCGGCGATGCGCTGGTTGGCGCGTTCGCTGACGCGTTGTGAGATGTGCTCCAGCGCGAAGAGCAGCATGTCCTCCTTGGTGCGGAAGCACCGCTGCACGGCCCCCATGGACACCTCTGCCTCGGCGGCGACGTCCCGGAGGCTGACGGCCTCCATCCCGGAACGCGCGATCAGAGCGCACACCGCCTCCGCGATCCGCAGCCGCCGCTCCTCGTAGTCGACCTGCTTGGGCACGCGCCGCTCCCTCCGAACCCTTTTCTGATGCACTTGCATCATAACCGCCGACCCTGCACGATGTGATGCGACCGCATCGAAAAGAACTCCCGAAGGGGCCCCGTCATGCCGAAGCAGCAGCCCAACACCTCGCAGACCAACTCAGGCCAGGGCCTGCTCTGGCTGTTCGGCGCCACCCTGTCCGTCCAGGGCTTCGGCTCCGCCATCACAGAGGCAGGCTGGAACACGAGCTTCGGCGCCGCGGGCCTCCTGCGGGCGGCGCACGTCCCCGAATGGGGAACGCTCCTGGTCGGCTGCGCGGGTGCGGCCCTGCTGGCGACAGCGGCACGGCGCCGCTACGCGCAGGGCCGGGCCGGTTGCCGTCCTTGAGCGGCTCGGCAGGAATGCCAAAAGCGGGACCCAGTGAACTGGATCCCGCTTTGCGCGTAGTCACTTACGCCGATCAACCACACGATCACGCCGGTCGAGGCGAAGTGCCCCCGGCAGGATTCGAACCTGCGCACACGGCTCCGGAGGCCGCTTGCGGCATCGGCTTCTCTGCTGTTCAGAGGGCCAACTAAGGGCGAGAACGTATCTCCCGTCCACGCATAGTCCGTACTCCTACTCCTCGATCCAGTCCTCCGATACAGCTCGGATGAAGGTTGCTAGGTCGCCTTCTTGGGGTGGGATGCGTGTTGGATGTCGTGATGCGAAGACGGCGTAGTAGCGGTTCACGAGCCCGCGAAGCTCGTCCTCCTGAGGTTCTGTGGTGACCAGGGTCAGGTAGATCTCTCCGGGCTCTCCGCATGCCGTAACTGGACGCCCCTGGCCGTCGTAGCCCTCGTGGAACTCGTTCTTAGAATCGATCAGATCGTTAGCGAGGGCTGGCTCATGGAGGACGAACATGCGCCCGTCCTCATCGAAGAGTAGAACAGGGTCTGCCGGATACATCAGCTTGTTCCTCCAGGGCAGCGGCGTGTTCTCGCGTTCAGTTTACGATGTTGGACAAGGGCCGCGGATTCGGCTCTGTTTCCGTGTCGGTGCTCGGTGACGGCCAATGCTTTCGCTGGGCGCGGGTCATTCGTTTCCGAGGACGTCTCGGACGCCTCTGCGGTCAGATTTCTTGTGAAGGTAACCGCTCGTGGTTAGAGCCGTTACGAGTGACAGCGTGTTAGCGAGCGCACCGGTCGTCTCACCGAAAGCCGGCCATATCAAGATCACTATGACGATCACTGTGACTACCCAGAAAGGTACGGCCGGAGTGGGGGTACTGGGATGAACCTGCGTCACGCTCATGTCGATGCCTCCGCGGCGTCTTGTGTTCGTCCGCGTCACGTGTGGCTTGCCGACTCGGTGACGTGGCGAATGCGGGGGATTAGATGCCGCAATCATGGCTTCGCTCTGGAGCTATGGCTAGCGGCCAGAGCGTTACGTGCATACCGGATAAAACGGAATGCGCTTCGGTGAAGCGATTTCCACCGGATGGCTCTGAGCTGCCCGTATGCGCATGCCGCATGGGACAAAAGGGTGCATAGACCGGAGACTGGTTTTCGGTCCCCGGTGAGGTGGGTGCAAAAGTCAGCAAAATGCGCATTTCAGTTCGGACGATGTGCGCGAAGTCACACCTTGCGGCCCCTGGTGCCGGGGAGTTGGGCGTGGCGGGTGCGGTGGTAAGCCAGGTACTCGCGGTCGACTTGATGGGTGGCGACCTCGCGGAGTCGTGCTCGGTGGGAACCGCCGGCGCGGCTGGTGATGGTCAAGTCGTCGCCAATGGTCAGCATGCCGAGGTCGAAGAGCACGTGGTGATTGGGACATAGGCACAAAACGTTGGCCGCGATATCGGGGCCGGCGTGGGGGCGACCGAGAGGCTGGATGTGGGCGGCCTCCGCGTAGGCCCCTGTGGGGGTAGCCAATCGAATATCGCAGACCTGGCAGGTGTAGTCATGGGTACGTTTGACGAAGTCCGCTACCGCGGTGCTGCGTACGATGCGCTGGGTGGTAACTGTTGCACGTGTAGGGGCTTGCCGGCCCTCCGGCTCACGGGGAGCTGGCATGGTCGGCTGCGACGCCGCTGCTGTCTGGGGAAGCTGGGTGAGCCGGTAGCGCCACACCAGATAGCCGGAGCGTCCGTGCTCGGCCCAATAGTCCTCGACTCGGAAAAGTCCGTCGTAGCGCAATCCAGTCGTTGGCGAGTACTTCGGCTCACCGCCGGCGCCACGGACTACGCGCACCGGTGCACCGGTGGTCAGACTGGTGACCAAGGCAGCGTTACCTCGGGTGAGCTCCTGGTCACGGATTTGTCGGCCGGTGTCGGGGTCACGTCCACCTTGGCCGGTGTAGACGATCACATCTCCGTAGTCCTCGTCATCCTCGTAGCCGCCCGAGACTACGATGGATTCCGCGCCCTGTTCCGCAGTGCCGCAGATGCCGGACTGGTTAGGTCGATGGACACGCGCTGCTGCCAGTGCTCGCCGGTCTGTAAAGGGCTGGCCCACGTCTACGCCAGGCACGGCTCCGAACCCGTCGAAAACTGGGTCGGTCAGTCGGCAGTCCTGCAATAGCAGCGAGGGATCTTCGCCGTCGAAGAAGCGGAGTAGAAGCGCGTCGACCACTCTGTGGCGCGCCGCCGGGTTCGCAGCCATTGTGCTGTAGACCTTGTCACGCAAGCCACCGCGTGGGTTCTGAGCGGTGAGCCATTGCCGAAGCTTCGAACCACGCGCCTGCGGCACCTCGCCGATCACACCATCAAGCTCCCACAGCGGGGATCGGCTGAGGGCTACGAACGGATACTCCGGTGAGGGATCCGAACCCGGGCGGCCGTACTTGCTCAGTAGGCGGCGCAACTCCTTGCGCGCATCGGCCCATGGCACCAACCTCGGGTGCCCGGCGGCGGCACGGCCGAGCCCCCACAGCAGCGTGATCGGCTGATGTCGCGCCGGCAGCCCCGTGGAATGATCCACCCGCAATGCCTCTACCGCAGCACAGAGTTCCTCCACGCCATCTTGCTGCAGCACAACGCCTCCTTCCTAGATAAGCTGCCTCATGCGATGTTGAATCAACTGATCGAAGCCCGAGAGCAGTTTTAGCACCGCGTTAACTGCCGTCACCTCGTCAGACGGTGCGGGTAGGCGACGGACGCGAGGTTGGTTTCCTCCCGATGTGCCCCGGTGGTATCGACGCCAAATCTCTCGTCGGCTTAGATGGGCGGCATCCCCTCGTTCTGATCCGAAGATTTCCAAGGCCGCTACCAACGTTGGATCAATTTCCGATATATCGATTCCGATCCAACCGACAAGCTTCCGGACGTCGTGCTTCTTGATTCCGTTATTCCCTCCAACGACTCCAGACTCGATGGCTGCAATCGCTGCTTCGAGACGCACGGGCATGTCTTGCATAATGCGACTCTTGCTTAGGTAGAAAGAGGTTGCGCCGTTCTTGCCGTCGAAAAAAAGTTTTGACTGATGATGAATCACAGCAGCGGCCGCCGGCACGGTGATTGCCCCATTGCAGTTATTGAAAATATGGAGACTGCTGCGAACCGAGCAGAGGAGAGAGTCTTCGAAGTACCGTTCTAACTCTGCGTGCATGAGCACTCGGTATGCGAGTGCTCTATCCTCTTCCACAGCACTAGGTGGGAGGCCTTGGCTAGAGTTCCATGTCATCGAGGGGCCAAGAAGGTGGTCTCGGAGAGTTGACTCGCGAGCAATAAGCCTCTTGAGGCGTCTTGTTACGCTTGCCATTGTCCACCGGTCATTGCGTCGAGGACATATTCCTCATCCAAGCTCGTTGTGGCTCCAATCATCTTGGACCACAGTTGAAAGCGTCCTCTGACTGCCTCTGTCGACTTGGTCGTGGAGGTGACGTATTGCGCGAAGGGGGAAAGAACGCAAAGTTCTTCCATTGAGCGCTTGAGCTGCAGACGATCAGACGCGTAACATGCGTGCCTGATCTCTGGAACGCGTAGGCTTGCCGTCATTACGTCGAACAACGGTGCGTTGAAGCGCTTGATGTAGCCGTTGGGTGTAAACCTAAAAAAGGAATGGGCGCCAAAGATGTCGAACGAGGCATCAATAGCGGCGTTCAATTCGTTGCCCATCGCTGCGTAGTTCGACTCTAGTGATGGCCAGTGCTTTCCACCCGATTTCGCTTCCTCATCTAGAAAGGCTCGAAGATTTCCCCGATAAGAACCGAAGCGGCGGGCGAAGGCAAAGTGCCGCAGCACCATCTCCGCGTCGCGCATACGGAAATCGGCATGGGGGATGCGTCGAGCTCGACGTACCTGCATTGAGTCGGCCGAAAAATGGTCGAGCCAATCCATGAATGGGCTGAAGTTGAGCGCCCGCCTAAGTTCGTGGGAGGAAAGGCTGACGCTATTTTGGTTGAGACGATGGAAGATTGAATGCAATGCGCGATCGTCCGAGTACCCTTGGACCACGACAGTCCTGATGGGCTGAACAAGCAAGTTCTCCCAATATTCGGCTAGATTATCGTCGGCGAGAACTTGCTCCAGGTTCTTCCCCTGAAAGTCGCTAAGAATCTCGAGCTTAGGGAATTTGCGTGAAGTGGGAGCGCTGTTAAGGTCTGCCGCAAACTTAATAGCGAGTAGACGCTGCTTCCCATCGAGGACAACGAACTTGCCCTTGGCTCCTCGTTTGGTGGCTAGGACGAGTTGCGGCACGGGAATCCCCAGCATCAAGGACTCCA
Source organism: Streptomyces swartbergensis (assembly GCF_002148965.1). GTDB lineage: Bacteria > Actinomycetota > Actinomycetes > Streptomycetales > Streptomycetaceae > Streptomyces > Streptomyces swartbergensis. The sequence goes on along the minus strand of NZ_NGFN01000111.1, from coordinate 9,344 downwards.
GGAATCTCCAGATCTTCTGCTGGTTCCATACGGGATGACGCTGATAAGGCGGTGAGACGTCGATGGCTCCCTTAAGCATTCGCTCCATGACAGTTGTTGACGTCCAGTCAACTGTGTAAGTGGTGATGTCGCGAAAAATCTTCTCCTCGGAGTCCTCTTCTTCGTCGGACTCTTCATCCTCCAGGTCGTAGTCAGGCAGCGACTCTTCCTCGCGGGCATCATCTGTCATGTCGGCGAATCACCTTCTATGCGCTACGTCGTGGGCGCCATGCCTCGGACAAGATCAGCGTAGTCTCTGAGGCATTGTCAGCACGAGGAGTTGGTCAACTCCACTGGGCGGGACTGCTGGGGCACCGGGCTACCGACACCCCGGCCGCTGGCTGCTCCGCAATGTCGACTCGTCCTCAGCCGGCCAGACAAGTGTTGTGCTGGCGAGGCCGGCATGAGTTGACCCGTCTCTGCTCGGTCGCTCCGGGCTACGGGCCAGTGCCAGTCGACCTTGTTGGTCATGGGGTGCACCTCGACGGGGCGACTTCTTCTTCCTGAAGCAACTTGGGTGCGCCCTCGACCTCGGGGCTGTGCCACTCTCACCTGCTGCGATAGTCCGCAGGTGTGCGCGGTTGTCCGCCGCTGTCCGTTGGCGTTGTCACGCAGTTAGACACTCACACGGCAAGCTGGCGGGAGCTTCAGTCGCCTGCGAACCACAAGTAGCTGCCTGGGGTGGCCGCGCACTGTTCCAGCATCGCTGTGAGATCGTCCAGCGCAGCGAGCTGACGCTCATCAGCGCAACTAGGCCTCAAGGCGTGGATCTCCTGGAGGGCGGCCGTGGCCTCCTGCTCGTTCATCAACGTGTCCCCGTACGGATCGACGGCGGTGAGCCTTCCGGGTACTCCGAGGAACTGGAGCGAGCCGAGTGCATCGGCCAGTGCGTCGCCGTGCCCGTAGGAGCTCCGCAGGAGCGTTGCGCGGGACTTGCGCCAGTTGTTGCGTGCCGGCCGTGACGAGTGCAGCTCCAGATCAATCCCCATGTTTCATGATGACGCGCTGCGCTGCTGCACAGCCACAACTGATCATCGGCGGCCGTGACCTGCGGCCGCCTTATCGATCAACGTCCTGACCTGCTGCAGGGCTGTCGGCAGTTGTCGGTGTTGGTCATCGTTGAGCGCCCTTCCACGGCCCGAGGACGGCCCGGGAGGGCGCTCCCGTATCGGCTGACTCGCCGTGATCGCTGCATCGAAAGTGTCAGCGAGGAGGCTTGCGGCTACCGACTTCAGACGAAGAGGTCACGCAGCGTTGCCCGTGGGGTCTACTATCTGCACATCACACGGAGGTGGCATATGCCTAGGCATCAGTTCGCGTTGTACGAGATTCGGGTACGCAAGATCCAGGAGCCGAAATCGTATCGCCAGGTGTATAGCTTCAATCCGCGAAGGGATGATCTCTTCGATACCTATACCAAGTTCCTTGTGGATGGAATAGGGACGAAGGGTGCGACCGTCGAGCGGTCTGAGCGTTACGCGCGGCTGCACTCGATGGAGGAATCTCAGCGTACCCTCTGGTTCACTGTTGAATCCGGTAGGTACGGCACTCGGGGAAAGGTCGTTGATACCGGCACCGGGGACGATGCGTATGAAATACAGGATGATGACGCGGCAGCCTATCCGCTGAGGCAAGCGCTATTCGTCCCGACGGTGGGGGACTTTGCGCTTTGGGCCACGGAAGTAATCGGACACACGAGTGCAATCGGTGCACTCAGTCCGATGTTCCGCGACTGGTTCAAGGAGCGCTATGACTCCGAAAGGCTTTCGCTCGATATCAACTACTTCCAAGACACAAACGCCTGGACGAAGTTCATAGAGGAATCCTCTCTGCAGGAGATCACTTACATCACGCGAGAGCGTGATGGGGACGACCGGAGTGTGGGCACGCGCGTTCAGGAGCACCGAATTAAAGCCGCTCGGCGTCTGCGGCTGCCCCGAGACTGGATCATGCGTGCGATCGAGAAGAGGCTGCCGCCGGACTCTGTCTTCTCCGTGAGCGGGCTCCCTGAAGCTGACGAGGTGCGCCTCCAGATCGAACGCGGCGGCAGGTCCCGTACGATCGTCGTCGACCGGGACTGGCCGCGCTTCAACTATGCACTTGAGGGGCCCCGTAACGGCCCTCCTGGAGACGAAGTGTTCCGGCGCGAGGTGTTGTCAGAGGTAGGTGCTTCACTGGAGTACCTGGGCGCGGACCGGGGTGCCTGGATGATCTAGTCGACGTCGCATGAGGGGGCCGCTGTGAGTGGTAAGTGGGATGTTCGAGACATCGCGGCGGCCAACTTTCACACGTACGTGGATGCCGGCGGTAAGCGGAGGGTAGGCGATGTCATCGTTTTCGTCGGTATTCCGCTCTCGCTCGGCCTGGCTTGTGGGTTGCTAAGGCATTTTGATCATCTGCACATCTTGGACGTCTCCAAGCTCATCGGCGGAGTTGGAGTGTTTACAGGCCTGCTTTTCGGGCTCTTGACGAACGTCTTCACTCTAAGCTTGCGTGTTCGACGAGATGAAGGCTTGAACCCGGATCACGTAATCATTCGTGATGTACGTGAACTCTTCGCGAATTTGAGCTGGGCCGTTTTGGTTGGTCTTCTGCTTGTCGTGCTCCTCGTCGTGGTGACTGCAACACATGACCCCAAAAAATCGATCGGGGCTGTGTGGACCGGACTCTTGGTGGCCACCTTCTCTCACCTTATTCTGTCGCTCCTTATGAGCCTTAAGCGCCTATGGTTTGCGCACCAAAATGTCTCCAACCTGCCACCTAAAATTGCATCCTAGGTCGGTGGAGCGGCTTTGGGCTGGAGCTGCTTTGGGGCGAGTGATCATGGCCCCGTAAGCTTCCGGCGAGTCGGGCAGACTGTGGACCTGCCCGTTAAAGCACGACGTTGGGGCCATGATCTTAGAGGCTCGCCCCAAAGTGGCTGCCTAAAGCCGTGGAGCCGACCGCCCCAGCCACAGAGGGTGTCTCCCACTTCATGCCCGCAGCCGCCGAGCGCGCCGCCGGGCGCGGCCAGCCGGGGCGAAGACAGGAGGCAGGCCGCGCCGCAGAGGCGGCGCGCGCCCGCGCCGTGCGCGGGCACTTGAACCCGTGAAGAAGGTTGTTACTCAGTAGTGGCTGTGATGCGCCACAAGGGAGCGTCGTACTGCTTCGGGCGGCTGTTGATGAGCAGCTGGCGCAGGTCTTCGCGCAAGGAGCCATTGAGGTTCAGGGCCTCGGTGATGCGGCGGAACGTCGTGTGGGTGACTCCGCGGCTGCGGGCCTCGGCTTCGAACTGGTCGAGCTGAGACAGTACGGCCTCTCGGTCGAGCTGTACCGGTGGCTGGTCCTTGAGCCACGCGGCCTTGTTGCGCTCGTAGTCGATTTCCGAGTAGCCGCAGATTTCGCGGCTGTGTGCCTCGACCTCGTCCAGGGTGGCGGTCGTCAGGATGGCGCGGGCCAACTGGTTGCGGGTCAGTGCCTCGTCCAGGTCGACCTCATGGACCGTTGGTCCTTCGTCGGTGAGGGGGACCGGGAGGCCGGCGTCTCGCATTTCGCAGGTGCCGCGTACGCCTCGGGCTGTCGCTGCGAGCATCCCGGTTGCCTCGGAGGGGTGCCATTCCATGACCGAGCTGATCGGCTCGGTGTCCTTCGCGGTGAGGGTGTGGAGGAGGGGGCCGAGCATGTCGCACAGTTCGTGGAGAGGGAGTTCGCCATCGAGGCCGGGGCCTGCTACCAGGAGGCGGACAGGAGCATTCACCTGGCAGCACGCGGCGAGCGTGACGGCGTCGGCGAGGGGGCTCTTCAGCGTCGGTTCATCGCCGCGGGCGAGGATGTCGCCGCCTACATCCAGGAGATCGATCGAGGCCGGTGACAAGTGGTCCACCAGCTCTTCGAGTTGGCGGGTGACACCCTCGACCCCGTGGCGTGCGTCGATCAGCGCGAACGTGTGCCGGAGCTCTGCTGCGAGTCGGGGGAGCGTAGAGCCTGCCGGAGCGATGGGGCGGGCCTCGGCCGGCACTGCCCAGACTGCTGGTGTGAGGGGTTGGAGGCCGCTGAAGTTGTCTGGCCCTCGGGGACCCGGAACCGGGTCGATCAGGAGGCGGTCCCACGCGTACGTGAGGATCACCGCCTGGTCCTCGTCGCCATAGAGGGCGGCGTGAATCATTGCGGCGGCGACTGCGTCGCCCCCTCCTCCTGCTGCGACGATCAACCGCGTCATGCGTCTCAGCCTACGGGGTGGGGGGTTGACCACTCACCCTATAGTGGCTAGAGGCCATAGCCACTTTTATCGAGAAGCAGGCCTCAGCGGGGTGCCCGACTACTCGCCTGGGGCTCGCCTTGGGTGAGGAGGACTGATGCCGCAGATCGAGGAGGCTCAGCCGAAGTATCTCCAGATCGCGCACTACATCCGTGATCAGATTCTTCGGGGTGACCTGCGACCAGGTGACGAGGTGCCGTCCGAACGGCAGTTGGCGGCTGACTGGAAGGTGTCCCGGCCCACGGCCGCACGGTCGTTGGAGGCGCTGAGCCATCAAGGGCTCGTCGAGAAGCGTCAAGGGTCGGGCACGTACGTGCGCAGCCTCGAAGTCAACCGGCGGGCGCGTGAGTTGTACGGGCGTGCTCGGCAGACCGGGAAGATCTACACACCGGGCGAGTACGCCGTGATCACCTCTGCCGGTTGGCTGGAGGCGCCGGACCATGTGGCTGAAGCGCTGGGCCTCGTCAAGGACCGTCGGGCGGTGCACCGGCGGCGGGTGACCAACAACCAAGACGGGCCGATCACGCTCTCCACCTCGTGGTTCGCTCCGGATGTCGGTCAACGTGCGCCGAGGCTTCTAGAGCCGGAGCGGATCCAAGAGGGGACGCTGCTGTACGTCGAGAACATGACCGGACGGCAGGGGAGTTACGCGGAAGATCGCATGTGCGCGCGTGCGGCCACAGAGGAAGAGGCCGAGGACCTTCAACTTGCCGCGGACTCCGCCGTCCTGATCGTGCACCACGTCGTCTTCGACCTCCAGGACCGGCCGTTGGAGTTCGCTGAAGCCACCTACCCGCCGCATCGCTGGGCGTTCGAGCAGGGCTACCCCCTCACCTGAGGGGCCAGTTGCGGCGAATCGCTTGCGTCGGCCAAGTGGCTAATGCCACTATCCAGAAAGTGGCTAAGGCCACTTCACTGGGAGGAGGCGCGGTGTGACGAGTCAGCGGCCGGATCAGGGCACGCACTTACCTTGCCGGGGTTGCCGGGGGCGCGGCTGGAAGCGTGTCGGCTCACGAACGACCCTGGCGCTTGCCACCGCCGCCGATCGCACCCGTGCCACATCGAAGCGGCGCTGCCTCGACTGCGACGGCAGCGGCAGGAAGTGAGCACCTGATGGCCTACATGATCGACCGCTACCCGTCTGAGGAGTCACCGCGCCTCGGTGCGATGACCTTGCACCCTGTCGCTGAGTCTGTGCCGCGGGCTCGGCGCTGGTTCCGCAAGTTCATCGCCCCGTACAACCCGGCCTGCTCCGTCGACGACTGTGCGCTGATGATCTCGGAGCTGGTGACCAACGCCATCGCTTACGGCCGGTCGGACGAACCCTGGCTCGTATGGGTCGAGTGGTTCCGTGAGGGGACCTCGCTCCGGGTCGACGTGCACAACCCCGGCTCTCCGGCGAACGTGCGGCTGAGGCACCCCGACGCCAACGACTCCCACGGGCGTGGACTGCTCCTGGTTGATTCGCTGGCCGAGTCGTGGCACGCCGCACCGAGCCGCTTCGGCGGAACCGTCGTCTCCTTCGTGGTGGCCGATGCCTGGCCCGGAAAGTAAGAGTTCGCTCCGCTTCTACTTTGACAATCGAAGATTCGCTAGTCTGGTTGACCAGTTGACTTGGCCAATCCCGACAGGCGGCGTTCATGGCGTATGAAGTGGAGCCACCGAAGTACGTGCGCCTCGCACAGACGATCCAGCGCCGCATCGAGGACGGCACGTACCCGCCTGGCACTCGGGTGCCCAGCGAGAACCAATTGGTGCAGTCCTTCGGGATGTCCCGCCCCACCGTCGTGCGGGCGCTGGAACTGCTGAAGCGTGACGGCTGGCTGGAGTCCCGGCAGGGGTTCGGCACGATTGTGCGAGGCCGCCCGGCTGTCGTCGAGCAGAAGGACCGCCGGGGGAGTGAGACGCTCACGCGCGACGAGTCGCAAGCGGCGGGCCGGTTGGTTGAAGTCGGTTACGTCCCCGTCCCGGTGCGGGTCGCCTCTGTCCTTGGGTTGCCCAAACGGGCCAAGATTCTCATGCGCCGGTTCCTGGCGGAGGAGGATGGCGAACCGGTGGAGCTAGTGTCGTCCTACTTCCCCGCCGGCCTGGTCGAAGGTACGGAGCTGGAGAGCGCCGACGCGCTGGCAGGTGGCACCCGCGCACACCTGGAGACGCGCAAGAAGGTCCGCTTCGACCATGTGACGGAACGGGTTTCGGCACGTCTGCCGGAGCCCTCTGAAGCGGAGCTTCTGGATCTCCCTGCGGGGGTTCCGGTCCTCAGTGTCCTGGTCGTCGCGTGTGACGCTTCCGGGCAGGCGCTGCAAGTCTCCGACGTGCTGCTTCCCGCCGACCGGCAGGAACTGGAAGACACCTACCGTCTGAACTGAGCCCGATTGGCGGCCCGTTCACCGCCTACTCCACCTCGATACGCACTTGACAAGTCAACTTGGCATCTCTAGCTTCGAACTTGCTAAGTCAACTTGTCAGGCAGGCAGGTTGATCGACTCAAGAGGAGAAATCTGTGCGTGTGATCCGTATTGATGCCTCGGCCGCCACGATCCTGCTCACCGAGGCGCCGGTGCCGAAGGTGCGCGACCGGCAGACCGGTGAGATCGCCAAGGACGCTGTGAGTGGTGAGGCGCTGATGACGGTCGGCGTCGTCTACGTCGACGAGGGCGAGTCGTCGCTGATCAAGGTCACCGTCCCCGAGAGTGGTGTGACGGACGGCCTGACCGTCGGGGCCCCGGTATCGCTGCCGGGGCTCATCGCTCGGCCATGGGAAAGCGTGTTCAACGGGCAGCAGCGGCACGGCATCGCCTATCGGGCGACCGCCGTTGCTCCTGGCGCCTTCCCGATGGAGCAGGCGGGCTGATCGCCGTGACCGACCTGGTGACGTGGGCCGAGCTGGGCGGGTCGCTCGCTGCGATAGGCGGCGCGGCCTACGCCCGGCACGCCCATCCGGCGGCGTACTGGTCCACGGTCGGGCTGCCCGTCTCGGTGGCCCGGCTGCTGGCCTCGTACACCTCCACCATGGACGCGTGCGGCCTGACGGTCGAGCCGCCCCGGTGGCGGGCCCTGGCCGTCAAGGCCACGACTCGCCGTGAGGTCCGGCCGGTGCCTCCTCGCCGGGGCAGGATCCGGCCCACCTCGACCGGTCTGCGGCTTCGGCTGCGGCTGGCTCCGGGCCAGGAACCGGCGGACGTGGCGGCCTCGGCCGAACGGCTCCGGCACGCCTGGGGCGTTCACGCCGTGTACGTGCGGGACGTCAAGCCCGGTGTCGTGGAACTGCGGCTCGTCGGCTTCGACGTCCTGCGGAAGGTGCGGATGCCTCGCCGGACTGAGGCTGGTCCGCTCCGCGTGCCGGTGGCTCTGCGGGAGGACGCGACCGCCTTCGTGCGGGACTACCGGGCCGTACCTCACGAACTCGTGCTCGGGGCCACGTTGTCCGGCAAGTCCATGTTCCTGCGGAACCTGCTGGCCGGGCTGGCTACTCAGCCGGTGGTCCTGGTCGGGATCGACTGCAAGCGCGGTGTGGAGCTGGCGCCGTTCGCTCCTCGGCTCTCGGCGCTGGCGACCGACCCGGAGCAGGCGGCCGAGCTGCTGCCCGTGCTCGTCAAGGAAATGGAGGACCGATACGACCTGATCAAAGCGCGGCAGGGCATCGCGCCCGGCACCCCGGATGAGCTGATCACCTCGGACGTCTGGGGCCTGCCGGAAGACGAACGCCCGGCTCCCATCGTCCTGTTCGTCGACGAAGTGGCAGAACTTTTCCTCGTCGCCACCAGGAAAGAGGAAGAGCGACGGGACGAGATGGTCACCCAGCTCATCCGGCTCGCCCAGCTCGGCCGCGCGGCCGGCATCTATCTGGAGGTGTGTGGGCAGCGCTTCGGGGCCGAGCTGGGCAAGGGAGCGACCATGCTCCGGGCTCAGCTCACCGGCCGGGTCTGCCATCGGGTGAACGACGAAGCTTCCGCGAAGATGGCGCTCGGGGACATCGCTCCTGAGGCTGTTCTGGCCTCCTGCGCCATCGCTGCCGAGTTGCCCGGCCTCGCCGTCGTCGGCGACACGTCCGGCGGCTGGTCCCGCATCCGCACCCCTCACCTGTCCCTCTCCGACGCTGCGGCCACCTGCCGCGAGACGCACACCTCGCCCCGGACGTTCCGGCGCTCGCGCCGTTCCGGCCTCACGTTCGACCCGCGCCGGTGAAGGAGTCCGGTTTCCTGGCCACTCCTCAGCCGATCACCGAGTAACTAACTCGCTCCCACGGTCGGCGCGGCCGTCCCGCGCCAAGTCCCTACCCCACCCATGCCCGGAACTGGAAGGAGTGGCCGTGCGCGCCCTGCCCGTCCGTGTGGACGCCGTGCTCGTTCAAGCGGTGATCGCCGCCGCGCTGTCCTTCGCTCACCTGCATGACCTGGCACTCGCCGCCGGACAGGACGGCTGGAAGGCCTGGGCCTATCCGGTCTCTGTCGACCTGCTGTTGGTCGCGGCCTGGCGGCGCCTGCGCTCCGGTGAGTCGAAGACGGCCGGGTGGTGCTGGTTCCTCGTCGCGCTGACAGCGTCCCTCGGCGCCAACGTCGCCACCGCCGGTCTGCTCGACCTGGAGAACGTGCCGGCCTGGCTCCGCATCCTCGTCGCCGGATGGCCCGCGGTCGCCTTCCTCGGCGGCACGCTGCTCGCTCACGGAGCAGCGCATCCAGGCACAGACCCGGCGACGGCACCGGAACCACCTTCGACGGCACAGGCGCCGGAACCGACCGCCGCAGACATCGAGCCGCCTACTGCTGCGCCCGAACTGCCGGCCCCCGCACTGGAGTCGGCTCCGCCGCCTGCATCCCCGGTACCGCCCGCGCTCGTCACCCTCGCCCGCAAGATCGCCGACGAACACCGCGCCCGGACCGGGACCGACATCGACACTTCGACCCTTCGCGCCCGGCTCGGTGTCCCGATGCCGCTCGCCGAAGCCATTACCACCCAACTCACCTGACCCGGAGGACTTTCCCTCTTGCGCCCGTCCACGCTCCGCGCGCTGAAGCGCGCCGCCGAGCTGACCCGACAGAACCGCCTGACCGAAGCCGTGCTGATC
>NZ_NGFN01000110.1 GCF_002148965.1 Streptomyces swartbergensis | reverse complement strand
CCCCCCGGCGCCGAGGTCCTGCGCGGCCTCACCCTCCCCGGGCTGGCCAACGCCCACAGCCACGCCTTCCACCGCGCCCTGCGCGGCACCGTCCAGGTCGGCTCCGGCACCTTCTGGACCTGGCGCGAGGTCATGTACGCCACGGCCGCCCGGCTCACTCCGGACACCTACCACGCCCTCGCCCGCGCCGTGTACGCCGAGATGGCCCTGGCCGGCATCACGGCGGTCGGCGAGTTCCACTACGTCCACCACGCCCCCGGCGGCACCCGCTACGCCGACCCCAACGCGATGGGCGAGGCCCTGATCGCGGCGGCCGCCGAAGCCGGAATCCGTATCACCCTCCTCGACACCGCCTATCTCTCCTCCGGCTTCGGACAGCCGCCCACCGCCCCCCAGCTCCGCTTCTCCGACGGCACGGCGGACGCCTGGGCCGAACGCTGTTCAGTTCTCAAGGAACAAGATCACGTGCGGATCGGAGCGGCGATCCACTCCGTACGGGCCGTGCCCGCCGAGCAGTTGGCGACCGTCGCCCGGTGGGCCGAGGAGCGGCGGGCCCCGCTCCATGTGCACCTGTCGGAACAGACGGCCGAGAACGACGCCTGCCGCCAGGCCCACGGCCGCACCCCCACCCGGCTGCTCGCCGACCACGGCGTGCTCGGCCCGCGCACCACCGGCGTCCACAACACCCACCTGACCGCAGAGGACATCTCCCTCATCGGCGGCAGCGGCACCGGCACCTGCATGTGCCCGACCACCGAGCGGGACCTCGCCGACGGCATCGGGCCCGCCGCCGCCCTGCAACAGGCGGGCTCGCCGCTCTCCCTCGGCTCCGACAGCCACGCCGTGATCGACCTGCTCGAAGAGGCACGCGCCATGGAGCTGAACGAGCGCCTGCGCACCCGCACCCGAGGCCACTGGACGGCGGCAGCCCTCCTGCGGGCCGCCTCGGTGGACGGGCACGCGGCACTCGGCTGGCAGGACGCGGGCGCCCTGGAGCCCGGCGCGCTCGCCGACTTCACGACGATCGCGCTCGACTCGGTCAGGACGGCAGGGCCGCTTCCGCGGCTCGGGGCCGAGACGGCCGTATTCGCCGCGTCGGCAGCAGACGTGTCGCATACGGTCGTGGGAGGCCGGCACGTCGTACGGGACGGGGTCCACCGCCTCGTACCGGACGTGCCGAAAGCCCTCGCGGACGCCGTCGCAGCCCTGCGCGGATGACCCCGGGCCGCTCCTCCGAGCGGCCGGCCCCCGAACCCGACCCCACCGCCGACCAGGCCACCAAGGACGCCATGAGCAACGCGACGACCGTCAGCCCCGCCCACTCCGCGAGCACCGCGAGCACGCTCATCACCAACATCGCCGCTCTGGTCACCAACGACCCCTCCCTAGGTGACGGAACCCCCCTCGGACTGATCCAGGACGCGGCCGTCGTCATCGAAGGCGACCGCATCGCGTGGACCGGTGATCAAAGCAAAGCACCCGCCACTGACAATCGGGTCGACGCCGGCGGCCGGGCGGTCCTCCCCGGCTTCGTCGACTCCCACTCCCACCTCGTCTTCGCGGGCGACCGGACGCAGGAGTTCAACGCCCGGATGTCGGGGCGGCCGTACAGCGCGGGCGGCATCCGCACGACCGTCGCGGCCACCCGGGCCGCCACGGACGAGGAACTGGAAGCCAACGTCGTCCGTTACCTCGCCGAGGCCCTCCGCCAGGGCACCACCACCTTCGAGACGAAGTCCGGCTACGGCCTCACGACCCACGACGAGTCCCGCGCCCTGCGCGTCGCCGCCCGCCACACCGACGAGGTCACCTACCTCGGCGCCCACATCGTGGCCCCCGAGTTCGCCGAGGACCCGGCCGCCTACGTCGCCCTCGTCACCGGCGAGATGCTCGACGCCTGCGCCCCGCACGCCCGCTGGATCGACGTCTTCTGCGAGAAGGGCGCCTTCGACGGCGACCAGGCCCGCGCGATCCTCGCCGCCGGCAAGGCACGCGGCCTGTACCCCCGTATTCACGCCAACCAGCTCTCGTACGGCCCGGGCGTGCGGCTCGCCGTCGAACTCGACGCGGCGAGCGCCGACCACTGCACCCACCTGACGCAGGAGGACGTCGACGCCCTGGCGAACAGCCGCACGGTCGCCACCCTCCTCCCCGGCGCAGAGTTCTCCACCCGCGCCGAGTGGCCGGATGCCCGCCGCCTCCTCGACGCGGGCGTCACCGTGGCCCTCTCCACCGACTGCAACCCGGGCTCGTCCTTCACCTCGTCCGTCCCGTTCTGCATCGCGCTCGCCGTACGGGACATGGGCATGACCCCGGACGAGGCCGTCTGGTCGGCCACGGCGGGCGGCGCCGCGGCCCTCCGGCGCACCGACATCGGCCGCCTCACCCCGGGCGCGTACGCCGACCTGACGCTTCTGGACGCCCCGAGCCACGTCCACTTGGCCTACCGGCCGGGCGTCCCGCTGGTCACCGGAGTCTGGCGGCGCGGCGAGCGGGTGCTCTGACCAACGAACGCACACGAAGTTTGTGCACGATTCCGGATCGGTGACGTGGAGGCGACCCTGCTGCACGTCGTGCGGCGCTACCACTACGAGGTCGAGCAGCTGCCCCGCGTGGACCTCGCGGGCTGGCAGCGGATCGACGGCCTGGAGAAGGACAAGCCGGAGTCCAACCCCGCCTCGGGCACCGCCGTGCGGATCCGCCCGGGCGCGGGCGCGAGCGGCAGCCTCTTCCCGCTCCAGGTGCTCACGGTGCGCGACATCCTCGCCGACTGCGAGGGCGTGGTGCGCTGGGGCGGGGACGACGACCCGGTCGACGAGTCGCTCTTCTCCATCGACCGCGGCCCGGACGACGCGTCGGTGCGAGGGCTCGCTGACCGGCTGCGGCTGGCCGAGGCCACACCCGGCGAGGGCGCCGGCGTGACGGTGGACGTCCTGGCCCGTCCCGGCGCGACCGCGCGAAGCGGCTTGTGAAGGAGCAGCGGGCCGGCTGAGCCCCGTTGGAGACGCGCCTGGGGGCGGGCCGTAAGGCCCGCCCCCGAAGGACACGATCACCCGGTGAGGATCACTCCTCGACAGTCAGCCCCTTGCGCAGCCGTACCAGCGTCCGGGACAGCAGACGCGACACGTGCATCTGGGAGATGCCCAGTTCCTCGCCGATCTCCGACTGGGTCATGCCCGCGACGAAGCGCAGCGACAGGATCTTCCGGTCGCGCGGCGGAAGTTCGGCGATCAGCGGCTTCAACGACTCGACGTACTCGATGCCTTCGAGCCCGTGGTCCTCGTAGCCGATGCGGTCCGCGAGGGCGCCCTCGGAGTCGTCCTCCTCCGGCTGGGCGTCCAGCGAGGAGGCCGTGTAGGCGTTCGACGCGGCCATGCCCTCGACGACCTCGTCGTTGGAGATGCCGAGGCGCTCGGCCAGCTCGGTCACCGTCGGGGCGCGGTCCAGCTTCTGGGCCAGCTCGTCACCGGCCTTGGCCAGGTCGAGCCGCAGCTCCTGGAGCCGCCGCGGAACGCGCACGGACCACGAGGTGTCGCGGAAGAAGCGCTTGATCTCGCCGACGATGGTCGGCATCGCGAACGTGGGGAACTCGACACCCCGGGACAGCTCGAAGCGGTCGATCGCCTTGATCAGGCCGATGGTGCCGACCTGGATGATGTCCTCCATCGGCTCGCTGCGGGAGCGGAACCGGGAGGCGGCGAACTTGACCAGCGCGAGGTTCAGTTCGACGAGCGTGTTGCGGACGTACGAGTACTCGTGGGTGCCTTCCTCCAGCGACTCGAGGCGCTCGAAGAGGGTCTTGGACAGGGCCCGTGCGTCGACCGCGTCGACTTCCTCGAAGGGGGGAATGTCCGGAAGTCCGGCGAGAAGGTCGTCCTGTGTGACGAGCGTCTCAACCTGCTCGATGGGATCCAGATGGTCCGGAGGGGGTGTCGACGTCGCTTCCTGGGTACGCGATGCGTCGAGCCGGGGTGACATGATGTCCTCCATCGTTCTCGGCATATGGCTGCCGGAGCCAGTACGTGCACTGCGGTGTGCGGCGCCTCCAAAGCCGGCCGTGTCGGTTACGTGTCCTTACTAGGCCTACCCGCTTTCCCGAGCCCACCGCAAGTGCGTTCTGTGGGCATATGTCCGTTTGTGTGCGGTTGTTCGGGTGTCGAAGCGTGGAGGGAAGGCGTAGTGTTCGTGGGCGTCAGCAGCAGTCACGACGTCGGGAGAGAGAGACGGCATGGACCGCGGGACAGTCGGCAGCGCACAGTCTGGCCGGCTTCTGGTGGAGGTGCGGCAAGAGGGCTCTAGTGCCGTCGTGACCCCGGCGGGTGAGTTGGATCACCACACCGCCGATCTGTTGCGTGAGCCACTCGAGGACTGCCTCGCCAAGGGATTCAAGCGTCTGGTCATCGACTGCGCGCGGCTGGAGTTCTGTGACTCCACGGGGCTCAACGTGCTCCTGGGGGCGCGGCTGAAGGCCGAGGCCGCCGGGGGTGGCGTGACACTCGCCGGGATGCAGCCGGTGGTGGCACGCGTGTTCGAGATCACGGGCGCGAATGCGGTCTTCAGCGTCCATGACACGCTTGAGGCGGCCTTGGCCGACGAGTCGGGCTGACCGGCGGTGCGTCGGCGCGCCGAGCCTCGGCCATCCCCCTGTGACCGGTGCCCTACCCCCGTCACGCCCTTCGGGCCGAATACGGGGGTGTTCCGCCGGTCCGCCCGGGCAGGAGACATCCTGAAACGGTCGTCCCTCAGGGCGGCGGGGGTGCCGCGAAACCGTCGTGCCGCGCACCGCGTGACTGACTGTGCAGTGAATTTTTTGAATCGTGAACTGGTGAATCGGTGAGGTGAAGCGCTGATGAGCACCACCCGGCCCTACTCGCCGGGCGACCGCGGGCCGGAGCCCAGCGGCGCTTCCGGGGCGTCCGAGGGCGGCGTACCGGCGGGCGGTGCGTCCCGCGAGGGCGTGGCCGCGCCGTCCGGAGCCGCGGCACCGCCGGGGGGCCGGCAGGTGCGCCGGCTGAGCTTCGACGGGGCGAGCGGTGTCGTTCCGCTCGCCCGCGACTTCGCCCGCCAGGCGCTGTACGCGTGGGGCTGGCTGCCGGCCTCTTCCGCGGACCAGCGGGCCGCCGCCGAGGACGTGCTGCTCGTCGTCTCCGAGCTGGTCACCAACGCCTGCCTGCACGCCGAGGGGCCGGACCAGCTCTGGATCACCTGCGACAACAAGGTGATCCGCATCGAGGTCGCCGACCGGGGCACCGGCCAGCCGTCACCCCGCACCCCGCACCGGGCGGGCCGCCCGGGCGGCCACGGCATGTTCATCGTCCAGCGGCTGTGCCTGGACTGGGGCGTCGTCCGCACGCCGGGAGTCGCCGGCAAGACGGTGTGGGCCGAACTGGGAGCCCCTGCCTGATCCGCGGGCGTTGCGCGCACGCCGGACGCGGATTCCTGCGTAGGCCGTTCGGGTGAAGGGAAGCGGGCAGTTCGCCGCTGAGTGCCTGAGTGCCTGAGTGCCTGAGTGCCTGAGTGCCTGATGACTGCCTGACTGCCTGACTGCCGGCTGCCTGGCTGCCCCAGGGAACCTCCGCCGCGCATCCCCCTCCGTCACCCCCTCACACGCCGGATCTCCACGGATCCGGCGCGCACGTGTCTTCCTTCCTCGACGCCCCGGGCGTACCTTGACGGCCCGATCTGATACCCCGTCAGTAACAGGAAGGGGAGCGGCACCGTGTCGTACCGGAATCGAACCGCCGCGCTCGCGTCCGCCGCGGCCCTGGCCGGCTCGGCGGTGTTGATGGCCGCCCCCGTGGCCCGGGCCGAGGTCGTCGACGTCAACTACCAGTGCAAGACGCCGATCGGCGACAAGAGCGCCGTCTCGCCCATCGACATCAAGGGTGTCAAGAGCGGCGACGGCTACCGGATCACCATGTCCTGGCAGAAGGGCGTCTCCTCCAGCCCGGTCGAACTGGGCAAGGGCGCGATGACCCCGAGCGCCACCGTCGCCCTGGGCGGCGCGGACAGCGGCACCATGACCGTGACCGGCCCTGCCAACGACGCCGCGATCCCGGCCAACACGCCGATCAAGATCAACGACCTGAGCGGTACGTACACGCCGAAGAAGAGCGGCGAGGTCACCTTCACGGCCGGCGTGCTCACCATCAAGGCGCTCGGCACGACGACCACGTGCACGCCGACGAACGACCCGGGCCCGTCCCTGACCCTCGACGTCACGGCAGCGAGCGGCGGGGGCGCCACCGGCTCCACCCAGGGCGGCGGCTCCGGCTCGGGATCCGGCGCCGAACTCCCGCAGACCGGGCCGGAGGGCTCGGCCGTCGCCCTCGGCACCCTCGGCGGGACGGTCCTACTCGCCGGCGCGGCGGGCGCCCTGTGGCTGACGCGACGTCACCAGGGGGCGCGAGCACGCCACTGAGCGCACCCCCGTACGACCGCTGGAGCCGCCGATGCCGTACGTCGTCCGTGTTCCGTACCTATCACTGCCGGTTCTGCTCGTGCTCCTGCTGGGCCTGGCGGGCGCCGGGCCCGCCGGGGCGGCGGACCGGCCCGTCGTCGAACTGTCCAGGGCCCAGGCCGGGACGGGCGGTTCGGTCACCGTCACCGGCAGCGGCTGGCGGCCGCGTGCCCTGCTGACGCTGCTGGTCTGCGGACAGGCCGAGCCGTCCCGGGGCGTGACCGGCGGCACCAACTCCTGCGCGAACGCCGACGGCCGGGCCGTCACCACCGACGCCGAGGGGCGCTTCCGCCGCGAACTGCCCGTCGTGGAACCGCCCGTGCCATGTCCTTGCGTGGTGCACGTGGCGGCGGTGACCGGGGCGGGGGCGGAGGCCGACGCGGTTCTCCGGGTCGCCGGGCACGCGGTCGAGCCGCTGCCCGCGGACCGGGCCGGCGGGCGGCTGTCCCTGCTCGCGGACACCCGGCTGCGCGGCTCCGGAGGGCTGCTGACCTGGTTCGGCTCCCCGCCCGCCCGGACGCTCGTGGTCACCGTCGGGAACGTCGGGACGTCTCCCGTGAAGGACCCCGTCTTCCAGGTCGGCACCTCTCACGGCGTGTTCGCCCCGCAGTGGCAGGACCAGCGCTGGCGCGGCACGATCCGGCCCGGCGGCAAGGCGCGCATCGAACTCCCCGTGGAGCTCGCGGCCGGGGCGCACGGCGACTACACCGTGTCCCTGAAGTACGGCGGGAAGGTCCTCGCCGAACACCCCTGGGGCGTGGGCCGCCCCTGGGGCGTGACCCTGTTCTGGGTCCTCGTCTGCCTGGTCGTCCCGGCAGCGCTGTTCCGCGCCGGCCTGGCCGTCGTGGACCGCGCACGCCCCCGCCAGCCCGTTCACGCGGCCCGCCCGTCCCGCCGCCTGCGCCCRCGCCTGCCCGCCGCACGCCGGCCCTCCGGTCTGCCCTGGGTCGCCCCGGACGCCGAACCGCCGAGATCGACGAAGACCATGAAGGACATGCGGACATGAAAATAGGGCCGTCGCACCACGCAGGTGCGGCGGCCCTTGTCAGGCTCCGGCGATCAGCGGACTTCGCCCATGAGCCCCTTGACCTTCTTGCGGAACATGTACACCGCGAAACCGGCGACGACGGCCAGCGCCGCCTCCAGCGCCACGAAGCCGGTCCGGTCGAGGTTGATCCCGCCGACGGCCGGGTTGGACAGCAGCGCGGTGACGGAGTCGCCCGCGGTGACCGCGAGGAACCAGACGCCCATCATCTGCGAGGCGTACTTCGCCGGCGCCATCTTCGTCGTCACGGACAGACCCACCGGCGACAGCGTCAGCTCGCCGACGGTCTGCACGAAGTAGATCGCGACCAGCCACATCGCCGCGGCCTTGTGACCGCCCTCCGCGATCGACAGCGGGGCGAGGAAGAGGAAGAAGGACGCACCCACCAGCACCAGGCCCGAGGCGAACTTCACGATGGTGCTCGGCTCCTTGCCACGCCGGTTCAGCCACAGCCACAGCCAGGCGAAGACGGGCGCCAAGGCCATGATCAGCACCGGGTTGACCGACTGGTACCAGGAGACCGGGAACTCCCAGCCGAAGACGGTGTTGTCCGCCTTCTCGCTGGCGAAGAGCGACAGCGTCGAGCCGCCCTGGTCGTAGATCATCCAGAAGACGGCGGCGGCGACGAAGAACCAGATGTACGCCGACACCTTCGAGCGCTCGCCGGCGTCCAGGTCCTGGTCGCGCAGGATGCGGGTGATGACCAGGATCGGAACGATCAGGCCGAGGAGCGTGAGCGGGATCAGCGCCCAGTTCAGGGTGAAGTGGCCGGTGCCGCCGACCAGGGCGTAGAAGACCACGGCGACGGCCAGCCAGATCAGGCCCTTGCGCAGGGTGGCGGCCTTCTCGGCGGGCGACAGCGGGGTCGGGACCTCGCTGCTCCTCGGGTTCAGGTGGCGGCCGCCGAGCAGGAACTGCACGAGGCCCAGCGCCATGCCGAGCGCGGCCAGGGCGAAGCCCAGGTGCCAGTCGACGTTCTCACCGACGGTGCCGATGACCAGCGGGGCGACGAAGGCGCCGAGGTTGATGCCGATGTAGAAGACGGTGAAGCCACCGTCCCGGCGCGGGTCCTCCGGGCCGTCGTAGAGGTGGCCGACCATCGTGGAGATGTTGGCCTTCAGCAGACCGGAACCGATGGCGACCAGGCCCAGGCCGACGTAGAAGCTCGCGGCCGCGGGCAGCGCCAGGCACAGGTGGCCGAGCATGATGACCAGTCCCGCGACGGCGACGGTCTTGCGGGGGCCGAGCACACGGTCGGCGAACCAGCCGCCGGGCAGGGTGAGCAGGTACACCAGCGACAGGTACACGGCGTAGATCGCCGTCGCCGTGCCCGCGCTCAGGTGCAGGCCACCGGGGGCCACCAGGTACAGCGGGAGCAGGGCCCTCATGCCGTAGTAGGAGAACCGCTCCCACATCTCGGTCATGAAGAGGGTGGCCAGTCCGCGGGGGTGGCCGAAGAAGGTCTTCTCGGGGCCGGGGGTGCCCGGACGGGCCGAGTCCTTCGTCAGGCTGGACGCCATGGTCGTTCCTTGCTGGTCGGGACGCGCCCCGCAGCAGCGGTGGTGCGCCCGGTGGGGGCTGCCGGCACCGGTGCGTACGGCCGTCCGTCCGACGCCTACGGGGGGCCGCTCCGGGTCAGGAGCGGTGGGCGGTCGCCACCGGGATCCACGCCTCTACGCGCGTATCCGCACGACGAGGGCCGGCCACAGGTCGTTTCCGGTTGGGGGGCTGGCGGGGAACCAGCCCGCACACAAAAGAGACCTCCAGGGGCAAAGGGCCTCCGAAGGTCGCCATGGTGCTACAGGCGTTGATTCACCATACGGCAGGACACCGCCGCATATGGAAGGACTTGAGACACGGATCACAGGTTTCTGGGGAACCGTAAGCCCCATTTCCAAGGTCCTTACCAGGATCGCACCCCACAGCCAGAGGTTTGTACGCGTTCCCGCGGAACGTAAGAAACGGGTGTGCCCCGGGTAAGAATCAAGGCTTCCGGTCACACCCCAGCTCAGGGCCTTGCAGGTCTACCATCACCTCATGACCCGTGTACTGCTCGCCGAGGACGACGCGTCCATCTCGGAGCCGCTGGCCCGTGCTCTGCGCCGGGAGGGCTACGAGGTCGAAGTGCGTGAGGACGGACCCACCGCCCTCGACGCCGGAATGCAGGGCGGCGTCGACCTGGTCGTGCTCGACCTGGGTCTGCCCGGCATGGACGGTCTGGAGGTGGCCCGTCGCCTGCGTGGCGAAGGCCACAGCATCCCGATCCTCATCCTGACCGCGCGCGCCGACGAGGTGGACACCGTCGTCGGGCTCGACGCGGGCGCCGACGACTACGTCACCAAGCCGTTCCGGCTCGCCGAGCTGCTCGCCCGCGTCCGCGCCCTGCTGCGCCGCGGCGCCGCCGAGCCGCAGCAGCCGCCCGCCACCCACGGGGTGCGGATCGACGTCGAGTCGCACCGCGCCTGGATGGGCGAGGAGGAGCTGCAGCTCACCGCCAAGGAGTTCGACCTGCTGCGCGTGCTGGTGCGTGACGCCGGCCGGGTCGTCACCCGCGACCAGCTGATGCGCGAGGTCTGGGACACGACCTGGTGGTCGTCGACCAAGACCCTCGACATGCACATTTCCTGGCTGCGCAAGAAGCTCGGCGACGACGCGGCCAACCCCCGCTTCATCGCCACCGTGCGCGGTGTGGGCTTCCGCTTCGAGAAGAGCTGAGCCACGGGACACAGGTACGGGTAGGCACGGGTAACAGGACATGCGCCGCCGACTGATCCAGTCCACGCTCGCCGTGGTCCTCGTCGTGATCGCCGTCTTCGGCGTCTCCCTCGTCATCGTCGAGACCAGGACGATCAGCAACAGCGCCGAGGAGCGGGTGGAGTCCGAGGCGGTCCGGCTGGCCAGCATCGTCGACAGCCGGCTCTTCGTCGCCCAGCAGGTCGACGCGGAGGTGCTGCGCAAGCAGGTCACGCAGGACCGCTACTACGCGGTGATCCGGATTCCCGGGGAGGAGCCCATCGAGGTCGGCTCCAAGCCGTCCGGCGACGTGATCACCGCGACCGCGCCCGGCGAGGAGGGCGAGACCGTCACCGTCCAGGAGCCGCGCTCCTCGGTGACCCGGGAGGTCGGCCGCACCCTGCTGATCATCGGGCTGGTCGCGCTGCTGGCGGTGGTGGCCGCGGTGCTGCTGGCGGTGCGGCAGGCGAACCGGCTGGCGTCGCCGCTGACCGACCTCGCGGAGACGGCCGAGCGGCTCGGCTCGGGCGATCCGCGCCCCCGGCACAAGCGGTACGGCGTGCCCGAGCTGGACCGCGTGGCGGACGTGCTGGACGGCTCGGCCGAGCGCATCGCGCGCATGCTGACCGCCGAGCGGCGGCTGGCCGCGGACGCCTCCCACCAGCTGCGGACGCCGCTGACGGCGCTGTCGATGCGGCTGGAGGAGATCACCCTCACCGACGACCCGGACACGGTGAAGGAAGAAGCGACGATCGCGCTGACCCAGGTCGAGCGGCTCACGGACGTCGTGGAACGGCTGCTGACGAACTCCCGCGACCCGCGCACCGGCTCCGCCGTCACCTTCGACCTCGACGAGGTCATCCAGCAGCAGCTCGCCGAGTGGCGTCCCGCCTACCGCAGCGCGGGCCGGGCGATCGTCAGCTCCGGCAAGCGGCATCTGACGGCCGTGGGCACCCCCGGAGCGGTCGCGCAGGTGCTGGCCGCGCTGATCGAGAACTCCCTGATGCACGGTGGCGGCACGGTGGCGCTGCGCACCCGCGTCACCGGCAACCAGGCCGTCATCGAGGTCACGGACGAGGGCCCCGGCGTCCCCGCCGACCTCGGCGCCCGCATCTTCGAGCGGGCGATCAGCGGCCGCAACTCCACGGGCATCGGCCTGGCCGTGGCCCGCGACCTGGCGGAAGCGGACGGCGGCCGCCTGGAGATGCTCCAGACCAAGCCCCCGGTGTTCGCCCTGTTCCTGTCCCGCACGCCCGTCGGGAAGTCCCACGGCGGCGAGGACGAGCCGATGATCCGCTGACGCGGCTCACGACGGCTTACGGCACCCGCTGCCCGGCCCGCGACCGCCTGGCGCGTTCGCCCTTCAGGATCGACTCCGCGTCCGCCACCGCCTCATGGGCCGGAAGGGCGCGGAACACCCAGCTGCGGTACGACCAGAAGCGGAACAGCGTGGCGATGCCGATGCCGAGGAACTTGAAGATGTTGTTCTGCAGCGGGGTGTCCCAGCCGAAGCCGTACGTGGCCGCGTACAGGACGCCGTTCTCGATGACCAGCCCGACCGCGCTGAACAGCAGGAACAGGGTCATCTCCCGCGTACGGCGGGTCTTGTCGCGGTCGCGGTAGGTGAAGTAGCGGAAGCCGACGTAGTTGAAGACGATCGCGACGATGGTCGCGATGACGCTCGCGCGCACGACCTGGAGGTCGGTGACATGCCGTACCAGGTTGAACACGAGGAGGTTGACCAGCACCCCGGCACCGCCCACCGCGCCGAATTTGGCGACTTCGTGACCGAGCCGTCGGAGCCGCGAGGCACCATGTCCCATGGTCGTGCAGGCCCCCGTCCGTGGTTGGCGTCAACTCAGCCATGCTAACCACCCTCCCGCGCGATCTTCCTGCGGACGCCGGTGGACGGCCGGAGATGGTCCGGGCAGGGCCGGGGAGGGGCAGGAAACCGGCCACCCTGGCGCGGCCGATACCCTGGGGGCGTGACGTTCCCGGTAGTCGGCATGGTCGGCGGGGGCCAGCTCGCGCGTATGACACACGAGGCTGGCATCCCGCTCGGCATCAGGTTCAAGCTCCTCAGTGACACCCCGCAGGACTCCGCCGCGCAGGTCGTGAGCGATGTCGTCGTCGGCGACTATCGCGACCTCGACACGCTGCGCGAGTTCGCCCGCGGGTGCGATGTGATCACCTTCGATCACGAACACGTACCCACCGAGCACCTCAGGGCCCTGGAGGCGGACGGCATCCCCGTGCGCCCCGGCCCCGACGCGCTCGTGCACGCCCAGGACAAGGGCGTGATGCGCGCGAAGCTCGACGCGATCGGCGTGCCCTGCCCCAGACACCGCATCGTTTCCGATCCGCAGGACGTGGCCGCCTTCGCGGCGGAGGGTGACGGCTTCCCCGTCGTCCTCAAGACCGTCCGCGGCGGATACGACGGCAAGGGCGTGTGGGTCGTCGGCTCCGTCGAGGAGGCCGCCGACCCGTTCAAGGCCGGTGTCCCCGTGCTCGCCGAGGAGAAGGTCGACTTCGTCCGCGAGCTCGCCGCCAACGTCGTACGCTCCCCGCACGGCCAGGCCGTGGCCTACCCGGTCGTGGAGTCCCGCCAGGTGAACGGCGTCTGCGACACGGTGATCGCGCCCGCCCCCGGCCTCGACGAGGGCCTCGCCCTGCGGGCCGAGGAGATGGCGCTGAACATCGCCAAGGAACTCGGCGTCGTCGGGCACCTCGCCGTCGAGCTGTTCCAGACCCGCGACGGCCGCATCCTCGTCAACGAGCTCGCGATGCGCCCGCACAACTCCGGCCACTGGTCGATGGACGGCGCCGTCACCAGCCAGTTCGCCAACCACGTCCGGGCGGTCCTGGACCTGCCCCTCGGCGACCCGCGCCCGCGCGCCAAGTGGACCGTCATGGTCAACGTCCTCGGCGGCGACTACCCGGACATGTACTCCGCGTACCTGCACTGCATGGCCCGCGACCCCCAGCTCAAGATCCACATGTACGGCAAGGACGTGAAGCCCGGCCGCAAGGTCGGCCACGTCAACACCTACGGCGACGACCTGGACGACGTGCTGGAGCGCGCCCGTCACGCAGCCGGCTACCTGAGAGGCACCATCACCGAATGAGCCCTGTTGTTGGCATCGTCATGGGGTCGGACAGCGACTGGCCCGTCATGGAGGCCGCCGCCAAGGCCCTCGACGAGTTCGAGATCGCCTATGAGGTCGATGTCGTCTCCGCGCATCGCATGCCGCGCGAGATGGTCGCGTACGGCGAGCAGGCCGACGGCCGCGGGCTCAAGGTGATCATCGCCGGAGCCGGCGGCGCCGCCCACCTGCCCGGCATGCTCGCCTCCGTGACCCCGCTGCCCGTCATCGGCGTGCCCGTGCCGCTGAAGTACCTCGACGGCATGGACAGCCTCCTGTCGATCGTGCAGATGCCGGCCGGCGTCCCGGTCGCCACGGTCTCGGTCGCCGGTGCCCGCAACGCCGGTCTGCTCGCGGCCCGGATCCTCGCCGCGCACGACGAGGAACTCCGCGCCCGTATGCGCGAGTTCCAGCAGGAGCTGAACGACCAGGCCACCGAGAAGGGCAAGCGCCTGCGCTCCAAGGTCGAGGGCGCGAGCGGCGGTTTCGGTTTCGGGAAGTGATCCCATGACGTCCCTCGACGACGCCCGCGCGCTCCTCGCCGAGTTCCCCGTCGCCGACGGGCACAACGACCTGCCCTGGGCGCTGCGCGAGCAGGTCCGCTACGACCTCGGCGCCCGCGATGTCGCCGCCGACCAGAGCGCCCACCTGCACACCGACATCCCGCGGCTGCGCGCGGGCGGGGTCGGTGCGCAGTACTGGTCGGTGTACGTCCGCACGGACTCGCCCGACCCGGTCGCGGCCACGCTCGAACAGATCGACTGCGTACGGCAGTTGATCGACCGGCACCCGCAGGACCTGCGGCCCGCGCTGACGGCCGCCGACATGGAGGCCGCGCGCCGGGAGGGCCGTATCGCCTCCCTCATGGGCGCGGAGGGCGGCCACTCCATCGCCAACTCCCTGGGCACCCTGCGGGGTCTGTACGGGCTCGGCGTGCGCTATCTGACCCTCACCCACAACGACAACGTGGACTGGGCGGACTCCGCGACCGACGAGCCGCGGGCCGGCGGCCTCACCGCGTTCGGCCGGCAGGTCGTGCGGGAGATGAACCGGCTCGGGATGCTCGTCGACCTCTCCCACGTGGCGGCGACGACCATGCGGGACGCGCTCGACGCGAGCTCCGCCCCGGTGATCTTCTCGCACTCCTCCGCGCGGGCCGTGTGCGACCACCCGCGCAACATCCCGGACGACGTCCTGGAGCGGCTGGCCGCGGGCGGCGGCATGGCGATGGTGACGTTCGTGCCGAAGTTCGTGCTCCAGGCCGCCGTCGACTGGACCGCCGCGGCCGACGAGAACCTGCGCGCCCACGGCTTCCACCACCTCGACACCACCGCGGAGGCCATGAAGGTCCACCGCGCCTTCGAGGAGCGGCACCCGCGCCCCGTCGCGACGGTGGCGACGGTCGCCGACCACCTGGACCACATGCGCGAGGTGGCCGGCGTCGACCACCTCGGCATCGGCGGCGACTACGACGGCACGGCCTTCACCCCCGACGGCCTGGACGACGTCTCCGGCTACCCGAACCTGATCGCGGAGCTGCTGGACCGCGGCTGGTCGAAGGCCGACCTGACCAAGCTGACCTGGAAGAACGCGGTGCGGGTGCTGGATGCGGCCGAGGACGTGGCACGGGGCCTTCAGGCCACGCGGCCGCCGTCCAACGCCACGATCGAGTCGCTCGACTCGCTCGACGGCTGAGCGTCGAGGGTGGGGTAGTCGGTGTAGCCGGTCGCCCCGCCCACGTACATGAAGTACCGGTCGCGCATCTCGTTCAGCGGCGCCCCGTGCCGCAGCCGCGTCACCAGGTCGGGGTTGGCGAGGAAGGGCCGACCGAGCGCGATCAGGTCGGCCCCGGCGGCCAGCAGCGCCTCGGACGCCCGGTGCACGGTGTCCGTGGAGATCTCCTCCAGCACCGGGTTGGCGACGATCACCCCGGGCCAGCCGGCGCGCACCTTCCGGAACACCGGCGTGTCCGGGTCGGCGTACCCGAGGTGCAGGTAGGCGAGCCCCAGCCCGCCGAGCCGCTCGACGAGCGCCGGGTAGATCTCCTCGGTCTCGCCCTCCTCGATGCCGTTGACCGTGTTGCCCGGGGACACCCTGAGCCCCACCCGCCCGGCTCCGATCTCGGCGGCCACGGCCTCGGTCACCTCGGCCGTGAACCGGATCCGGGCGGCGACCGGTCCGCCGTAGCCGTCGGTGCGGAGGTTGGTGTTGCGGGCGAGGAACTGGTGGAGCAGGTGGCCGTTGGCGGAGTGCACCTCCACGCCCTCGAACCCGGCGTCGATCGCGTTCCGGGCGGCGCGTGCGAAGTCGGCGACGGTGGTGCGGATGTCCTCGGCGGTCATCTCCCTGGGCACCACGGCCGGCCGGTGCCCCTCCGGCGTGAAGATCGTCTCGGGGAGCGGTACGGGTGAGGGCGCGAGGGGTGTCAGCCCGCTGGTCGCGGGGTGGCCGACCCGCCCGCCGTGCTGGAGCTGGAGGAACATCCGCCCGCCCGCCTCCCGGACCGCGTCCGTGACCCGCCGCCAGCCGGCCACGTGCGCCGGGCCGTGGACGGCGGTGATGTTCGGGTACGTCTGCCCGACCGCGTTCGGCGTCGCGGCCTCGGCGATGATCAGCCCGGCGGAGGCACGCTGGGCGTAGTACGTGGCCATCAGCGGGGGCGGGGTGCCGTCGGCCTCGGCCCGGTTCCTGGTCAGCGGGGCCATCACCAGACGGTTGGGCAGGTCCAGCCCGGGCAGACGAGCCGGTTCGAAGAGTGCTGTCGTGTGCTGCGTCATGCCCGTACGCTAGAACCTGACACTCATGTCAGATTCAAGTCCGGGAGTGGGACGTGCGGATCGGTGAACTGGCCCGGCGCACCAACGTGAGCGAGCGGTCGCTGCGCTACTACGAGAAGCAGGGGATGCTCTCGGCCGAGCGGACGCCCGGCGGGCACCGGGAGTACCCGGAGGCGGCCGTGGACCGGGTCATCCGGATCCAGGAGCTGTTCGCGGCGGGACTGTGCAGCGAGAAGATCGTCCAGCTGCTGCCGTGCATGCGGGACACGGACGGCGGGCCCTCGGTCCGCGCCACGCCCGACCTGGTCGCCGACCTCACAGCCGAGCGCGCCCGCATCGACCGGATGATCGCCGACCTGGTCCGCTCCCGGGACACCCTGGACGAGGTGATCGAGGCGGCCCGGCTGTCCTGAGGGCGTCACCGCGCGAGGCCGGCGCCGTACTCCGAACGCCCCGCCCGCCAGGAACCCTTCAGCGCTCCGTGCGACGGTGACCGTACCTCACGAACGACCGTACGGAGCCGCCATGGCAGACCTCCAGGACGACCTGCGCTCCACCGCCGCGGCCGGTGAGTTCGACGACGACCTGGCCGAGCCGAACCGCGACGAGGCCGTCATGGATGCGGAGCCCTACGAGCCCGTCTCGGATCCGGACGACGCGCCGATGACCCGGGCCCACGCCATCCTCGCCGCCCACCCCGTCGCCGACGGTTACAACGCACTGCCCTGGGCGCTCAAGCGCCTGTCCTGTTACGACCTGGAGGAGGGCGAGACCACGGTCGACACGGACGTGCCCCGCCTGCGCCGCGGGCATGTGGGCGCGCTGTTCTGGTCGCTGCACCTGCCCGAGGGCCTGGACGGCGACCGGGCCGTCGGCGCCACCCTGGAGCAACTGGACCTGGCCAAGACCGTCGCCCGGACCTGCGCCGAGGGACTGCGGCCGGCCTGCACGGCGGGGCAGGTCGCGGACGCCCGCAACTGCGGCCGCGTCGCCGTGCTCCTCGGGCCCGCCGGGGCCCCGGCCGTGGGCGACTCGCTGGGCATCCTGCGCCAACTGCACTTGCTCGGCCTGCGCGTACTGACGCTGACTGGGGTGTCCTGGGCGAGCGACGCGGGGCTGACGCGGTTCGGTGAGGAGGTCGTGCGCGAGATGAACCGGCTCGGCGTGATCGTGGACCTCTCCGGTGCCTCCGCGCCGACCGTCCGCCGTGTGCTGAGCCTCTCCCGGGCGCCCGTGCTGTGCAGCCGCTCCGCCGCCCGCGCCCTGCGCCCCCACCCGGTCAACCTCCCCGACGACCTGCTGGCGGAGCTGGGCGCGGCCAAGGGGCTGTGCCTGGTGCCGCTGACCGCCGAGCAGACCGGCCCGACCGTCCGCGACGTCGCCGATCATCTCGACCACGTCCGGGCCGTGGCCGGTGCGCAGAGCGTCGGGCTGTCCGGCACGTACGACTCGGGCTCGGCCCATCCGCAGGAGCTCGGCGACACCTCCTGCTATCCGCGGCTGATCGCCGAGCTGCTGCGGCGCGGCTGGGACGAGGCCGACGTGGCCCTGCTGACCTGGGGCAACGTCCAGCGGGTGCTGCGCGGCGCCGACTTCACCGCCCGCGCCGCCCAGCAGCGACGCGAGCCGTCGGCGGCGACCATCTCCGAGCTGGACGGGTGACCGGCAGGCAGGTGACTCAGGTGGTGTGCTCGATCCGGCACAGGCAGAACGGATGCCCCGCCGGGTCGGCGTACACCCGGAAGTCCTTCTTCTCGTAGTCCTCCCGGTCCAGCACCCGCGCCCCCAGCGCCAGCACCCGCTCCTCGGCCGCGTCGATCTCCTCCCAGGTCGACCCGCCGTCGAAGTCCAGGTGGCACTGCTGGGCGTTGCGGTCGGCCCGGGGCCACTCCGGCGGGGTGTGACCGGGCGAGCGCTGGAAGGCGAGCCGCGGCCCGTCGGGGATCCGCAGCACCACCCAGTCGGGGTCGTCGTCCTCGGGCGTGCCGCCCCCGACCTGCGCGTAGAAACGGGCGAGCTCGCGCGGGTCGGGGCAGTCGACGACGACGGTACGGAAACGTGCCACAGCAGGCATGGGGCCTCCCGGTGTCAGCAGGCGCAGAGGCAGAACGGGTGCCCGGCCGGATCGGCGTAAACCCGGAAGGTCCGCGTCCGGTCCTCGGCGTCCAGCGGCTTCGCGCCGAGCGCCAGCACACCCTTCTCTGCCGCGTCCAGGTCCTCCACGTCCAGGTCGAGGTGGAACTGCTGCGAGTGGTCGGGCGACGGCCACTTCGGCGGTACGTACC
Source organism: Streptomyces swartbergensis (assembly GCF_002148965.1). Taxonomy (GTDB): domain Bacteria; phylum Actinomycetota; class Actinomycetes; order Streptomycetales; family Streptomycetaceae; genus Streptomyces; species Streptomyces swartbergensis. The sequence continues at coordinate 4,769 of NZ_NGFN01000110.1, read as the reverse complement.
CCGGGGATTCCTGGAAGGCCAGCGCCGGTCCGCCCGGCACCTTCAGGTCGACCCACTCACCCGAGTCGTCGGCCTCCACCGTGGGAGTGCCGCCGAGCACCTCGGCGTAGAAGCCGGCCAGTGCGCGCGGGTCGGGACAGTCCAGGACGACGACACCCAGCTTGGCGAGAGCCATGACTTCCTCCTTGAAGTAGCTGTCACGTCACTGTTACCCGCACAGCCCGGGTAACCGGTAACCGTTACTCCATGCTGACCCATTGGCGGTAACCTCGCAAGGGAAAACGCGAGAGGTACGGTCCAGCCATGACGGAGAGATCGCCCGCGCCCGGTGGCCTGGCCCTCGTCGAGGCCCTGGTGAACACCCTGGACATCGGGTCGGGTGCTGACGCGCTGGACACGGCGGAGGGCCGGGCACGCTTCGGGATCACGCGGGACGAGGTCGAGGACGCCCGCGCACTGCGCGAGTCCCTGCGCGTGGCCCTGCTCGCCCATGCGGGCCACCCGCCGCACCGCGAGGTGACCCCCCTGGGCGAACTGCTGGCCGGGGCACCGCTGCTGGTGGCGGTCGACCAGGGGGACGGCTCGGCGACCCTCGCCCCGGCCAACGAGGGCCCCCTGCTCTCCCGTGTCGCCGCCGCCGTCGCCGAGGCGCTGGTCGCGGGCACCTGGAGCAGGCTCAAGGCCTGCGAGGCCGCCGACTGCCTCTGGGCGTACTACGACCGCAGTCCGGCGGGCCGTGGCCGCTGGTGCTCGATGCAGGTCTGCGGGGCCCGGGCGAAGATGCGCCGCTACCGGGCGAAGGGCTGACCTATACCTCGTCCTTCCGGGGCGGCTGGGGCGCCTGGGGTACCTGGGGCGCGGACGCCCGGGAGCCGACCAGGAGCAGGCACAGCACCGCGACACCGGCGACGATGCCGGTCAGCACGAGCAGAGGGTCGAGGGGGCGGGCGGCAGAAGCGGTCGTCTGGGTCTGCGCCTGCTGCGCGGCCTGTGCGGCCGGGGACGACGGGGACGCCTGCGGTGACTGGCCCGCGGCCGCCGGGGAGGCGGTGGACGCGGTGCCGGACGGCGACGAGGACGGCCTGCGCGTCGTCGGCGGCCCGCTGCCCGGCGTGGTGCGGATCGGCGCGGTCGCCCGGTGCCCCGAGGAGGAGCCGGTGTGGTGCTCGTGCGCCGTCGGTGCCGCCGTCGTCGCCGGTGCCGCCGCGCGGACCGTGATCCCGGCCGTCATGTTCGGGTGGACGGTGCAGACGTAGCCGTACGACCCGGCCGTGGCGAACGTGAAGCTCCAGCTCTCTCCCTTGTCGAGCATCGGTGAGTGGATCGAGGCCGGCCCCGAGGTGGTCTTGACGTCGTGCGGTGCCGTGTCCTCGTTGGTCCAGGTCACCGTCGATCCGGCCGGGACGCTCAGGCTCGCGGGCGAGAAGGCGTAGCCCTCCATCGTCACGCTGTACGAGGCCGCCGACGCCTGCCCGGCGGGCAGCAGCGGCAGGGCGAGGAGCGTCAGGACGGCGGACACGGCGGCACCCCGGGCCGTCCGCCGGGCCGCCCTCACGCGAACTCCGCCGCGACCAGCAGCCGCAGCCGGGTGGCCGGCCGGCGCCACGGCAGCCGGAACCCGGTGGCGCGGCGCAGCAGCCGGTACGGCGGCCGGGCGTGCCCGACGACCAGCAGCCGGTCGTCGGCCCGCTGGACGACCCGCAGCCGCAGCAGGACGGGGAAGGCCAAGCCGTTCAGGTCCAGGTCGCCGGTGAGCTGGAGACGGCCGCCGTGGACCTCGTCGACCTCCTCCGAAGTGAGCACGGCGGAAAACAGGCGGTCGTCGAACTCGAAGCGGAAGGAAGGGCTTTCGGCGCCCTCCGGCACGGTGAGGGACGCCTCGCCGAGCGTGACGCGACGGCGCAGGACCGGCAACGGCCCGTACCAGGCGGTGAGTTCGACGAGCGAGCGGCCGGGGGCCACGGTGTACCGGCCGGGCAGCGGCAGCCGGCGGTCGGCGCCGTCGCGCGAGTGTGGCGGGGAAGGAACGGTGGGCAGGGTGACGGTCGTCATCCCGGTCTCCTTGGAAAGCGGTTCCCGAAGCATGGCGATGGTGTGGAGAATGGAGCGCGGGCGCCGCTCCGGCCGGCTGAGCCCCGGCCGGAGCGGCGTCCACCTGTTGTCGCGGACCGCGTCAGCAGTTGTTCGTGAGGAAGTCCGTCGTGGGCGTGAGCATCTGCCCGGCCCAGACCGTGTGCATCTTCACGTAGGCGTCGGGGTTCAGCAGATCGGTGACCTGCTGTCCGGGCGACTCCTCCAGGTGCGCCTTGTTGATGTGGTTCAGCAGCACGCCGAGCGTGTCGTCGAGCACCGAACCGCCGTCCGAGACAGCGGGCTTGAGGATGCTCTCGACCCACACCGTGTGCGTCTTGATGTACGCGTCGAGCGCCAGCGCGTCCTGCACCTGCTGCCCCGGTGACCGCTCCAGGTGCGCCATGTAGAGGTGCTGGAGGATCGGAAGCAGCACGTTCTGCACGCTGGCGCACTGCTCGTCGCTGCCGCCACCGCCACCGCCTCCGCCGCCGGTGCCGCCCGTGGGGGTCGGGCCGGCGGTGGGCGCGGTGGTCGGTGCCTGCGTGGGGGTGGGACCGGCCGTGGGCGTGCCCGTGGGGGCAGGAGTCGGCGTGGGCGTCGACCCGCCACCGCCGCCACCACCGCCACCGCCGGCTTCGACGACCTTCACCGAGCCGACCATGTCCGGGTGCACCGCGCAGTAGTACTCGTACGTCCCCGCCTTGCTGAACGTGTACGACCAGGAGTCGCCCTGCTCCAGCGTCCCCGAGTCGAACTTCACCGGGGCCTTGGTGGTGGTGACCGTGTGCGGCACGCTGTCGTGGTTGGTCCACTGGACGGTCTGGCCGACCTCGACGACGAGCTGCTTCCCGTCGCCGAACTCGTTGCCCATGATGTCGACCTGGTAGTCGGCCTTGGCGGCGGCGGGCTGCGCCTCGGCGGCGGCCACGGGCGCCTGAGCCGCGCCCGTGGCCTGCTGCGAGCCGGCCGTCGTGGAACCGGAGACCGCGCTCAGCAGCCCGAGGCTGAGCACGGCGGCCAGCGCCGCACCGAGCCCGGCGACCAGCAGACCCCGGTTCCCGGCGGGCGGCCTGCGCCGCCCGTGTCCGGTCTCGTCGTTCTCGTTGCCTGGTTTCACTTCTGCTCCTTGTGCTTGGGGGGAGTTCAGCGGCCGGGGTCGGCCGTGACCAGCAGACTCGTCACGGCGAGCACGACGAGGACGAGCCCCGTCTCGACCGCGACCGAGTAACCGAAGGGCCGCACGGTGGCGGCGTCGCCGCGCAGCAGCACGGCGAGATCGAGGCGGGTGCGCACCCACTGGCGGCTCGCGAACGCGGCGAGCAGGACGGCCCCGAGCACGCCCGTCTTCAGCAGGAGCAGATGCCCGTACGAGGTGTGCAGCAGGGCGTCGTACGACCCCACCACCTGCCAGGCGAGCACCAGCCCCGCGCCGACGATCCCGGCGACACTCACCGCCGCGAGCCGTGAGTAACCCGGCACCACCACCGCCAGCTCCCGGGCCCGCCGGCGCGGCAGCACGGCCAGCGCGAGCACGGCAAGACCGCCGATCCACAGTGAGGCGCCGAGCAGATGGACGAAGTCGGCGACRGCACCCCACGTGGGCTCGGCGCCCTCGGAGCTGTGGCCCGTCATGCCGGTCGTCCGCAGCAGCCCGAACGTCACCGCGAGGGCGCCCACCCGCCAGCCCGGCGAGCGGGAGGTGCGGGCCCCGCCCTGGAGCAGGGCGCCGAGCACCACGGCCGCCAGCACCCACACCAGAGCGCGGGCGGCGAGCACGACCCCAGGCTCGGTGGCCAGCAGATCGGCGTACGTCACAGGGCGCAGCGCGTCCCGCAGTCCGCCGAGCGTGCCGTAGGCGCCCTGGAGGCCGATGCTCGCGACGGTGGCCAGCAGCCCGACCGTCCAGGCGAGAACGAGCAGCGCCCGGGACCGCGGCTCCTCCGCGCCGCGCGGCCACAGCAGCACGACGAAGGCGAGACCGCCGACGAACAGGGCCAGCGCGAGATAGCCGGCCCAGCGGGCGGCGACGAGGCCCTCGCGCACCGAGGGGGAGGGCGCGGGAGCGGAGGCGGCGGCCTCGTCGCCGCCGGTCCCGGCGGCCGCAGCGCCGATGGTGAGGGCGATCCGGCCGGAGGAAGCGTGCCCGTCCTCCGCGTCGACGACGGACCACATGACGGCGAGCTCACCGCGCTCCGGGCCGGCGAGCGCGACCCGCACGGTGTCGGTCCCGCCGCCCGGCGTACGGGACACCGGCAACCGGTCGCCGCCCATCGTCAGCACACGCACGTCGGCGAGGTCGACGGCCTCGTCGAAGGTGAGGGTGAGGTGCCCGGGGGCCTTCTCCAGGTCCGCCCCGTCCTTCGGGGAGGAGGAGAGCAGCTCGGTGTGGGCGAAGGCGGCCTGGGGCGCTCCGGCCAGGGCGTAGAGGAGCGGGGTGAGCACGAGCAGGAGCAGGGCGCGGCGGACGGTCGTGGTCACGGGGTCGCCTCCGGCAAGGGGGACGCGATGCCGCCGAGGAGGCTGCCGACCGGGACCAGGCCGACACAGGGGGAGGGCTGCGGCGTGGGCGTCTGGCCCGTGCCGTCGAGCAACCCGGACACGGGCTCGGTGAGCCCGCCGAGGAGCGGTTGTACGAGGATGACCTCGCCGTCCTCGCAGGTGTCGCCGTCGGCGGGGGCGGACCCCGACGGGGTGGG
>NZ_NGFN01000011.1 GCF_002148965.1 Streptomyces swartbergensis | reverse complement strand
CCCGTACCCGCCACCGGCCGAACCGAGACCACTGGCCGAACGCCGGGTGTGGCCGCGCACCTTCCACGACCGGCTGACCGCCCCGCTCCCCGGCCTGAGGGCCATGGCCCGCTTCGCCCGCGAGGGCGCCGTGAGACCAGACCCGGAAGGCCTCGCCGACATCCCCCGGCTCCCTTACGCACCCGGCCCGCTGCCCCGCGTCGACGCCCGCACGATCGCCGTGACCTGGGCGGGCCACGCCAGTTGGGTCCTGCGGATCGGCGGACTGACCGTCCTCACCGACCCGGTCTGGTCCCGCCGGATCCTCGGCACCCCGGCCCGCGTCACCCCCGTGGGCGTCCCCTGGGAGGAACTGCCGCGCGTCGACGCCGTCGTCATCAGCCACAACCACTACGACCACCTGGACGCCCCCACGCTGCGCAGGCTCCCGCGCGACACCCCCGTGTTCGTCCCGGCCGGCCTCGCCCGCTGGTTCCACCGCCGCCGCTTCACCCGCGTCACGGAGCTCGACTGGTGGGAGGCGGCCGAACTCGACGGCGTCCGCTTCGACTTCGTCCCCTCCCACCACTGGTCCAAGCGCACCCTCACCGACACCTGCCGCAGCCTGTGGGGCGGCTGGGTCCTGACCGACCGGGACGGGCAGCGCCTCTACTTCGCGGGCGACACCGGCTACGGCCACTGGTTCTCCCGCATCGGCCGCCGCTACCCGGGCATCGACCTCGCCCTCCTCCCCATCGGCGCCTACGACCCCCGCTGGTGGCTCAGCGACGTCCACTGCGACCCGGAGGAGGCGGTCCGAGCCGCCCAGGACCTCGGCGCCCGGCGGATGGCTCCCATGCACTGGGGCACCTTCGTGCTCTCCGCCGAACCGGTCCTGGAACCGCTCACCCGCGTCCGCGCGGCCTGGGAAAAGGCGGGCCTGCCCCGCGAGGATCTGTGGGACCTGCCCGTCGGTGGCTCACGAGTACTGCAGCCGGCCTAGGGGCGCGGGGCTGTGCCGATATGCGGCTCCGCCGCGTGGGCGCGCCCAGCCCCATGGGCCCCGCACCCCGCGAGGAGACATCACCTGTCCGATCGCACCCGCTTCCAGACACTCGGCGCCGCGCTGATCAGCACGGTCAGGGCGATCGCCGCGACGACGCCCTCCCACGGCTCGGCGAACAGCGACCCGCCCAGAATCCCGATCAACTGGTACGTCACCGCCCAGGCCAGGCAGGCCGGCAGGTTCCCGCGCCAGAAGCGTCGCATCGGCCACTTCGCCATCAGGCAGGCCAGCATCACCGGGATACGGCCCGCCGGCACCAGCCGGGACAGCACCAGCACCGCCACACCGTGCTCGGCGAGCTTCGTCTGCGCCTGCTCCAGCCGGTCCTCGGGGGCCCGCGCCCGGAGCGCCGCCAGCCAGCGGGAGCCGTTCTTCGACTTCATCCCGCGCCGCCCCAGCCAGTACAGCGCCGCGTCCCCGAGGAACGCCGCCAGCGACGCCGTCACGAACACCATCGCCAGCGAGAACGGCGCCGTCTGGTGGACGGCGACCACGGCCGCCGAACTCACCAGCGCGCCCGTCGGGATCACCGGTACCAGCGCCCCGATCAGCACCAGCAGGAAGAGCGAGGGATAGCCGATCGCCTGCTGTGTGGACTCCGGTACGACGGACGCCGGGGTGACGGCCGACGCCGCGAGCAGAGGTATCACGGCCTGCGCCACGGGCGCGGTCGGGATCACCGCGCGACCTCCAGGCGCACGCTCTCCCCGTGCCCGAGCCGGTGCACCGCCACGCCGGGCGCGTGCCGCGCCGCGAGCCGCACGAACTCGTCACCCGGCGCGTAGAACTCGTGGGGGCGCACGGCGTCCATCCCGATCGGCCAGTACGTGCCGTAGTGCACCGGCACCGCACTGCGCGGCGCCAGCCGCGCCAGCGCCTGCGCCGCCCGGCCCGCGTCCAGATGCCCCTCGCCCAGGTACGGCCCCCAGCCGCCCACCGGCAACAGCGTCACCTCGACCGGCCCGACCTCCTCGGCCATGTCCTCGAACAGCCCGGTGTCCCCGGCGAAGTAGGTCCGGGCCTCGCCCGCGATGACGTAGCCGAGCGCGGGGGAGCGGTGCGGTCCGAGCGGCAGCCGGCGTCCGTCGTGCCGCGCGGGCACGGCCCGTACGACGATGTCGCCGACCGGCGTCTCGTCCCCGGGCGCCACCTCGCTGACCCGCAGGTGAGCGAGCCGGCGCAGGCCCGGCACCGCCCGGCGCGCGCCCCGGGGCACGAGCAGGCGCGTGCCCGGAGCGAGCCGCATCAGCGACGGCACATGCAGGTGGTCGGCGTGCAGATGCGAGACCAGCGCGACATCCGCCTGGCGGGCGCCGGGAGGCGGCAGGTCCCCGCGCCGGCGGCGCAGGTGCGCGAGCCGGCGCGCGAACAGCGGATCGGTGAGCACGCGTACGTTCGAGTCCTCGACCGTGCAAGTGGCGTGACCCCACCAGGTGATCTCCACCGGCACTTCTTTGCCCCCTTCGCGCGACTCCCCGAAGCCTACGTGCAGGAGTAGGGTCGGCGACGAAAACCGGAGGTGAGGGGGACGCCATGGTGCCGGTCCGGGTCACGGCGATCGCGAGTCTGACGCCGCTGGAGGAGCTCGACGACGATCCGTTCCTGGTCGACTCCCGCAGCCAGCACGCGATGTGCGCCCGCTGGGCCGCAGAGCGGGGCTATGTGATCAGCCGGGAGTTACTGGTCCGGGGGCTGCGCCCCGACCACTGCGCGCTGTGGGACGGCGTCCGCCCCGGCCTCGACCTGTTCGTGGCACCCAGCCGGAGAGTGCTGGAGAGCGCGCTCGCTTCCGTCGAGGAGTTCACCGCGGAGTGCGCGCGGCGCGGGGTGCGCGTCGAGACGGTCGGGCATGCGGAGCCGGCGTACGACGCGGCGATGAAGGCGTGCGTGCACCGCAGGCTGTCGATGCCGACCGCCGGCTACGACGGGCGCTGACGCGACGGTCCGGGGGACACCAGGCGTCCGCGGAGCGTTGTGGCACTGTGGGTGAGGGTCCGTGGTCGCGACGGGCCGGGACGTGAGGTGGCGGGGCGTGCGGGGCGTGCGGTGGCGGCGGGTCGCCAGTCAGATGGGGCGGAGCGTCGCCGTGTGGGCGGTCTCCACCCTCACCCTGCTCGTGCTCGCCGGGATCCTGCCGGACTTCCGGCTCCGCTCGGCCGACGGTGACAGCGCGACCGACATCGCCGTCAAGGCGGCCTTCGGCGCCGGCGCCTTCGGTGTCCTGTCGGCCGTGGTCTGGCCGCTGCTCGTCCGGCTCCTGCTCCTCGTACCGGCGCTCGTGCTCGGGACGCTGGTGTTCTTCCTCAACGGCGCGCTGCTGCTGCTCGCCCTGCGCCTCGACCCCGGGGAGCGCGGCACCGCCGCACCGGAGACCGCCGTCGTGGTCGCCGCCGTGATGTCCGCCGTGGCGTCCGCCACCGGCGCCGCCCTGGCCGTGCGCGACGACGACGCCTACCGCCGCAGGCTGTACCGCCTCTCGGACCGCCGCCGCAGGTCCGGACCGCCCTGCCCGTCCAGCCCCGGCACGGTCTTCCTGCAACTCGACGGCGTCGGCCACGACGTCCTGCTGGACGCGGTCGGCAAGGGCCTGATGCCCACCGTCGCCCGTCGGCTCGGCATCGGCGACGGCGCTCGCGCCACCCACCGGCTCACCCCCTGGCGCACCGACTGGTCGAGCCAGACCGGCGCCAGCCAGCTCGGCATCCTGCACGGCAGCAACCACGACGTCCCCGCGTTCCGCTGGTACGAGAAGGACACCCGCGAGGTGGTCGTGTGCAACCGCCCGACCAGCGCCGCCGAACTCCAGCGCCGCGCCGTCGGATACGCGGGGCACGGCGGCCTGCTCGCCGTCGACGGCGCCAGCCGCGGCAACCTGTTCAGCGGCGGCGCCGGACAACAGGCCCTCGTGCTGTCCATCGCCGCCCGCCGCCGCAGCCGGGAGAACCGCTCCCGGGCGGGCTACTTCGCCTACTTCTCCGACCCGGCCAACGCCGTGCGCACGGCCCTGTCCTTCGTCGCCGAGGTGGGCCGGGAGATCGGCCAGTCCACCCGGGCCCGCCTCGGCAAGCAACGCCCGCGCGTCTCCCGCGGCGGCCTCTACCCGCTCGTGCGGGCCTTCGCGACCGTCGTCGAGCGGGACGTCGTCGTCGCCGCCGTGACGGGCGACATGCTCGCCGGCCGCACCGCCGTCTACGCCGACCTCGTGGCCTACGACGAGGTCGCCCACCACTCCGGCCCGGCGAGCCGCGACGCGCGGAAGGTCCTCGAACGCCTCGACCGCTCCCTCGCCCTGATCGAGAACGTCGCCGAGCACGCCCCGCGCCCGTACCGGATCGTCGTGCTGTCCGACCACGGCCAGAGCCCCGGCGAGACCTTCCGCTCGCGCTACGGCCTCACCCTCGGCGACCTGGTGCGGGCCGGCTGCGGACTGCCCGTGCCGCGCCGCGCGGAGCGCACCCGCAGCGGGGCGGAGGCCCGCGCCGCCGTGCGCGCCGCCCTGCGCATCCCGGTCGAGGAGAGCGGCGAGCGGCACCGCCCCACGCGCCGCTCGGAACCGATCGTGCTGGCCTCCGGCAACCTCGGCCTGGTCTCCTTCCCGGACGTCTCGCACCGCATGAGCAAGGAGGAGATCGACGCCCGCCACCCCGCGCTGCTGCCGACCCTCGCCAACCACCCCGGCATCGGCTTCCTGCTGGTGCGCAGCGAGGAGCACGGCGGGGTCGTCCTCGGCGCGTACGGCGCCGAGATACCGCTGGCCGACCTCGATGACAACCCGGGCCCGCTCGCCCCGTTCGGCCCGGGCGCCGCCGACGCGGTACGCCGTACGCACTCCTTCCCGCACACCGCCGACATCATGGTCAACTCCTTCCACGACCCGGCCGACGGCGAAGTCCTCGCCTTCGAGGAGCAGATCGGCTCCCACGGCGGCCTCGGCGGCGAACAGGGCAAGCCCTTCCTGCTGTCACCGCTCGGCTTCTCCCCGCCGGTCGACGAGGGGGAGGAACTCGTCGGCGCCGAACACGTCCACCGCGTGCTGCGCCGCTGGATGCGCGAGTCGGACGGCCCCCAGGTGCCGCTGGAGAGCAGCGGGGAACGCGCCGCCTGAACGGACCCGGAGGCCGGCGAGATCCACGTCGGTCCGCTGCGCCACGGCGCGAGCACGCGTACCTGATCCCGCAGGGAGCGCGGCTGCCGTTCGGCGCCAGAGGGCCGGTCCTCCGCGTGAGTTGAACCGGAGTGTGATCGGATGGTGCCCAGGAACCCGGTCACGGCTTCCGGATACTCATCGAAAGGATGCGACATGGCAGCCACGCGCTCCGCACACACCGTTTGGGAAGGCAGCCTCTTCAAGGGCAACGGCGTCGTCACCTTCGACTCCTCCGGCATCCTCGCCGAGCAGCCGGTCAGCTGGGCGGCCCGTACCGAGGAGCCGGGCGGGAAGACCAGCCCGGAGGAGCTGATCGCCGCCGCCCACTCCAGCTGCTTCTCGATGGCCTTCTCCAACATCCTCGACAAGGCCGGCACCCCGCCGACCAAGCTGGTGACCTCCGCCGACGTCACCTTCCAGCCCGGCGAGGGCATCACCGGCATCCACCTCACCGTCGAGGGCACCGTCCCCGGCATCGACGAGGAGGCCTTCCTCGCCGCCGCCGAGGAGGCCAAGGTCGGCTGCCCGGTCAGCCAGGCCCTCAAGGCCACCCCGATCACCCTGACCGCCAAGCTCGCCTGAACAGCCCCATCCCCGTCGCGCGGGCCCGCCCACCAGGGGCGGCCCGCGCGACGTCGTCGGTTCGCGATCCGCGCCCGGGGTATGAACCAGACGCTCTGACGCCGACGGGCCGGAAGGAACGCGATGCTGCCGGGAACGTCCACGAGCGCGACGGTGCTCGACTCCGCCACCCGTGACCGGACCCGCGTCCTGCTGCTGTTCAGCCTCTCCGGCCGGCTGCGCCCCCGGGACACCGCCCTCGGCGCGCTCGTCGACCGCTACGACTACGGCCGCTTCGCCTCCCACCTGATGACCAGCCAGGACGTGCTCCCCGTTCCGGTGCTGGACGAGCAGGTCGCGCCACGCCGGCTGCGGCTGCCGCACGGCGACCACGGCCTCGGCCTCGCGTCCCTGCGGATCCTCGTCGTCACCACCCCGCGCGGCGACGCCACCCTCGTCCTGGACTGCGCCTTCGCGGGCGAGACCACGGCCGGCGACCTCGCCGCCTGGCTGGCCACCACCTGCTTCGACCGGGAGCGGATCGAACTCGACGACCGCCCGCTCCTGACCGTGCTGACCGGGCACCTCGGCGGCCGGCCGCTCGCTCTCGGCCAGAACGTGCACCAACTCGTCTTCCCCGGCGGCCGGTTACAGCGCGAGCTGCTCAGCGCCGACGAGGCCCGCAAGGCGATCCTGCTGAACGAGATCGTCTACCGCGGGCGGATGCCCTGGAACCCCGCCACGCCCTACGACGTGAGCCTGGCGCCGCACGTCAGGAACCACGGCGTCACCCTGTCCGCCCTCGGCCGGGGCGTCTCCGTCCAGGCGGGCTGGGCCCCGCACGTCGAGAACGGCCTGATGCTCGTCGCCATCGGCATGATCTCCGCCCTGGCCGTGCTCCAGCGCACCCGCCTCGCGGCCTTCGCGACGATGAAGGCCAACGAGCAGGCCCTGACCGACTCGCCCACCGAGATCCGCGCCCTGATCACCCGCCTGTCCGCGGGCGTCAACGAACTCCAGCTGGACCTCGCCTTCGGCGTCGAGGCCTACGTCGACAGCCTGCTGATCCCCGAGATGATCATGGAGGCGTTCCAGACCTCGCTGGGCGACGCGCTCGGCATCCGCGACAGCCTGGAGAACTCGGCCCGCATGGTCGAACGCCTGACCTCGGTGATCAGCGCCCGCTCCGCCGCCCTGGACGCCGAACTCGCCGAGCGCGACGACCGCCGGGACCGCACCGTCTCCGGCCTGGTCGCCGCCGCCACACTGATCGCCCTGCCGCCCACCCTGCTGCTGGCCTTCTTCGGCGTGAACGGCACGAACGTCGACGAGCACCGCTCCATCCTCGACCTGCGCGCCTACGGCACGGCCTACGCGCTGGCCTGGCTCCCCTTCGCGACCCTGGTCCTGATCGGCTACGTCCTGCTCAGACGGATCAGCACCCGCTCCGGCTCGCTGCTGCCGGCGTCCGACGACGACGCCGTACCCGTCCCGCCGCCACGCTCGCCCTCCGGGAGCCGACGACCATGACGCCACGCCCCGCCGTCTCCGCCCACCGGGGTGGCTCCGAGCGCGCCGGACCCGCCACCTGGCAGGCGTACGAGGACGCACTGGAGTCCGGCGCGGAGTACGTCGAGTTCGACATCCGCCGCACGAAGGACGGCGTCCTCGTCGTCTACCACGACCCCCGGGCCGGGCACACCGGGCCGCCGCTGGCCGCGCTCACGCACGCCGAGCTGTGCGAGCGGGCCGGGTACGAGGTGCCGGTCGTGGACGAGGTCATGGCGCTGATCGCCGGGAAGGTCGTGGCGCACCTGGACCTGAAGGAGGTGGGCTACGAGCGGGAGGTGATCGACCGGGCGGTGGCCCTGCTCGGCGTGGACGGGCTCGTCGTGACGACGCTGGAGGACCGTTCCGTGGCCGCCGTCGCGCAGGCCTTCCCCGGGGTGCGCACCGCGCTGTCCCTGGGGCGCGACCGCAGGGAGCTGGCCCTGGCCCGGCTGCCCGGGACCCGGCTGAGCGAGCTGTTCCCGGCCCGCCGCATCCGGGCCTGCGGGGCCCACGGCGTCGCCGTGCACCAGCGGCTGGCCAGGACCACCGTGCTGCGCGAGGCGACCCGGCACGGCCTGTTCACCATGGTGTGGACCGTCAACGACGACACCCTGATGCGGGCTTTCCTCGCCCACCCGCGCGTGGACGTCCTCGTCACCGACCGGCCCCGGCGGGCCGTGGCGCTCCGCGGGCCCCTCACCCCCTCGCGCCATTGACAACAGCGCACTCAAGTTTTGTGCTGGAAAGTGAGAGCGCCCTGGCGGAAGGGGACAGCGATGGGACGTGCGGTCGGAATCGACCTCGGAACCACGAACTCGGTGGTCGCCGTGCTGGAAGGCGGCGAGCCCACCGTCATCGCCAACGCGGAAGGAGCCAGGACCACACCCTCGGTCGTGGCGTTCGCCAAGAACGGAGAGGTGCTGGTCGGGGAGGTGGCCAAGCGGCAGGCCGTGACGAACGTGGATCGCACCGCCCGCTCGGTCAAGCGCCACATGGGTGACGCGCACTGGCGCTTCCCCGAGCACGGCGACATCGACGGCACCCGCTACCGGGCGCAGGAGCTGTCCGCGCGCGTGCTCCAGAAACTGAAGCGGGACGCGGAGTCCTACCTCGGGGAGGACGTCACGGACGCGGTGATCACCGTCCCGGCGTACTTCGACGACTCCCAGCGGCAGGCCACGAAGGAGGCCGGGGAGATCGCGGGCCTGAAGGTGCTGCGGATCATCAACGAGCCGACGGCGGCGGCGCTGGCCTACGGGCTGGACAAGGAGAACGACCAGACGGTGCTGGTCTTCGACCTGGGCGGCGGCACCTTCGACGTGTCGCTGCTGGAGATGGGCGAGGGCGTCATCGAGGTGAAGGCCACCAACGGCGACACCCACCTGGGCGGCGACGACTGGGACCAGCGGGTCGTCGAGTACCTGGTCAAGCGCTTCAAGGGCCAGTACGGCGTCGACCTGGCGGGCGACAAGATGGCCGTGCAGCGGCTGCGCGAGGGCGCCGAGAAGGCCAAGATCGAGCTGTCCAGCTCCACCGAGACGACGATCAACCTGCCCTACATCACGGCCTCCGCCGAGGGGCCGCTGCACCTCGACGAGAAGCTGACCCGGGCCCAGTTCCAGGAGCTCACCGCCGACCTGCTCGATCGCTGCAAGGCGCCCTTCCACCAGGCGGTCAAGGACGCAGGGGTGAAGCTCTCCGCGATCAACCACGTCATCCTCGTCGGCGGTTCCACGCGTATGCCCGCCGTCACCGAACTGGTCAAGGAACTGACCGGAAAGGACCCGCACAAGGGCGTCAACCCCGACGAGGTCGTGGCGCTCGGCGCCGCGCTCCAGGCGGGTGTCCTCCGCGGCGACGTCAAGGACGTGCTGCTGCTCGACGTCACCCCGCTGTCCCTGGGCATCGAGACCAAGGGCGGCATCATGACCAAGCTCATCGAGCGCAACACCACGATTCCCACCCGGCGTTCGGAGATCTTCACCACCGCCGCCGACAACCAGCCCTCGGTCGGCATCCAGGTCTACCAGGGCGAGCGGGAGATCGCCGCGTACAACAAGAAGCTCGGCGTCTTCGACCTGACGGGCCTGCCGCCGGCGCCGCGCGGCGTGCCGCAGATCGAGGTGGCCTTCGACATCGACGCCAACGGCATCATGCACGTCTCCGCCAAGGACCTGGCGACCGGCCGCGAGCAGAAGATGACCGTCACCGGCGGCTCGGCCCTGCCCAAGGACGACATCGACCGCATGATGCGCGAGGCCGAGCAGTACGCCGAGGAGGACCGCCGGCGGCGCGAGGCCGCCGAGACCCGCAACCAGGCCGAGCAACTCGTCTACCAGACCGAGAAGTTCCTCCGCGACAACGGTGACAAGATCCCGGCCGACACCAAGAGCGAGGTCGAGTCGGCCATCACCGAAGTGAAGGGACAGCTCGAACAGCAGGCGGACACCGCCGCCCTGCGCGCCGGCGTCGAGAAACTCGCCTCGGTCAGCCAGAAGATGGGCCAGGCGATGTACGCCCAGGCCCAGCAGACACCCACCGAGGAATCCTCCGGCACGCCGCGCGAAGAAGAAGAGGGCGTCGTCGACGCGGAGATCGTGGACGAGGAGAAGGACCAGGGAGACCGGAAGGGCGGGGCGGCCTAGCCTCCCCCGGGAGCGGCCTGGCTCTCCGCGGGCGGCAGCGTCGCGTACACGGCGTCGACGACGGACGCGTACGGAGTGCCGGAGTCGGCCAGCCCGGAGCGCAGTCGCTCCAGTCCGGCCCGGTGCTCCGTCAGCAGGACGGTGTTGCCGGTGCGGGCCGTGAACTCCAATACCGCGGGCAGGAAGTCGGGCAGCTCCTCGCCGGCGAGCTCCAGGCCGTGGGAGCTGTAGAGCTCCTGGAAGCGGGCCGGTGAGAACCCGCGCCAGCGGCTCAGGTACAGACTGTGGCCGTTCGTGCTCTCGAAGACCTGGAGGTAGTGGGCGGCCAGCTCCCGCGGCTCGGTGACGGCCGCGTGGTCGGCGAACTCCCGTAGCTGCGGGGCGGCCTCGCGCAGCAGCGGCAGCCGGGCGTGGAAGTCGTCGCCGGGATACGTCAGGCACAGCGCGGCCGCCTGGTACAGCAGCTCGAAGCCGGGCATCTGACCTCCTTGGCGTGCGCTCTTCGCCGCGCCCCGTGCACACGACGCTACGGGCGGGCGGGGGAGCGCACCCGCCGGCGACGCCCGTACGGGTCACGGCCTGCGCACGAGGGCCTTGCTCAGTAGGTCTCGCGGTACTCCCGCAGGAGCTTTCCCGTGCGCTGCGTGGAGGCCGCGCCCGCCGTCATGTGGTCGAGGACCTCCAGATGCGCGGAGACCTCCTTGCGGGAGTCGAGGTAGAGCGCGCCGGTCAGGTACTCGGTGAAGACCATGTCGGGCAGTTCGGGCTCGGCGAAGCGGAACAGGGAGAACGGCGCGTACGTCCCCGGGTGCGGGCCGTCCTTGAACTCGGCGACCTGGAGCGTGACGCGGTCCCGCTCGGCGTACTCCAGCAGCTTGTCCAGCTGGTCCCGCATCACCTGGCCGTCGACGCTCACCGGGCGCCGCAGCACCGTCTCGTCCATGATCACCCACAGGTGCGGCGGGTTGGGGCGCTCCAGCAGCCGCTGCCGCTCCATGCGCAGCGACACATGCCGCTCCACGGCCTCCGGCCCGAAGTTCCCGATGGTGCCGGCCTGCAGGACCGCACGCGCGTACCCCTCGGTCTGCAACAGCCCCGGCACGAAGTGCGGCTCGTAGGACCGGATGATCCGGGCGGCGCCCTCCAGGCTCACGTACAGGCTGAACCACTCCGGCAGCACGTCGTGGAACCGCTGCCACCAGCCCGGCCGGTTCGCCTCCTCGGCGAGCTCGACGAACGCGGTCACCTCGTCCTCGGGCACGCCGTAGGCGGTCAGCAGGATCTGTACGTACGGGATCTTGAGCGCGACGTCGGCGGTCTCCATCCGCCGGACCGTCGCGGGGGCGACGCGCAGCACCCGGGCGGCTTCGTCACGACTGAGGCCCGCGGCCTCGCGCAGCTCCTGCAACCTCTTGCCCAGCACCACCTGGCCCACGGTCGGTGCGGCCCGCCGTTCACTCACGCCACGCCTCCCCAACGTGCCCAAGCCTGCGATCAGTCTGTCACGTACCGCCGACAGTCTCACAGGGCCGCGGGCGTGGAGATCGAGAGAAGGGACGTGTCACCGGGGCATTACCCCGCGGGTAATCGACCGGGCGCGCCCGGGACGGGATCGTGAACGCACCGGTTCCCGGGCCGGCGCACTCCGGCCCGGGAACCGGGTACCGGCCCGCGCACCACGACCCGACGGAGGGTGATGCACCATGTCCGCATCCCAGCTCGCCACGCTCGCCCGGACCAGTGCGCCGCAGTCGATGATGCGCCGCTTCCTCGCCCTGGACGCGGCGGTGACCGGCTCCAACGCGCTCGCCTACCTCGCGTTCTCCGGCCCGCTCGGCCGTTTCCTCGGCGTGGACTCCACGCTGCTGCTCGCACTGGGCGCGTTCCTCACCGCCTACGCGGCGGGCGTGGGCCTGCTGGCCGCCCGCCGGCAGCCGCCGGCGCTCGGCGTGCGGGCCGTCGTCGAGGCCAACCTCGCCTGGACGGCGGTGAGCCTCGTGGCCCTGGCGCTGTGGCTGACGCCGAGCACGGCGGGCGCCGTGTGGACGGTGCTCCAGTCCCTGGTCGTGGCCGCCTTCGCCGCCCTTCAGTACACGGCACTGAGGGCCCGTCAGGGCAGGAGCGACTGAAGGTACTTGACCGTCGCCGGGTCGGCCGGGAGGAGCGTCTCGATGGCAAGCTCGGCGACGGTCACGTCCATCGGTGTGTTGAACGTGGAGATCGAGGAGATGAACGACAGCGTCCGCCCCTCGTGCTCGATCCGCAGCGGCAGCGCGAAGTACGGCACCGCCTCCGCGGGCTCCTCCGCCGGATCCGCGTCGGGCACCGGATACGCCGCCACTTCCTCGTACAGGGCCCGCAGCGGCTCGGAGCGGTGCAGCGCGATCTGCCGCTCCATCTGCTCCAGCAGGTGCCCGCGCCAGGCGCGCAGGTTGCGGATGCGCGGCGCCAGGCCCTGCGGGTGCAGGGCGAGCCGCATCGCGTTCAGCGGCGGTTCGAGCAGGGTCTCGCAGACGCCGTCGATCAGCGTCATGATCCCCCGGTTGGCCGCCACGACGTTGTACCGCGCGTCCACCACCAGTGCCGGGTACGGCTCGTAGCCCCCGATCAGCCGTTCGATGCCCTCGCGCAGCGCGCCCAGCGCCGGGTCGTCCAGCGGCGTCTCGGGGTAGCGCGGGGCGTAACCGGCCGCCAGCAGCAGCGCGTTGCGCTCCCGCACCGGGACGTCCAGGTGCTCGGCCAGCCGCAGCACCATCTCCTCGCTGGGCCGGGAGCGGCCCGTCTCGACGAAGCTGATGTGCCGGGCCGAGGAGTCCGCGCGCAGGGCCAGCTCCAGCTGGCTGACCCGGCGCCGCTCCCGCCAGGCCCGCAGCAGCGGCCCCACGCCCTGGTCGGTCGTGGACGGATGAGTGGTCATGCCGGGACCGTAGTCGAGAACCGGTCGCGCCGGACAGGCACACCGCTGCGACCAGGGCCCCGGACGTCCCGCTGTGGCAGGCTGAGAAGCGAGAAGAGGACACCGGAGCCAGGGAAGGAGCGCTGCCCATGCCCGTCGAACCGCTGTCGCAGAAGGAGGTCGAGGACCGGCTGGCCGAGTTGCCGGGCTGGTCGCTCGACGGGGACCGCCTCACCCGCTCCTACCGGCTCGGCTCTCACTTCGCGGCGACGGCGATGGTCGTGCACATCGCCCAGGTCCAGGAGGAGCTCGACCACCACTCCGACCTCACGCTCGGCTACAACACGGTGTCCCTGTCCGTGCACACGCACAGCGCGGGCGGCGCCGTCACCGAGAAGGACTTCGAGCTCGCCCGCAGGGTGGAGGACCTGGCCCCCGGGCACGGGGCACACTGACCGCGTGCTCGACTACGACAAGGAAGCGGAGCGGTACGACGCCTCGCGCGGCGGCGAGCCCAGGGCGGCCGCCGCCGCGAGCGCGGTGCTGAGCCTCGTGCCGCCGGACGCGCGCAGCCTGCTCGACGTCGCCTGCGGCACCGGCATCGTGACCCGCCGGCTCGCGGCCGCGCGCGAGGGCATGCGGGTGACCGGCGTGGACCTCTCCCCGGCGATGGCCCGGCAGGCCACCGCACGGCTGCCCGGTGCCGTGGTGCTCGCCGACAGCCGCCGGCTGCCCTTCCGGGACGGCGAGTTCGACGCCGTGTGCAGCGTGTGGCTGCTGCACCTGGCCGCCGGGCCCGCCGACGTCCGGACCATCGTCGGCGAATGCGCCCGGGTGCTGCGGCCCGGCGGCGTCTACGTCACCACGGTCGACAAGGCCGCCTCCCACAACGTGGGCAGTGACATCGATGTCGTCCTGTCCTCCCGTCCGCCCAGCCCGGTCCGGGACGCGGCGGCGGACGTCGAGTCCCACGCCGCCGGGCACGGCCTGGTCCCGGCCGGGCAGGCCCGCTTCCGCGGCCACGGTCAGGGCCGCAGCCCGCGCCGAACGGTCGCCGATCTGCGCCGCGGCTGGTTCGTCACCCTGCCGCCCGGCCACCCCCTCGCCGACGGCTTCGCCACCCGGCTGGCGGAACTCCCCGACCAGGACAGACCCCGCCCCGACCCGTTCTTCACGCTCCGGGCGTTCCGGAAGCCGTGAGGGAGTCTCGAGCCCGGGTGAACTCCATGATCCAGTTGGTCAGCCAGGTCTCTCCGCCGTCCGTGGAGAACGCCTGTTCCCAGCGGGCGGTGCCCGGGGAGATTCCCGACCAGACGAACCGCACGCGCACGTCCTCGCCGATGGGGGTCCCCCCTGTTCGAGCGGAGCCGAGAACTTGGGGGAGGGTGTCGACGCCGTGGAACTCGCCCCTCGGGCCCTGAAAACGGCCGAAGACCGGCGGGAAGAGGGTCCCGCTGCGGCTGGACGCCCAGTTCAGCGACCACTCCTCACGGACCGGGTCGAACAGTCGCAGCGTCAGCCCCTTCGCGCCGAGGTGCGGCATGTCGATCTCGTCGATGTTGGCGGCCCCGTCGAACAGTGCCCGGCACTCGCTCCGGCCCGGGAACTCCTCCCAGTCACTGCCGGGATCGAGGAAGCCGGTGCGGCGGCGGTGCAGGACGCTCCAGGTGCCGTGGAAGAAGTCGAAGTCGTGCGGGCTGCTCATGAGCGGTCTCCAGTGGTTCCTTCGGACAGACGGTCGGCCAGATAGGCGTCGAGGTCGGGGACGTCCGGGGCGAGCATGTGCCGTACCCAGGCGTCGCGTTCGTGCAGGATCGGCGGCAGCTCCCAGACGCAGCCGATCCACGGCAGGCCGGGCCTCACGAAGTGCGTGGGGTCGCGGTCCGGGCAGCCGAGGACCGGCTGGCCCGCCGCCGCGCCGCCGAAGTGCAGCACGTTGTCCCACACCCAGCTGTACGCGTTCAGATAGGCGCCGTCGTCGCCGCCCCGGTGCAGCACGACGAACGTCGCCGGCGGGGTGCCGTCCGGTTCCGGCAGCAGCTCGGGCAGGATCGCGTACGCCGCCTTCTCCACCTCGGGCGCGATGCCCCCCGGGTCGGCCGTGACGTGGTAGCGCTTGATCCACCGGCCGGCCACCTCGACGGGCGGCGGCACGGTCAGGAGTTTCTCCGTGAAGGGCATGGCGGCACGCTAGAGCCGCTTCCCTGACATCCTGTGTCAGTGAAGTCCAGCCGACTCGTCTCGATCCTCCTGCTGCTCCAGACGCGCGGCCGGATGACCGCCGCGCAGCTCGCCGAGGAACTGGAGGTCTCGGTCCGTACCGTCTACCGGGACGTCGAGGCCCTCGGTGCCGCGGGGGTCCCGGTGTACGGCGACGCGGGCCACGCCGGCGGATACCGCCTGCTGGACGGCTACCGCACGCGTCTGACGGGCCTCACCGCCGACGAGGCCGAGGCCCTCTTCCTCGCGGGCGCCCCCGGCCCCGCCGCCCAGCTCGGTCTCGGCTCCGTGCTCGCCGCCGCCCAGCTCAAGGTGCGCGCCGCCCTGCCGGCGGAGCTGCGCGCCCACGCCGACCGGATCAGCGGCCGCTTCCACCTGGACGCCCCCGGCTGGTACGCGGACGCCGACGACGCCCCATACCTCCCGGCCGTCGCGGACGCCGTATGGAGCAGCCGCGTCCTGCACGTCAGCTACCGCCGCTGGCGCGAGCCCACCGACGTGGAGCGCCGTCTGGAGCCGTACGGGCTGGTACTGAAGGCGGGCCGCTGGTACGTCGTCGCCGGACCCGGACCACGTACCTACCGGGTCGACCAGATCCTCGAACTCACCACCCATGACGAGGAGTTCACCCGGCCCGGGGGCTTCGACCTGGCCGCGTACTGGGCGGCGTACCAGCGCGGCTTCCACGACCGGCTCCACCGCGGCGAGGCGGTCGTGCGGCTGGCCCCGGGGACGACGCTCACCGGTCCGGCGGGGGAGGCGGTACGGCGCGACGGACGTACGGACGACGACGGCTGGACACGCGCGACGGTCCCCATCGAGTCCGTCGACCACGCCCACGCCGAGTTCCTGCGCCTGGGCACGGCCATCGAGGTGCTGGCCCCCGACGAACTGCGGTCGAGGATCGCCCGGACCGTGGCCGAACTGGCGGAGCGGTACGGCAACTCCCGTGCTCCCGGCGGCGACTGAGCACATGCCCACGGCTGCCCGCCCCCACCGTCTGCACACCCTGAGAAAAGCCGAGGGCGTATGCCGTCTCCGGCCTACGCCCTCGGAAGCACGGTCAGGCCACCGTGCAGCTCTGGTCACCCAGCTTGAACGCCGTCGGTTTCGCGTTCGTCCCCGACGAGTTCGCCGTGAACCCGAAGCTCACGGACGAGCCGGCCGCCACGTTGCCGTTCCAGCCGACGTTCTTCGCCGTCACCGTCGAACCCGACTGCGCGGCCTCGGCGTTCCACGCCTGGGTCAGCTTCTGGCCGTCGGTGAAGGACCAGGCCAGGGACCAGCCGTTCCAGGGGCTGGTGCCCGTGTTGGTGACCTGCACGTCCGCCTGGAAGCCGCCCGACCACTGGCTGGTGACCTTGTACGTCACCTTGCAGGCACCGGCCGGGTCGGGTCCGGGCCCGGGGCCCGTGGTGCCGCCGTCGGAGCTGTCGCCGTAGATGACGCCACGGCCGTTGGTCGCCACGTACACCCGGCCGTACACCCTCGGGTCACCGGTGATGGCCGCACCCGTCCAGCCCCACTGGTGGGCGTCGTCGTTGATCCGCGTCCAGCTCGCGCCCTTGTCCGTGGAGCGGAAGATGCCGCGTACGCCGCCGATCTTCGCGCTGGTGTAGAGCGTCTGGTAGGAGGCGCCGGGCGCCGCCTTGCCGAAGCCGATGGTGTCGGCCTGCTCGACGTTCGACAGCTTCGTGAAGCTCGTGCCGCCGTCCGTCGAGTGCCACAGGCCGTACGCCCCGTCGCTCGCGCCGCCCGCCAGCCAGACGTCGCCCTTCCCGCCGGGCAGCGCCTTGAAGCGGACGCTGTCACCGCCGGGCAGCCCCGTCGCCGGTGACTCCTTGAACGTCGCGCCGCCGTCCGTGCTGACGTAGAACTTCCCGGACTTGAAGCCGTAGAAAGTCTTCGGGTCGACGCGGTCCGACTCGACGATCGCCCCGGCGGGGATCCCGCCGGACGCCTGCCACGACGTGCCGAAGCCCGTCGTGTGGTGCACGCCGGCGCCCTCGGGGCTCCACACGAACCGGCTGCCGTCGGCCGCCGCCGCGACCGTGCCGCCGCCGCTCACGCCCGAGGGGTCGGTCCCCGCGAACCAGTTGGCGCCGTTGTCCGTCGAGAAGGCGATGTGCGGGCCCGAGTCGAGGTTGCCGACCCGGACGACCGTGTTCGGATTCGACTCGGCGAAGTCCAGACTCGTGGTCGTCGTGAAGTTCGGCTGGGTGAACATCATCGACGGGACCTTCGTCAGATCCGTGTGGCGGAAGCCGCCGATGTCACCCAGCGCGCTCAGCAGCGGGGCGCCCGACGGGGGAGAGGCGAGGTCGTTGACCGCCGTCTCCTCCAGGCCCTGGACCATCGGCTTGACGGTGAACTTGCCGCCGCTGTCCCAGTTAGCGAGGTTCTCCGTGCCGTAGATCGTCGCGCCCGTCCCGTACATCATGCGGTTGGAGTTGAACGGGTCGATCTCCAGGGCTTCCGTCATCCACCCGAGCTTCGGGGTCTGCTCGGGCGGCTGCGGGTTGGCGCCCCAGGTCAGCCACGGCGAGGACGAGACGTCCATCGTGTAGCGGTTCTCGCGGTTGGGGTACGACGTGTAGTCCCACGCCTTGGTCCAGGTC
Source organism: Streptomyces swartbergensis (assembly GCF_002148965.1). GTDB lineage: Bacteria > Actinomycetota > Actinomycetes > Streptomycetales > Streptomycetaceae > Streptomyces > Streptomyces swartbergensis. The sequence continues at coordinate 38,784 of NZ_NGFN01000011.1, read as the reverse complement.
GCGCCGCTGTCCGTGGAGCGGAAGATCTGCGTGTCCGGCCACCAGGCGCTGTACGCGGTCGCCATCACCGTGCCGGGCTTCTGCCGGTCCACCGTCAGCCCGCTGAAGCCGTAGGACGTGTCGGCCTCCGCCACCGGGCTGATGTTCGTCCAGGTACCGGTCCCGGTCGCGTACCGCCACAGCTGGCCCTTGCCGCCGTCGTACGGGCCGCCCTTGTCGCTGTAGGCGAGGTAGAGGTAGCCGTTCTTCGCGTCCAGTACGCCCTTGTGGGCGAGGTAGCCGGTGGGCTGCCCGGCCAGCCGCTGCCAGGTCGCGCCCGCGTCCGTCGAGCGGTACACCGCGTTGTCCTTGTCGGCGACCCCCACGTAGATCGTCTTGGTGGCGCTGCCGGACGTGCCCGTGGACTCGTCGAAGGTGACCCAGACGATGCCCTGGTTGTCGGACGCGTAGCCGCTGCTGTCACTCGGGTCCTGCGCGTAGTCGCCGACGTTCGGGAAGTTCGCCACCTGCGACCAGGTCACGCCCGAGTCCGTCGACCGCCAGAGCCCCTTGCCGCTGGGCGCGCCCAGATACAGCACGCTGTTGCGGTTCGGGTCGACGGCCAGCCGCTCGCCCATGCCCCGCCCCGGCATGTTGCCGCCCAGCTTGAACGGCAGGTTCGCCTTCTGCCAGCTCGCGCCCCGGTTGGCGGAGCGCATGACCGCGCCGTTCCCCGGATCCCAGCTGTTGGTGTACGTACCGACCGCCGCGTACACCTTGTCCGGATCGACGGAGTCGGACGCGATGCTGACGACCCCCGTGTGCCCCCAGTCGTCCCACCCCACGGAGTCCAGCAGCGGCGTCCAGGTCTTCGAGGCCTCCTGCCAGCGGTAGGCACCGCCGATGTCGGTACGGGCGTAGGCGAGGTTCTTCTCGGTCCGGTTGAAGACGATGCCGGGGACGAATCCGCCCCCGTCGATCCGCGCGTTCTTCCAGGAGTAGGTATCAGCGGCGATCTTCACCGGCGTCGGACCGGCGGCCAGGGCGGTAGGCGCGCCCGACAACAACCCGGCCGCCAGCGCGAGCACGGCCGTGAGAATACGGGTTCTTCGCACGGTGGGGGTCCTTCCGTGAGGGGGAACGTGCGAGAGCCGGGCGGCCCCCAGTGCGGGTGGGGACCGCCCGGCCGTGGCCCCGCGTCAGGTGCAGGGCCATGTACGCAGAGCTTCGGACGCACCTTTTTGCTTGGGGGAGCGCCCGGCGGGGGCTATTCGAGAAGCTCCGCGTACGAGCCCATGGCCAGCGCGATATCCGCCTGAGCCCAGAACCGGTGATACGTGAACGACGGCACCGCACCGCCCGCGAGATAACTCTCGATCTTCGACCAGGCAGGGTCGTCCTCGTAGAAGGACCGGATCGAGTCGAACGTCGACGACGAGTTGATCGCGTCACCGTTCGGCATCGTGCCCGTCCAGCCACTCGGGATGTACACCGGGTCGTCGAACCGGTTGTAGTCCGCGCGGGTCTCCGGGACGGCGACCCCGAGGTCGTCCTGGTGGTTCGCCCACATACCGTCCAGCAGCTTCTTCGCCGCCGCCGCGGCCTCGGTGTCACCCGAGCGGTCGGCGTAGTACGTCAGCGTCTTGGCGTACGCGGCCGCAACACCGACGTCGTTCGTGTAGTCCACCACGCTGACGTGCAGCCCGCTGTTGGAGCCGGGGCTGGAGGCGTTCCAGGTGTCGGGCTGGCCCGACCACTGGAGCGTCGACGGGATACGGAACGTGCCGTCCGGGTTGAACGTGGTCTTGGACAGCGCCCAGTCGACCCACTTGTCGAGGACCGTCTTGGCCTGGTCGTTCCCCGTCTGCTGGTACAGCTCGGCGACCCGCTCCATGGACCACGCCTGGAAGCCGAACCACTGGTTGGACGGCGGGTCGTGGTACACGGGCTTCTCGTCGTAGTACATGCCGTAGAACGTCGACTTCCCGGCGGGCGGGGTCGCGTACCGGCCCGCCCAGCTGTTGGTCGCGCCGCCGGCGATGGCGCCCTCGTCCGACTGGAGCCAGCGGTAGAACTCCAGCTGCCGGTCCATGGACTTGGCCCAGTCGGCCGCGCCCGTCGCCGACTTGGGCTTCAGCGGGGCGTAGTTGCTGAGCGCGTAGGCGGCCAGCGGGTTCTGGTAGCCGCCGTGGGCGTGGCTGGAGCCGATGCGCCAGGCCCAGCCGGCGCTGGTGTCGGTGGCGCCGCCCCAGGCGTAGTACCAGGACATCAGGTACATCGAGGCGTCCTTGCCGGTGCCCGCCGGGCAGGTCGAGGGTCCGACGCAGTTGCCGATCTTCTTGAAGTACTTGTCGAACATGGAGTAGCGCAGGTAGTCGCCCATCTTGGCTGCCTTGGCGACGGTCCCGGAGACCTGCCCGCCCTTGCCCTGCTCCTTCGCCCACAGGTCCGCCCAGTAGGCGGCCTGCACGGCGCGCGCGTCGGCGTCCGGCGCGTTGGTGAACTTCCACTGCTTGGCGTAGGAGGCGTCACCGGTGAACAGGTCCAGATAGCCGTTCTTGCCGCCGTACTTGAAGGCGTCGCAGGTCGGCTGCGGCACCGTCTCCCACACCGACTCCTGCGAGCCGCGCTGGAAGGTGTTGATGTACGACGGGCCGGTGTCCGAGGGACCCGCCTCGCACTTGCCGGGCGAGTTGCCGTAGCCGTACACGTTGTCGACGTCCTGGAGCCAGTGCATGCCGTAGACGTCGTCCGTGCCGTACGCGCTCTTCAGCTCGGCCGCGATCGGGTCCGGGCCGACCGAGACGCCGGTGTCGAGCTTGGCCGGGTACTCGTTGGGCGTGTCCAGCTCGGGCGCGTAGGTCGCCGGCTTGGAGGGGTTGTAGAAGGAGTTGGTCGGCTGGTCGGCCTTGGTGGGGATCATGTACTTCTCCATGAGCTCCCACGCCCCGTTGAACTTGGACCAGTCACCGGTCACCTTGCCGTACATGGCCTGGAGCCACAGGAGGTAGCTGTACGCCTCCGAGGTGGTCTCGTGACCGTGGTCCGGCGCCTCGACGATCAGCGTCTCGACCGAGTGGTAGGGAATGCCCTCGGGGGAGAAGTAGCCGTTCGCCGGGTTGGTGATCTTCCCGTAGAGATCCAGGAAGCGGGCGTCGTACGTCTTGGTCGCCGCCAGCTGGGTGACGGTGACCGAGGCCTTGGCATGGCCCGTGGCCGTCGACTCGAACACGGCGGAGCCGGTACCGGAGCCGGCGGCCGTGACGGTCACCTTCTGCGCGGTGTTCCAGTTCTGCGGGGTGAAGGTGAGCGAGGCGCCGCCCGTGACCGACAGGCCCGAGTTGCCGCTCGCCCGGGCCGACGTCACCGTGACGTTGGACGCCGGCTGCTTGGACAGCTTCACCTCGTACGTGCCCGACTTGCCGGACTGCACGCCCAGTTGGAGCGGCGAGGCGACGACGGTGGGGCCGGAGGCGACGGTGATGCCGACCGGGGTGGAGTCGGCGGAGGCGCCCATGCTGTCGTAGGCCTTCGCCACCAGGGAGTGACTGCCCACGGCCAGATCCGAGACGGACAGCGCGTAGGGCGCGCTGGTGTCCGTGCCCAGCAGCTTGGTGTCGTCGTAGAACTCCACCTTGCTGATCGTGGCGTTGTCCGCGGCGGCCGCGGTGGCCGCCAGCGGGACCGCCTCGCCCTGGGTGTAGACGGCGCCGGCGGCCGGGCTGGTCAGCACGGCGATCGGCGGCTGGTGCGCGCCGGTGCAGGGGGTGCCGTTGACGGCGAAGGACGTGGGTGCGGTGTTGCTGCCGCTGTAGCTGAACTGGGCGCCGGTGGAGACGGCGGCGCCCGCGGCGACCCGCGCGTTGTGCGGGGCGTTCTTGACGGTGATGGTCTGGCCGGACTGCGACCAGGTGCCGTTCCAGCCGTTCCCCAGCTTCTGGTTGCCGGAGTAGGCGTAGGTCAGCGTCCAGCCGTCGATGGCGTCCGTGCCGCGGTTGGTGAGGGTCAGGTCCGCGGTGAAGCCGGAGCCCCAGTCGTTCGTCTTGTAATCGACACTGCACTGAAGTGCGGCCGCCTGAGCGGAAGTCGACCCTGAGGAGAGCATCGTCAACGGAAGCGCGAGAGCTGCGAGCGCGGCGGTCCACAGACGCCGCACGGCTCCCCGTCTCCGGGGTGGGGGATGCATGGTGCTGGTTCCTCCTTGCGGCTCGGAGAAGTCAAGGCTTGAACCAGTGGGAGCGCTCCCATAGTGAGGACGGGTGTGGTACCGGTCAAGGTGCTTGAAGAGTCGAAAAGATTCGACGCCGAGAGTTGAGCGAAAGTCAGTGACTCCCCTGTTCTTTGCCGACACTTGGCGCTACCTTCCTTGACACCAGTGGGAGCGGTTCCATCAGTCGACGCGTCCGTCACGACGGGCCCGACCTGCACGGAGTCGCTCATGCGACACCCCTCGCGTTCAGTACTTTTAGCCGCCGCCTTCGCGGTCGTCCCCGGCTGCGCGAGTGCCGGTGCCGGGTTCCTCATGTCCTTGTCGGAGCGCGCCCTGAACGGCTGACACCCCCACCACCGAAAGGGAAACCCGCACTCATGAGCCGTACGAGAACAGCGTTACTGGCCGCCATGGCCCTGGTCGCCGGAGCCACCGGCACCGCGTTCGCCGTCGACCCCGACGGCGTCGGCGCCGCCGCCGTCCCCTGCACCGTCGACTACAAGGTGCAGAACCAGTGGAACACCGGCTTCACCGCAGCCGTGACCATCACCAACAACAGCGCCGCGAAGTCGTCGTGGTCGCTGAAGTGGTCGTACGCCGGCAACCAGAAGGTCACCAGCGGCTGGAACGCCAAGATCAGCCAGAGCGGTGCCGATGTCACCGTGGCCAACGAGAGCTACAACGCCCAGCTCGCGACCGGCGGTTCGGTCAGCTTCGGCTTCCAGGGCAGCTACAGCGGAACCAACGCGATCCCGGCCACCTTCACCCTCGACGGCGTGACCTGCAACGTCGACAGCGGCGGCCCCGGCGGCCCCACGGATCCGCCGGACCCGGGCGGCCCCGCCAACCGGGTGAACAACCCCTATGACGGCGCCAAGGTGTACGTGAACCCGGAGTGGTCCGCGAAGGCCGCCGCCGAGCCGGGCGGCAGCCGGATCGCCAACCAGCCGACCGGTGTCTGGCTGGACCGGATCGCCGCGATCAACGGCGCCGGCGGCAAGATGGGCCTGCGCGCCCACCTCGACGAGGCGCTGCGCCAGAAGGGCTCCGGGGAGCTCGTCGTCCAGCTCGTCATCTACAACCTGCCCGGCCGTGACTGCGCCGCCCTCGCCTCCAACGGGGAGCTGAAGGCCGACGAGATCGGCCGGTACAAGACCGAGTACATCGACCCGATCAAGGCGATCCTCGCCGACTCGAAGTACTCCTCGCTGCGGATCGTCACCACCGTCGAGATCGACTCGCTGCCGAACCTCGTCACCAACACCGGCAGCCGCCCGACGGCCACCCCGCAGTGCGACGTGATGAAGGCCAACGGCAACTACATCAAGGGCGTCGGCTACGCGCTGAACAAGCTCGGCGACGTGCCGAACGTCTACAACTACGTCGACGCCGGCCACCACGGCTGGATCGGCTGGGACGACAACTTCGGTCCCTCCGCGACCCTGTTCAAGGAGGCGGCGTCCGCCGAGGGCGCGACCGTCAACGACGTCCACGGCTTCATCACCAACACGGCGAACTACAGCGCCCTGAAGGAGAACAACTTCTCCATCAACGACAACGTGGCCGGCAAGTCCGTCCGCGAGTCGAAGTGGGTCGACTGGAACCGCTACGTCGACGAGCTGTCCTTCGCCCAGGCCTTCCGCAACCAGCTGGTCTCGGCCGGCTTCAACTCCGGCATCGGCATGCTCATCGACACCTCCCGCAACGGCTGGGGCGGCACCGCCCGGCCCGCCGGCCCCGGCCCCCAGACCTCCGTCGACACCTACGTCGACGGCGGCCGCTACGACCGCCGCTTCAACCCCGGCAACTGGTGCAACCAGTCCGGAGCCGGCCTCGGCGAGCGCCCGCAGGCCAACCCGGCCTCCGGGATCGACGCGTACGTGTGGATGAAGCCGCCGGGCGAGTCCGACGGGGCGAGCAAGGCGATCCCGAACGACGRGGGCAAGGGCTTCGACCGGATGTGCGACCCGACGTACGAGGGCAACGCCCGCAACAACTACAACATGTCGGGTGCCCTGCCGGACGCCCCGCTGTCCGGGCACTGGTTCTCCGCCCAGTTCCAGCAGCTGATGCGGAACGCGTACCCGCCGCTGTCCTGACCGGCTGACACCCCGTCCCCACGGATCCGCCGGGGCTCCGGCCCCGGCGGATCCCTTTTTGCGGGAGCGGCAAGAGCAGTGGCCTTCTCCCGGTGCGTCTGCGCAGGCTGGCGGCATCCGAGGGAGAGGCTGACCACCATGGCGCACGACCACGACCACGACCATGAGCACAACCACCAGCACGGCCACGGCCACCACCACGGTCAGACGGACATCGACTGGGCCGAGATGGGCCCGAGGCTGGAGTCCCAGGCCGAGCTGTTCGCATCCCTGTACGAGCGGGCCATGGCCTGGCTGGCGCAGGAGGTGACCGAGCCGGGCCTGATCGTCGACGCGGGCAGCGGGCCGGGCGTCGTGTCGTGCCTGTTCGCCGAGACGTTCCCGGGCGCGCGGATCGTTGCGGTGGACGGCTCCGAGCCGCTGCTGGAACGGGCGCGGGCACGGGCCGAGCGGCTGGGGGTCGCCGACCGCTTCGGCACCATCGCCGGTGAACTCCCCGACGTACTGGACGAGTTGGACTACCCCGCCGATCTGCTCTGGGCGAGCCGCAGCCTGCACCACCTCGGCGACCAGCGGGCCGCGCTCACCGCCTTCGCGGCGCGGCTGGCGCCCGGCGGCACCCTCGCCCTCATGGAGGGCGGGCTGCCCCCGCGGTACCTGCCGCGCGACATCGGCATCGGCCGGCCCGGGCTTCAGGCGCGGATCGACGCGGTGGAGGCGGAGTGGTTCACGCGGATGCGCGCGGAGCTGCCGGGCCATGTCGCGGAGACGGAGGACTGGCCGGCCCTGCTGGCCGCCGCGGGCCTGAAGCACACCAGGACGCACACCTTCCTGCTCGACCTCCCCGCACCCGCCTCGGACCGGGCCCGTGCCTATGTCGTGGCGTCCCTGTCGCACATGAGGGAGCGGCTGACGGACGGGCTCGACGCGGAAGATCTCGCGACCCTCGACCGGCTCGTCGACCCCGACGACGAGGCGAGCCTGCACCGTCGCCCGGACGTGTTCGTCCTGGAGGCGCACACGGTGCACACGGCGGTCCGGGCGGGTTAGTACGGGCGCCGCCCTGGGGGTACCTCCCAGGCCCTTGAGGCACTGGGGGAGGCACGACTGCCCGCAGCTCTGCAAGCTGCGGGCAGTCGTAGGGGCGCGAGGCGAATTCCTCAGGCGCCGTCGAACGTCGCCGGGTCCGGGCCCAGGCGGCGGTCCTCGTTGAGGGCGCTGATGGCCGCCAGGTCCTCCGTGTCCAGGCTGAAGTCGAAGACCTCGATGTTCTCCTTGATCCGTGCCGGGGTCACGGACTTCGGGATGACCACGTTGCCCAGCTGGATGTGCCAGCGCAGGACGACCTGGGCAGGGGTGCGGTCGTGCTTCCGGGCGATGGCCACGATCGCCGGGACCTCCAGCAGGCCCTTGCCCTGGCCGAGCGGCGACCAGGCCTCCGTGGCGATGCCCTGCTCCGCGTGGTACTCACGGGCGGCGTTCTGCTGGAGGTGCGGGTGCAGCTCGATCTGGTTCACGGCCGGGACGACCGACGTCTCGCCGATCAGCCGCTCCAGGTGCTCGGGAAGGAAGTTGGAGACACCGATGGCCCGGATCCGGCCGTCGGCGTGCAGCTTCTCGAACGCCCTGTACGTGTCGACGTAGGTGTCCCGGGCCGGCAGCGGCCAGTGGATCAGGTACAGGTCGACGAAGTCCAGGCCGAGCTTCTCCAGCGACGTGTCGAAGGCGCGCAGCGTGGAGTCGTACCCCTGGTCGGCGTTCCAGAGCTTCGTGGTGACGAAGAGCTCCTCGCGGGGCAGACCGGACGCGGCGATGGCCTTGCCCGTGCCCTCCTCGTTGCCGTAGATCGCCGCGGTGTCGATGCTGCGGTACCCGGCCTCCAGCGCCGTCGCGACGGCCGACTCGGCCTCGTCGTCCGGCACCTGCCAGACGCCGAAGCCAAGCTGGGGCATCTCGACGCCGTTGTTCAGGATGATCGGGGGGACCTTGCTCACGAGCTCTCGATCCTTCGGTTTGTGGTCAGGTGTCCATCCCATCGTCAACGATCACGAGCCGTGATGCATTCCTGACGGGAGAATCCAGGTGTGGCATTCATCTGTCACCTGGCACTTCACGCCCGGTACAGCGCCTCGACCTCTTTCTCGTACGCCTTTTCGATCGCCTTGCGCTTCAGCTTCAGGGACGGGGTCAGCAACCCGTGTTCCTCGGTGAACGGCTGGGCCAGGATGCGGAAGGTGCGGATCGACTCGGCCTGCGAGACAAGGGTGTTGGCCGCGACCACCGCGCGCCGCACCTCCGTCTCCAGATCCGCGTCGCGCACCAGCTCCGCCGCGGACATCCGCGGCTTGCCCCGCATCGTCAGCCAGTGCTCCACGGCCTCCTGGTCGAGGGTCACGAGGGCGGCGATGTACGGGCGGTCGTTGCCGACGAGGATGCACTGGTTGACCAGTGGATGGTCACGGACGCGTTCCTCCAGCACGCCGGGCGAAACGCTCTTGCCGCCCGATGTGACCAGGATCTCCTTCTTGCGGCCGGTGATGGTGAGGTAGCCGTCCTCGTCGAGCGCGCCGAGGTCGCCGGTGGCCAGCCAGCCGTCGTGCAGGGTCTCGTCGGTGGCCTTGGGGTTGTTGAGGTACCCCTGGAAGACGTTGGGGCCGTGCAGCCAGATCTCGCCGTCGTCCGCGATGTGCACGGTCATGCCCGGGATGGGCTGCCCGACCGTGCCGAACCGGGTGCGTCCGGGCGGGTTGGCGGTCGCGGCGGCCGTGGACTCGGTCAGGCCGTACCCCTCGTAGATGTGCACGCCCGCCCCGGCGAAGAACAGGCCGAGCCGCCGGTCCATCGCCGAACCGCCCGACATGGCGTGCTTGATGCGGCCGCCCATCGCGGCGCGGATCTTGGCGTAGACGAGCTTGTCGAACAGCTGGTGCTGCATGCGCAGGCCGGCGGAGGGGCCGGGGCCGATGCCCCAGGCCTTGGCCTCGATGGCGTCCGCGTACTTGATGGCGACGTCGACGGCCTTCTCGAACGGGCCGGAGCGCCCTTCCTTCTCGGCCTTGCGGCGGGCCGCGTTGAACACCTTCTCGAAGATGTACGGCACGGCCAGGAAGAACGTCGGCTTGAACGCGGCCAGGTCGGGCAGCAGGGCCGCCGCGTTGAGCTGCGGCTGATGGCCGAACTTCACCTTGCCGCGGATCCCGGCGACCTGGACCATCCGCCCGAAGACGTGGGCGAGCGGCAGGAACAGCAGGGTGGCGGCCTCGTCGCCCCGCTTGGAGTGGAACACCGGCTCCCACCGCTCGATGACGGTGTCCGCCTCGTACATGAAGGCGCGGTGCGTGATGACGCAGCCCTTGGGGCGGCCCGTGGTGCCCGACGTGTAGATGATCGTGGCGACCGAGTCGGGGGTGACGGCCTGCCGGTGGCGGTGCACCACCTCGTCGTCGAGGCTCGCGCCGGCGTCGTACAGCTCGTGCACGGCGCCGGAATCGAGCTGCCACAGGCGGCGCAGCTGCGGCAGCCGGTCGATGACGGTGGCGATCGTCATCGCGTGGTCCTCGTGCTCCACGACCGCGGCCGTCACCTCGGCGTCGTACAGCATCCAGAAGCACTGCTCGGCGGAGGACGTCGGGTAGACGGGCACGACCTGGGCGCCGATCGTCCACAGGGCGTAGTCGAACAGCGTCCACTCGTAGCGCGTACGGGACATGATCGCGACCCGGTCGCCGAACCGGATGCCGCTCGCCAGCAGGCCCTTGGCCAGGGCGAGGACCTCGTCGCGGAACTCGGCGCTGGTGACGTCCCGCCACTGCCCGGACTCGTCCTTGCGGCCCAGCGCGATGTGCAGCGGGTCGTCCTGGGCATGCTCGAAGACCACGTCGGCCAGACCGCCCACCGGAGGTGCCAACGCCAACGGAGGGTTGGTGAACTCGCGCAAACCCCGCTCCCCGCTCCTCAGCGCTTTTGTTGAGTGACGCTCCGCACAGCGCGGTGAAAGCTACCCCAACCGGGCACGGGGCGGGAGGGGTGGCGAAGGCGGGCAGCGCTCTTGTCCGCGCTGGTCAGGGAGGGAAAATGCGCTCACATGGGGAAGGGTCGGACAGAATCCTGACGGTTGAGTAAGTTTCGGAGCCGTAATCTCCACCGAATCTGTACGACCGGGTCAGGGCCCGGGGCTCCTCGTGCGCGGTGCCCGGCCGTCTCTTCTGTCAGCGCCCCGGAGGCGCATTTCGTCACTGCGGTTCAGCCGGTCCCCGCCCGACAGGATCGCTGCCGCCAGGGCGTCCGCCGCGCCCCGGGCGGAGGGGCGGCGCCGGCCGTGGACCACGACGAAGTCGACCTGCCCCAGTTCCGGCAGCCCCGCCCGGTCCGGGACGCGGACCAGGCCCGGCGGGATGAGGCCGCGGGAGTGGGCCATCACGCCGAGCCCCGCCCGGGCCGCCGCGACGAGGCCGTTGAGGGAGCCGCTCGTGCACACCACGCGCCACTCGCGGCCCTGCCGCTCCAGCGCCTCCAGGGCGAGCGCGCGGGTGATGCCCGGCGGCGGATAGACGATGAGCGGCACGGGGCGGTCCGGGTCGAGCCGGAGGCGCTCCGCGCCGATCCACACCAGCCTGTCGTGCCGGACCAGCTCGCCGCGCGGGTCCTCGGGCCGGCGCTTGGCCAGGACGAGGTCCAGCTTCCCGGCGGCGAGCTGCTCGTGCAGCGTGCCCGACAGCTCGACCGTCAGCTCCAGATCGACCTCCGGGTGGTCGTGCCGGAAGCCCTCGAGGATCTCCGGCAGCCGGGTCAGCACGAAGTCCTCCGACGCGCCGAAGCGCAGTCGGCCGCGCAGCCGGGTGCCCGTGAAGAACGCCGTCGCCTGCTCGTGCACGTCCAGGATCCGGCGCGCGAACCCGAGCATGGCCTCGCCGTCCTCCGTGAGCTCCACCGAGTGCGTGTCCCGGGTGAACAGCGTCCGCCCGGTGGCGTCCTCCAGCCGCCGCACGTGCTGGCTGACGGTGGACTGCCGCAGTCCGAGTCGGCGGGCGGCCTGCGTGAAGCTCAGCGTCTGCGCCACCGACAGGAAGGTGCGCAGATGGGAGGGGTCGTACATGGCGCCAGGCTATCGCGGAACGTGATGACAGTGAGAGCGGTGTGCGGGGTTCCCGATCACGCGGCCGGGGAGCAGGATGGAAGGGGGCCGTACCGGCCCTGTACCGCACGCATGTACCGCCCGTAAGCACCGAGCAAGTGGAGCACCGTGAACCGCCTGCGCCGGCCGCGCCGGATGCCGATCGACCCGTACATCCTTCTCCTCCTCGCGACGGTGGGCGTCGCCGCCCTGTTCCCGGCTCGCGGGACGGTCGCCGATGTCGCGTCCGGTGCCTCCACGGCGGTGATCGCCCTGCTGTTCTTCCTCTACGGCGCCCGGCTGTCCACCCGTGAGGCCCTGGACGGACTGCGCCACTGGCGCCTCCACGTCACCGTCCTGGCCTGCACCTTCGTCGCCTTCCCCCTGCTCGGCCTGGCGGCCCGCGGGCTGGTGCCGGTGATCCTGACGGACCCGCTGTACCAGGGCCTGCTCTTCCTGACGCTCGTCCCGTCGACCGTGCAGTCCTCGATCGCGTTCACCTCGATGGCCCGCGGCAACGTGCCCGCCGCGATCTGCGCGGGCTCCTTCTCCTCCCTGGTCGGCATCATCGCCACCCCGCTGCTCGCGGCCTCGCTGCTCGGCGGCAGCGGCGGCGGGTTCTCCGCCGACTCGCTGCTGAAGATCGTGCTGCAACTGCTCGTGCCGTTCCTCGCGGGACAACTGCTGCGCCGCTGGATCGGCGAATTCATCACCCGTCACAAGAAGGTCCTCGCCCTGGTGGACCGCGGCTCGATCCTGCTCGTCGTCTACACCGCGTTCAGCCAGGGCATGGTCCAGGGCATCTGGCACCAGGTCAGCCCCCTCCGGCTGGGCGCACTGCTGGTCGTCGAGGCCGTGATCCTCGCCGTGATGCTGCTGCTGACCTGGTACGGCGGCAAGGCGCTGGGCTTCACCCGGGAGGACCGGATCACCCTCCAGTTCGCCGGGTCGAAGAAGTCCCTGGCCTCCGGACTGCCCATGGCGAGCGTCCTGTTCGGCGCGCACGCCTCGCTGGCCGTGCTGCCGCTGATGCTCTTCCACCAGATGCAGCTGATGGTCTGCGCGGTGATCGCCAAGCGCCGTTCGCACGACCCCCGCCCGGAGGTCACCGCGCCGGAGCCAGCCGCAGTGTCACGAACCGTGGTCGGTACAGGGACACGTTCCGGCTGAGCTGGGCTGCGGCGCCCGTCGTCTCCAGCCAGTTGACGTCGTAGCTCAGCACGAGACGCCCCCCGCCGCTGAGCACCGGGTGCGCCTGCGGGTTGTAGGCGGCCACCTGGCCCTGCGGCAGGGACGGGCTGAACTCCTTCGCGGGCCCGTGCCACGGCCCGGCCGGGGAGCACGCCCAGTACGAGGCCACGGTGGTCAGGCCCTTCGTGCCCGCGGCCATCGTGAACAGCACGTACGTCCCGCCGTCCCGGACGACCGAGAACGCGCTGCCCACCCCCCTGCGCTGCCCGTCCCCGAGCACGGGCCGGGGGCGGGCAGTGGCCGCCCAGGACGAGCCGGTCCAGTACCGCCAGGCCGCCGGATCCCCGAGCCTGCCCTCCGGCACCCGCGCCACGTACGCGTGCGAGGCCGGGCGGGAGGCGGCCTGGCCGTCGTCGCCGCCGAAGACGTACGTCCAGCCGTCCTCCTCGACCAGCGTCGTGCCGAACAGCACCCGCCGGGACGGGTCCGGGACCAGTTGCTGGTCGAGCACCTTGACGACCGACTCCAGGCGCAGATCGGGCAGCGACAGCGTGGCCACCTCGGTCGCGGTGGGCACGCCGTAGATCCACGGGGTCTGGCCGGCCGTGCGCACCCACAGCAGCACCCGGACGACCTGCTCCGAGGAGCCGGGGGAGCGGGGTTCGACGCGGGCCGCGACCGGCCAGCGCCACTGGTTCGGTGCCGGGTCGGCGAAGAGCGGGGCGGGGAGGGTGGTCTCCAGCCGGCCGTCGCGCATCAGCACGGCCGAGTTGCGCACCAGAGGCGCGGTGGTGTCCCGCCAGGCGTGGGACTCGCCGACCGGGTTGGGCGGGCCGTACACCCGGCCCAGGTAGGTGTCCGAGAACAGCCACAGCACCCGGCCGTCCGGCAGCCGCACCGAGTGGGTGCCGTCGCCGCCGGTCCAGTCGTCGGTGCGGGTCGCGTCGTCGCCGTAGCGGGCGAACTCGGCGGTGAGGCCGTCGTCCGCCCGCCAGGAGGCGACCGTGCGCGCCCGGCAGGCGGCGTCGTCGTCCGGACTCTCGTCCTCCGGGAGGGTGATGAGCAGCGCGGCCCCGAGAACCAGGACCAGCAGCAGGCCGATCCCGGTTCCCGTGCGCTGTCGTGCTCGTGTTGTTTCTGCGTCGTCGGGCACGTGGCGTGACGTTAGTTGCTGCCGCTCACCTGGTCCATGGGGAGCCACAGCACCGTGCCCTTGGTGGCCGCGCCCTTGGTGCCGGCGCCCAACTCCCTGTCGGTGAGGGCCCGGTTCCACACGCGGACGTCGTCGATCGCCCCCGTGAGGAACGCCCGGCTGTCCATGCGCTGGCCGATGTGCACGCCGAACGGGGAGTTACGGCTGACCGAGCCCGGCACGTCCGGGGTGCTGATCGGCGTACCGTCGAGGAAGAGGGTCAGTTGCCCGCCGCCCCGGCGCAGGGCGAGGTGGTGCCAGCGGCCGTCGTTGTGGGCGCCGGCGGTGAACACCGAGGCCGTCCTGACGGTTGTCGCGCCCGACCGGGTGGTGATGAGCGCCCGGACCCGGTCGCTCGCCGGTTCCCCGCGCAGCCAGACCTGCGGCTGGGTGCTGCCGATGCCGCCCATCCACAGGAAGGGCTGTTCGCCGGTCGTGGCCGTGTAGCGGAAGAACAGCGAGGCCGTGAAGTCCCCCTCGCCGAGCGGCAGTCGGGACCGGTACGGCAGGCGTACGGCGTCGTCGGTGCCGTCGAAGGACAGCGCGCCGCCGAGGACACCGGCCGTTCGCCCGGCACCGCCGAGCACGGCCGCGGGCCTCGCGCCCGGCGCGGCGTCGCGGGTGGTCGGGTCGGCGCCGCGGCGCGGTGTCAGCCAGTCCTCGGTGAAGCGGGCGAAGCGGATCTCGTCGCGGGCGTCGACCGCGCCGCCTTCGTACAGCAGGCCCACCGTCGAGGAGTTGATTGCCGCCATGTCGGAGTAGCCGGACCAGTCCGTGGTGACGACCGTGCCCCGGTCCACGCTGTCCCAGGTGCGCCCGCCGTCGTAGGAGGAGCGGACCATCATCGTCCGGCGGCGGTCGGGATCGGCCGGGGCGGACAGCAGCAGCCGGTCGCCGAGGCGCAGTGTCGCGCCCTGGACCTGTGGGGTGTAGAGGTCCGGGAGGGCGCGGAAGGGCGTGGCGAAGCTGTCGCCGCCGTCCAGGCTGAGGGTCTGGGAGCGGTGCCCCAGATCGGTGCCGTCCTGTTCGCGGCCGCTGACGAGGACGGCCCCGTCGGCCCGTTCGGTGAGCGTCACTTCCGAGGGCTTCTGCCGGAACATGCCGTCGGGCGCTATCGGCCAGGAGTCCGTGGCGCCGATCCGCCAGTGGTCGCCGCCGTCGTCGCTGACGATGAGCGCGGCGTGGTTGGCGGTGACCCGGCTGCCGTCCCACGTCTCGGTGTTGACGCCGAACGCCAGCCGCCCGGCGTGCTTGCCGCGAGTGAGCTGGATGCCGTGCACGGGCCCGGTGGCGTACCAGGAGTTCCAGTGTTCGGGCAGGATCTCGTCGCTCAGGTCGCGCGGCTCGGACCAGGTACGGCCGTCGTCGTCGCTGTACTGGAGGTGCGGGGTGCGGTCGCAGGGAACGGTGCAGTTGCCGGCGTCCGTACGGCCCGTGTTGTACGTCTCGGCCAGCAGGATCCGGCCGGTCCTGCGGTCCACGAGGGGCGCCGGGTTGCCGTGCGTGTCGCCCGCGCCCTCGTTGACGACCTGGAGCGGTCCCCAGGTGCGGCCGCCGTCGGTGGAGCGTTTGAGGACGATGTCGATGTCGGCCGCGTCACCGCAGTTGAGGACGCGGCCCTCGGCGAAGGCGAGCAGCGTGCCGGCCGTGGTCCGCACGATCGCCGGGATCCGGAAGCACGCGTAACCGGGGTCCTGGGAGGCCTTGAAGAGGACCTGTTGCTCGAACTCCGGTAAGGCCGCGATGGGTTGGGCTTGGGCCGGGCCTGCGGGCGCGAGCAGCGCCGCGGCGCTGAGAACGGCTGTCAGGGTGGATCTCAGACGTGCGCGAAGACTTGACGGCATGGTGCGACCTGCCCTTCATGCGTCTGTCGGCTGGACCACCGAGGCATGGGAACAGAAATCCGGGGAGCAGTCATTCGGACAAGCGGACATCCCACGTCCCATGTGTGGGCCACAGACGGTACTTGGCTGCACAGACCCCCCACAAGAAGCGTGCGTCAGGGGATCAGGACGACCTTGCCGAGGTTGGCCCTCGCCTCGATCTCCCTGTGCGCCTTCGCCGCGTCCTGAAGGGCGAACTCCCCGTGGACGACGGGCTTGACCTCTCCGGCCGCGAACAGCCGCCACAGTTCCTCGCGCCACTGTTCGTACAACTCCGGCTTCCCGCGCGCGACACGGGCCATCTGGAACCCGATCACCGACTTGGCGCCGGCCAGCAGGTCGTACGCCTGGATGGTGCCGCCTCCCGAGCTGTACGCCACCAGCCGTCCCTCCGGGGCGAGCGCGGCGAGGGCCGGGGTGAGCAGCTCGCCGCCGACCGCGTCCAGGGCGTAGTCGACCGGGGTACCCCAGGTGTCGTCGCCGTACGTGACGACGTGGTCGGCGCCGAGGCCGCGGACGAAGTCGGCCTTGGCCGGGTCGGATACGGCCCCCACGACCCGTCCGGCGCCCCGCGTCCTGGCCAGTTGCACGGCCAGGTGCCCGACACCGCTCGCCGCGGCGGTGACGAGGGCCGCCTCACCCGGCTCGGGCCGTGCGGCCTCCAGGGCGCCGAGGGCGATCAGGCCGCTGCGGACCAGGGCGACGGCCGTGACGGCGTCGGCGTCCGCCGGGACCGGGGAGGCCATGGCCTCGTGCAGGAGCGCGAAGTCGGCGTAACCATGGCCGAGGCAGAGTCCTGTTACACGGTCGCCGGTGCCGAAGCGGGTGGCGCCCTCGCCGACGGCCGTGACCTCCCCGGCGATCTCGCCGCCGAGCGGGACCGGCTCCGCCGCCTCGGTGACCTTGCGTACGACCGGGAGCGTGACGCCGATCGCCTCCGCGCGCACGAGCAGTTCTCCGGGGCCGGGCTCGGGGACCGGTGCCTCCTCCATGAACAGGGGGCCGCCTCGGGATTCGTAGCGGACGCGGCGCATCGCACCTCCGGGTGTCGTTGGTGGTCCCAACGAATTCGTCGGAGTGCCCAACGTATAAGACGATCATAGGGAGGACCAACGATTTCTTGGTTAGGCTGCGCCCATGTCGGAAGTCTCCCTCCCCGCGATCCGTTCCCTGCCCAGCTGGCTGCTCGGCCGTGCCGCCGCGCGCGGCCGGGCCCTGGTGGCCGCGGCGCTGGCCGAGCAGGACATGCGGATGTGGCACCACGTGGTGCTGTCCGCCGTCCGCGACCTGGCCCCCGTCGCCCAGGCCGACCTCGGGCGCGGGGTCGGGCTGGACCCCAAGGACCTGGTCGGCATCCTGAACGACCTCCAGGCGGCGAGCCTGGTGGTGCGCGAGCCGGACCCGAAGGACCGGCGGAAGAACGCGGTGTCCCTCACCGCCCGGGGAGCCCGGCTGCTGACACGCTGCGAGAAGGCGGCCCGCGCCGCCAACGACGAGCTGCTCGCCCCGCTGTCGGAGGCCGAACGCGAGCAGTTCACGGGCATGCTGCTCCGGATATCCGGCGCGGCGGACACCCCCTAGGGACGGCCGGGCCGAGACGGGGCCCCTGCGGCGCAGGGGGCGCTCCCCGCCGGTCGGGGCCCCGCCGCCGTGTCGCGGGAGAACCTGCTCAGCCCTGGGCGGCCGCGGCCCGCAGGGCGATCCGGTCCTCACCCGCGTACACGTTCATGGAGCTGCCCCGCAGGAAGCCCACCAGCGTCAGGCCCGTCTCGGCGGCCAGGTCCACCGCCAGCGAGGACGGCGCCGACACCGCCGCCAGGACCGGGATACCGGCCATCACGGCCTTCTGCGCCAGCTCGAAGGAAGCCCGGCCCGAGACGAGCAGGATCGTCCGCGACAGCGGCAGGTCCCCGTTCTGCAGGGCGCGGCCGACCAGCTTGTCGACCGCGTTGTGCCGGCCCACGTCCTCCCGGACGTCCAGCAGCTCGCCGTCCTCGGAGAAGAGGGCCGCCGCGTGCAGGCCCCCGGTCCGGTCGAAGACCCGCTGGGCCGCGCGCAGCCGGTCGGGCAGGCTCGCGAGCAGCTCGGGAGTGACCCGCACCGGGGGAGTGTCGGCGATGGGCCAGCGGGCCGTCGTGCGCACCGCGTCCAGCGACGCCTTGCCGCACAGGCCGCAGGAGGAGGTCGTGTAGACGTTCCGCTCCAGGGTGATCTCGGGGATCACCACGTCCGGGGCCGTCTGCACGTCGACCACGTTGTACGTGTTCGACCCGTCGGCTTTGGCCCCCGCGCAGTAGACGATGTTCCGCAGGTCCCGCTGCCCGCCCAGCACCCCCTCGCTCACCAGGAAGCCCGCCGCCAGCGCGAAGTCGTCGCCCGGGGTGCGCATGGTGATCGCCAGGGGCTTGCCGTTCAGCCGGATCTCCAGGGGCTCCTCCGCGACGAGCGTGTCCGGACGGCTGGAGACCGCCCCGTCCCGGATGCGGAGCACCTTGCGTCGTTCCGTGACTCGTCCCATGTCCTGATCAGCCCCGGTTCTGTACGTGCTGGTAGCCGAAGCGGCCCTTGATGCAGAGGTTGCCGTGTGTCACCGGGTTGTCGTGCGGTGAGGTGACCTTCACGATCTCATTGTCCTGCACGTGCAGCGTCAGGTTGCAGCCCACTCCGCAGTACGCGCACACCGTGGTCGTCTCCGTCTGCCGCGACTCGTCCCACGTACCCGCCGCGCGCATGTCGAACTCGGACTTGAAGGACAGCGCGCCCGTCGGGCACACCTCGATGCAGTTCCCGCAGTACACACACGCCGAGTCGGTCAGCGGCGCGTCGTGCTCCACGGCGATCCGGGCGTCGAAACCGCGCCCGGCGACCGAGATCGCGAAGGTGTTCTGCCACTGGTCGCCGCAGGCGTCCACGCACTTGTAGCAGAGGATGCACTTGTCGTAGTCGCGTACGTACAGGTCGTTGTCGACCTTCGGTTCCTCGTTGAGCCGGGCCGCGTCCGGGCCGAAGCGGTCCGGCTTCGCCTCGTACTCCTTGAGCCACTCGGCGATCCGGGGTGTCGTCGACAGGTCGACCGAGGACGCGAGCAGTTCGAGGACGATCTTCCGGCTGTGCCGGGCCCGCTCGGTGTCGGTGCGCACCTCCATGCCCGGCTCGGCCTTGCGGGAGCAGGCCGGGACGAGGGTGCGGGCCCCCTCGACCTCGACGACGCAGACCCGGCAGGCGTTCTTCGGCCGCAGGGTGTCGCCCTCGCACAGGGTCGGGATGTCCTTCCCGGCCGCCCGGCAGGCGTCCAGAAGGGTCGAGCCCTCGGGGACCCTGGCCTCCTCGCCGTCGATCGTGAACTCCAGCATGCGGCGCGGGATCCCCAGCGGTGTGACGGTCATTCGTACGCCCCCAGACGGTCGATGGCGGATTCGACGGCGTTCCACGCGGTCTGCCCAAGACCGCAGATCGAGGCGTCCCGCATCGCGCGGCCGACCTCCCTCAGCAGGGCGATGTCCCCGGCGGCGTCGGCGCCGGTGCGCTCGACGATCCGGTGCAGCGCCTCCTCCTGCCGCACGGTCCCGACCCGGCAGGGCACGCACTGGCCGCACGACTCGTCGCGGAAGAACTCCGCGATGCGCAGCAGGAGCCGGGGGAGGGGCACGCTGTCGTCGAAGGCCATGACGACCCCCGAGCCGAGCGTCGTCCCCGCCTCCCGAGTCCCTTCGAAGGTGAGGGGGATGTCGAGCTCGTCGGTCCGTACGAAGCCGCCCGCCGCCCCGCCGAGCAGTACCGCCCGCAGCCCGTCCCGCACCCCGGCGAGGGTGAGCAGGTCGCCCAGCGTCGCACCGAACGGCAGCTCGTAGACGCCGGGCCGCTCCACACTCCCCGACACGCAGAACAGCTTCGGCCCGGTGGACCTGCCCGTGCCGATCGCCGCGTACGCCGGGGCACCCATCGTCAGGATCGGCAGGACGTTGACCAGCGTCTCGACGTTGTTCTCGGCCGTCGGCTTGCCGAACAGGCCCTTCTCCACGGGGAACGGCGGCTTCGAGCGGGGCTCGCCCCGGTAGCCCTCGATGGAGTTGAACAGGGCCGTCTCCTCACCGCAGATGTAGGCGCCCGCACCGCGCCGGATCTCGATGTCGAAGGCGTAACCCTGGCCGAGGACGTCGTCGCCGAGCAGTCCACGCGCGCGTGCCTGCGCGATCGCGTGCTCGAGGAGGTGCAGGGCGCGCGGGTACTCGCCGCGCAGATAGAGGTAGCCCTCGTGGGCGCCCGTCGCGTACCCGGCGATCGTCATGGCCTCGACCAGCGCGTACGGGTCGCCCTCCATGAGCACGCGGTCCTTGAAGGTGCCCGGCTCGGACTCGTCGGCGTTGCAGACGAGGTAGTGCGGATGGTCCGGCTGGGACGCCGTGGCCTGCCACTTGCGGCCGGTCGGGAAGGCGGCGCCGCCGCGCCCGACCAGGCCCGAGTCGGTGACCTCGCGGATGACCCCTGCGGGGCCCAGCTCGAAGGCCCGGCGCAGGGCCGTGTAGCCGCCGTGGGCGCGGTAGTCGTCGAGGGACGCCGGGTCGACCACACCGACGCGGTGCAGCAGCATCAGGCCGTCCTGCCCGGCCTGGGGCACGGCGAGCGCGGCCGGGGGCTCTTCCGGCGCCGAATCGGGGGCGCTCGCGGCCAGGACGGCTCGTCCGACGGTCGCCGGTGCCGACACCGCCGTCCGCACCGGATCCCCGGACCTGATCGCGAGCGCGGCCGGGGCCCGCTCGCACAGGCCCAGACAAGGGCTGCGCTCCACCGCGACGCCGCTGCCGGGACCGAGCCGGGCCTCGATCCCCGCGCACAGCTCCGGCGCTCCGGCCGCCGCGCACGCCAGGTCGGTGCACACGTGGAGCACGGTCGCCGGACGCGGCTTCACCGAGAACATGGCGTAGAAGGTGGCGACCCCGTACGCCTCCGCCGGCGGCACCGTCAGCCGCCGGCACAGGTAGTCGAGGGCGCCGTCGCTGATCCAGCCGACCCGGTCGTTGATCGCGTGCAGCCCCGGCAGCAGCAGGTCGCGGCGGTCCCGGGCCGCGCGTCCGCCACGAGCCCACCGGAGATCGGCGTCGGTGCGGTCGGCGCCCTCCCAGGAGGACTCCGGAGGCCCGAGCAGGGCGTCGACGGCCGCCCGTTCGTCGTCGGTCGGCTTGCTGTCGCCGAAGTGCAGGTCCACTTACGTCACCTCACGATGGTCGCGACGGGCAGCTTCTCGATCCGGATCGCCGACGCCTTGAACTCCGCCGTCCCCGCGATCGGGCAGTTCGCCTCGATCGTCAGCGCGTTGGTGTCCACCTCGTCCGGGAAGTGCATGGTCATGAAGGCGAGCCCGGGCCGCAGCGCGGTGTCCACCCACACGGGCGCGGTCACCGACCCGCGCCGCGAGGTGACCTGGACCTGCTCGCCGACCACGACTCCGTAGCGCTCGGCGTCCTCCGGGCACAGCTCGATGTACTCCCCGCGCCGCAGTGGCGAGGCGTAACCGCCGCTCTGCACACCGGTGTTGTACGAGTCGAGCCGCCGACCGGTGGTGAGCCGGATCGGGTACTCCTCGTCGGTGAGGTCCACGGGCGGGTCGTGCTGCACGATCCCGAAGGGCGCGAGCGGACCGCGTCGCGCGGGGTCGGGCTCCCACAACCGGCCGTGCAGGTAGGTCGGTTCGAGCCCCTCGGTACTGGGGCACGGCCACTGGATGCCCTGGTGCTCCTCCAGACGCTCGTAGGTCATGCCGTAGTGGTCGGGCGAGACCGACCTGAGCTCGTTCCACACGGTCTCGGCGTCGGCGTACTTCCAGTCTTGGCCGAGGCGGGCCGCGAGGTCGCAGATGATGTCGATGTCCTCGCGGGCCTCGCCGGGCGGGGTGACGGCTTTGCGGACGCGCTGCACGCGCCGCTCGCTGTTGGTGGTCGTGCCGTCGGTCTCCGCCCAGCCGGCCGTGGCCGGCAGGACGACGTCCGCGAGCTCGGCCGTCTTCGTGAGGAAGATGTCCTGCACGATGAGAAAGTCGAGGGCCTTCAGACGCCGTACGGCCTGCTCGCTGTCCGCCTCCGACTGGGCCGGGTTCTCGCCGACGCAGTAGACGGCCTTGAGCGTGCCGTCCTCCATCGCCTCGAACATGTCCGTGAGGTTCAGCCCGTAGTGCGGCTGGATGACGGTGTCCCAGGCCGACTCGAACTTCAGCCGGACGTCCGGGTCGAGGATGTCCTGGAAGCCGGGCAGGCGGTTGGGGATCGCGCCCATGTCGCCGCCGCCCTGCACGTTGTTCTGCCCGCGCAGGGGTTGCAGCCCGGAGCCGTAGCGGCCGACGTGCCCGGTGAGCAGGGACAGGTTGATCAGGGCGCGGACGTTGTCGGTGCCGTTGTGGTGCTCGGTGATGCCGAGGGTCCAGCACAACTGGGCACGCTCGGCGCGGGCATAGGCGTGCGCCAGCTCGCGGATGGCGGCGGCCGGTACGCCCGTCACCTTCTCGGCGAGCGACAGCGTCCACGGCTCGACCAGCGCCTTGTACTCCTCGAAACCGCTGGTCGCCCGCGCGATGAACGCCTCGTTCGCGAGGCCCGCGTGGATGATCTCGCGGCCGATCGCGTGCGCCATCGCGATGTCGGTGCCGACGTTGAGGCCCAGCCAGCTCTCCGCCCACTCGGCGGTCGAGGTCCGGCGCGGATCGACCGCGTACATCCGGGCGCCGTTCCTGATCCCCCTCAGCACGTGCTGGAAGAAGATCGGGTGCGCGAAACGGGCGTTGGAGCCCCACATCACGATGACGTCGGTGTGCTCGATCTCCTCGTACGACGACGTCCCGCCGCCCGAGCCGAACGCCGCCGACAGGCCCGCCACGCTCGGAGCGTGGCAGGTGCGGTTGCAGGAGTCGACGTTGTTGGTGCCCATGACGACCCGGGCGAACTTCTGGGCGACGTAGTTCGTCTCGTTCGTCGCCCGGGCGCAGGAGAACATGCCGAACGCGCCGCGGTTGCGTGCCAGTCCCCGGGCGGCCCGGTCCAGGGCCTCCTCCCAGGTGGCCCGGCGGAAGGGCTCGTCGCGTGAGTCCCTGACCAGGGGGTGGGTGAGCCGGGTGTAGGTCTTCGGGCTTCGGTCGCGTGTGCTCATGCGGCGCTCCTCAGCGCGAGCAGGTCCGAGATGGCGTGCACGGTGCGCAGGGTGGGCACCTCCACGCCGGTGATGTCCGCCAGCTCGACGACCGCCGCGAGGAGTACGTCGAGTTCGAGCGGTTTGCCGCGCTCCAGGTCCTGGAGCGTGGAGGTCCGGTGGTCGCCGACCCGCTCGGCGCCCGCGAGCCGGCGCTCGATGGAGACGCCGACCTCGCAGCCGAGGGCGTTCGCGACCGCGAGCGTCTCGGTCATCATGATCTCGATGACCCTGCGGGTGCCGCCGTGCAGGCACATCTGCCGCATGGTCGCGCGGGCCAGCGCGCTGATCGGGTTGAAGGAGATGTTGCCGAGCAGCTTGAGCCAGATGTCGCCCCGCAGCTCCGGTTCGACCGGGCACTTCAGGCCGCCCGCCTGCATCGCCTCGCTGAACGCCACGCACCGCGTGGACACGCTGCGGTCGGGCTCGCCGATCGAGAAGCGCGTGCCCTCCAAGTGCCGGATCACGCCCGGCCCTTCGAGCTCGGTCGCCGCGTAGACGACACATCCGACGGCCCGTTCGGGCGCGAGCACCGCACTGACCGCGCCGTCCGGGTCCACGCTGTCGATCCGGTGGCCGTCGTACGGGCCGCCGTGCCGGTGGAAGTACCACCAGGGGATGCCGTTCTGGGCGGCCACGACCGCCGTCGTGTCGGCCAGCAACGGCGCGATCAGCGGCCCGCACGCCGCGTACGCGTTGGCCTTCAGGCCCAGGAAGACGTAGTCGACCGGGTTGACCTCGGCCGGGTCGTCGGTCGCGTGGGGGTGCGCGGTGAAGTCGCCGCGCGGGCTGCGCACCCGGACTCCGTGCTGCCTCATGGCCGCCAGATGCGGTCCACGGGCGATGAGATGCACCTCGGCACCCGCGCGGCGGAGCGCGGCGCCGACGTAGGCGCCGATGGCACCGGCGCCGAGAACTGCGACTTTCACGGGAACACTCCGTTCGGTTTGAGGGATACCGCGGAGGTGACTGCCGAGTGGCCGGCCCACGGCCGGTGCCAGATTTTGTCGACGAAATATTGTCTACAGTATGGACGCTGGGTCAGCAAGGGTCCGTGCGATGACCGTTCGGCGCATGCTGGATACCGCTCACCGCATACGGTTGACGTGCCGCCTTCTCAACTCCCCTGCGACTGCCTACCGTTCCGGGTTCATGAGTCCCCCAGTCGCGCCCCCGGGCTGGAGCCGCTGGCTCGTCCCGCCCGCCGCTCTGTCCGTACACCTCTCCATCGGCCAGGCCTACGCCTGGAGCGTGTTCAAGCCGCCCCTGGAGTCCGCGCTCGGCCTCAGCGGCACGCAGAGCGCGCTGCCCTTCCAGCTGGGCATCGTCATGCTGGGCCTGTCCGCCGCGTTCGGCGGCACGCTCGTGGAGCGCAACGGCCCGCGCTGGGCGATGACCGTCGCCCTGGTCTGCTTCTCGTCCGGTTTCCTGCTCTCCGCGCTGGGCGCCTTTCTGGAGCAGTACTGGCTGATCGTCCTCGGCTACGGCTTCGTCGGCGGCATCGGCCTCGGCATTGGTTACATCTCGCCGGTCTCCACCCTGATCAAGTGGTTCCCGGACCGGCCCGGCATGGCCACCGGCATCGCCATCATGGGCTTCGGCGGCGGCGCGCTCATCGCCTCGCCGTGGTCCGCGCAGATGCTGGAGTCGTTCGGCGGCGACAGCTCCGGCATCGCACTCGCCTTCCTGGTGCACGGCCTGTCGTACGCCGTCTTCATGCTGCTGGGTGTGCTCCTGGTCCGGGTTCCGAGCAGTGCCCCAGGAGCGCGGGGAACCGCGCGGCCCCTCACCGGCCCGCAGGTCTCCGCGAACCAGGCCGTCCGCACCCCGCAGTTCTGGTGCCTGTGGATCGTGCTCTGCATGAACGTCACCGCAGGCATCGGCATCCTGGAGAAGGCCGCCCCGATGATCACGGACTTCTTCGCGGACACCTCCACGCCCGTGTCGGTGACCGCCGCCGCCGGCTTCGTCGCCCTGCTGTCGGCGGCGAACATGGCGGGCCGCATCGGCTGGTCCTCGACGTCCGACCTGATCGGCCGCAAGAACATCTACCGCGTCTACCTGGGCGTCGGCGCGCTGATGTACGCGCTCATCGCCCTGTTCGGCGACACCTCCAAGCCGCTGTTCGTCCTGTGCGCACTGGTGATCCTGTCCTTCTACGGCGGTGGCTTCGCGACCGTTCCGGCGTATCTGAAGGACCTGTTCGGCACGTACCAGGTCGGCGCCATCCACGGACGGCTGCTCACCGCCTGGTCCACGGCCGGGGTGCTCGGACCGCTGATCGTGAACTGGATCGCCGACCGGCAGGAGGAGGCGGGCCGGCACGGCGCGTCCCTGTACGGAATGTCGTTCGTCATCATGATCGGGCTGCTCGTCGTGGGCTTCGTCGCCAACGAACTCGTCCGGCCCGTCGACCCCCGCCATCACATCCCGGCACAGAGGGAGGCCGCCCATGTCCAGCGACAGCAGTCAGAGTCCGCCTAGCCCGGACCGGCGGTGGCTGATCGCCTTCGCCTGGGTGTGGGTGGGCGTACCGCTCGCCTACGGGCTGTACGAACTCGTCCGGAAAGCGACGCAGCTCTTCACCGGCTAGGCGTCCGACAGGTGCTCGGTCGTCCGAGGTCCTGACCGAAGCTGACAACGCGGGCACCTGTTTCCTGTCGCCTTGGCTGCCGCCGTACCCGCGAGTCACTGACCAGACTGGTGGATCCTGTTACCCAAGTTTCCACGAGGGGGACCGCCCGCATGAACGGCTCGCGCATCACCGCCGTCGGCCACTACCAGCCCGCCAAGGTGCTCACCAACGAGGACCTGGCGGGCCTGGTCGACACCAGTGACGAGTGGATCAGGAGCCGGGTGGGCATCAACACGCGCCACATCGCCGGCCCCGACGAACCCGTCGACGAGCTGGCCGCCCACGCCGCCGCCAAGGCCCTCGCGGCGGCCGGGCTGGACCCGGCTGACATCGACCTGGTGCTGGTCGCCACCTCCACCGCCGTCGACCGCTCGCCCAACACGGCCGCCCGGGTCGCCTCCCGCATCGGCATTCCGCAGGCCGCCACGATGGACCTCAACGTGGTGTGTGCCGGCTTCACCCACGCCCTGGCCACCGCCGACCACGCCGTCCGCGCCGGGGGGTCGAGCCGGGCCCTGGTCATCGGGGCCGACAAGATGTCCGACGTGACCGACTGGACCGACCGCACGACGTGCGTGCTCGTCGGTGACGGGGCCGGAGCCGCCGTCGTGGAGGCCGCCGGCGAGCCCGGCATCGGGCCGGTGCTGTGGGGCTCGGTGCCCGAGATGGGGAACGCCGTGCGGATCGAGGGCACGCCGCCGCGTTTCGCGCAGGAGGGGCAGAGCGTCTACCGCTGGGCGACGACCCAGCTGCCGCCCATCGCGCGGCGGGCGTGCGAGCGGGCCGGGCTGAAGCCGGCCGACCTCGCGGCGGTCGTACTGCATCAGGCCAACCTGCGCATCATCGAACCCCTCGCGGAGAAGATCGGCGCCGTGAACGCGGTCGTCGCGCGCGACGTCACGGAGTCCGGCAACACGTCGGCCGCGAGCATCCCGCTCGCCCTGTCGAAGCTGGTCGAACAGGGTGCGGTCACCACGGGGGACCCGGTCCTGCTGTTCGGCTTCGGCGGGAACCTGTCCTACGCGGGGCAGGTCGTCCGCTGCCCGTGAGCCCGGTCGCGGTGTGACGCGGTCAACTCCCCAAAGCCCTGGCTCCTGTGCGCCGTAGACTGTAGACGAAGACAATCGATACTGGCTCTGCGGCGACACCGGCTTCCGCCGCGTCTTGTGCACGGCCCTGCCGAGGAGGGGGACCGCGATGCTGTCGACAGGGCTGCCCCAGGGGGCGGTACCCAAGCTGGAACGCCCGGGTCCGCTGCGCGACCGCGTCTACGAGGCACTGCTCGAACTCATCACCACCCGCGCCCTCCAGCCCGGCCAGCACCTCGTGGAGAGCGAACTCGCGGGGCATCTGGGGGTCTCCCGGCAGCCGGTGCGCGAGGCGTTGCAGCGGCTCAACACCGAGGGGTGGGTCGATCTGCGGCCCGCTCAGGGCGCGTTCGTGCACGAGCCGACGGAGGAGGAGGCCGACCAGCTCCTCACGGTCCGTACGCTCCTGGAGGCCGAGGCGGCCCGGCTCGCCGCGGCGGGCGCGGACAGTGCCGGCATCGCCGCGCTGGAAGCGCTGTGCGCGGAGGGCGAGAAGGCCGTCGAGGCGGACGACGTGGACGGGGCCGTCGCCATGAACGCCCGCTTCCACGCGAAGATCATGGAGCTCGCCGGCAACGCCGTTCTCGCCGAACTGGCCGCCCAGGTCGACCGCCGCGTCCGCTGGTACTACACGCCGGTCGCCCGTCAGCGCGGCCACCAGTCCTGGATCGAACACCGTGCGCTCATCGCCGCGATCACCGACCGCGACGAACAGCTGGCCACCCGCCTGATGCGCGAACACACGGAGCACACGAGGCGCTCGTACCACGCGCGGGCGCGTTCGTAGGTGCCACGGGCCGCACTGACGGCCGATCACCTGCGAGGCAGGGCCCGCACCCCTCGCCTTTGTCCTGTGAGTGGAAAAAGTAGAGGGCAATTCCTGCGCGACTTCTTCCCACCTTCGGCAGCCGCTGCTACGTTCCCTCCGAAAGCAAGCCATCGATGTGGCGGAAAACCGGCGCGCACAGGCCGATGAGGCGGGGAGGGGCTCGTGAGACGTATGACCGCACGACCCGCAAACGCCCATCAGGCCCGACTGCTCAAGCTGTTGCGCGACGGCGGTCCCAACTCCCGTGCCCAGCTCGGCGACCAGATCGACCTCTCGCGGTCCAAGCTCGCCGTGGAGGTGGACCGGCTGCTGGAGACGGGGCTGGTCGTGGCCGACGGACTCGCCGCCTCGCGCGGCGGCCGCCGCTCCCACAACATCCGGCTCAACCCCGGGCTGCGCTTCCTCGGCGTCGACATCGGCGCGACCTCGGTCGACGTCGCCGTCACCAACGCCGAACTGGAGACGCTCGGGCACATCAACCACCCCATGGACGTGCGCGAGGGCCCGGTCGCGGTCTTCGAGCAAGTCCTGGCCATGGCCGCCAAGTTGAAGGCCTCGGGGCTCGCGGAAGGGTTCGACGGCGCCGGCATCGGCGTCCCGGGCCCGGTCCGCTTCCCCGAGGGCATCCCGGTGGCCCCGCCGATCATGCCCGGCTGGGACGGCTTCCCCGTGCGGGAGGCGCTCAGCCAGGAACTCGGCTGCCCGGTCATGGTCGACAACGACGTGAACCTCATGGCGATGGGAGAGCAGCACGCGGGCGTCGCCCGCACCGTCGCCGACTTCCTCTGCGTCAAGATCGGCACGGGCATCGGCTGCGGCATCGTCGTCGGCGGTGAGGTCTACCGCGGTACGACGGGCAGCGCCGGCGACATCGGGCACATCCAGGCCGTGCCCGACGGCCGTCCCTGCGCCTGCGGCAACCGGGGCTGCCTGGAGGCCCACTTCAGCGGGGCGGCCCTCGCCCGTGACGCCACGGAGGCGGCCCAGCAGGGGCTCTCCGACGAACTGGCCTCGCGGTGGGAGACCAACGGCGGGCTCACCGCCGTCGACGTCGCCGCCGCGGCCGCCGCCGGCGACGCCACCGCACTGGACCTGATCCGTGAGGGCGGCAACCGCACCGGCCAGGTCATCGCCGGCCTGGTCAGCTTCTTCAACCCCGGCCTGGTGGTGATCGGCGGCGGGGTGACCGGCCTCGGCCACACCCTGCTCGCCGCGATCCGCACCCAGGTCTACCGCCAGTCGCTGCCGCTCGCGACCGGCAACCTGCCCATCGTCCTGGGCGAGTTGGGACCCGCCGCCGGAGTCATCGGCGCGGCCCGGCTCATCAGCGACCACCTGTTCTCACCCGCGTAGTCCTTCTCGACAGCACGGCTCACCAGCACAGCTCCCTGCTCCGCCCTGCCTCGAACACGCCTGCCCGACAAGCGCCCTGCAACCGGCCCGCACGCCCGCCAAGGGGAATCCGCATGGCACCAGAACCACCGCTGCTCAGCATGTCCGGCATCACCAAGTCGTTCCCCGGAGTCCGGGCCCTCGACGGCGTCGACCTCGACGTCCAGGCCGGAGAGGTGCACTGTCTGCTCGGCCAGAACGGCGCCGGGAAGTCGACCCTCATCAAGGTCCTGGCCGGGGCCCACCAGCCCGACACCGGCGAGATCCGCTGGCGCGGCGAGGCGGTCACGCTCCGCTCGCCGATCGCCGCCATGCGCCTCGGCATCGCCACCATCTATCAGGAACTCGACCTGGTGGAGCACCTGTCGGTCGCCGAGAACGTCCACCTGGGCCACGAGCCGACCACCGCCGGGTTCGTCGTCCGGGGAAAGGCCGCCAAGGAGTCAACAGCCGCCCTGCTCAAGCGACTCGGACACGCGGAGATCGATCCGGCCCGGCTCGTCGGGGAACTGTCCGCGGCGCAGCAGCAGATCGTGTCCATGGCCCGGGCGCTCTCCCACGACGTGCGGCTCATCGTGATGGACGAACCGTCCGCCGCCCTCGACCCGGACGAGGTCGACAACCTCTTCCGCATCGTCGGCGACCTCACCGCCGCCGGTGTCGCCGTCGTCTACATCTCGCACCGCCTGGAGGAGATCCGGCGCATCGGCGACCGGGTGACCGTGCTGAAGGACGGGCGGGCCGTGGCGAACGGACTGCCGGCGAAGACGACACCGACCCGCGAGGTCGTCGCCCTGATGACGGGCCGCAACGTCGAGTACGTCTTTCCCGACCGGCCCGTCTCCCCGCCGCCCGGCGACCCGGTGCTCACCGTCCGGGGCCTGTCCCGCGCCGGGGAGTTCGAACCTCTCGACCTGGAGGTACGGCCGGGCGAGATCGTCGGCCTGGCCGGACTCGTCGGCTCGGGCCGCTCCGAGATCCTGGAGACCGTCTACGGCGCGAGGAAACCGACGTCCGGTCAGGTGCTGGTCGACGGCAAGCTGTTGAAGCCGGGCAGCGTCCGGGCCGCCGTCCGGGCCGGACTCGGGCTCGCCCCCGAGGAACGCAAGGCGCAGGCCCTGCTGATGCTGGAGTCCGTCACCCGCAACGTGTCGGTCTCCTCCATGTCCCGCTTCTCACGCGGCGGCTGGATCGACCGGGGCGCCGAACTCGGCGCCGCCCGGGCCGCCACCCGCGAACTGTCGCTCAGGTCCGACAACCCCTCGGTGCCCGTGCGCACCCTGTCCGGCGGCAACCAGCAAAAAGCCGTGCTCGCCCGCTGGCTGCTGCGCGGCTGCCGGGTGCTGCTGCTGGACGAACCCACCCGCGGCGTCGACGTCGGCGCCCGCGCCGAACTGTACGCGGTCGTGCGCCGGCTGGCCGACGAAGGCCTGGCCGTGCTGCTGGTCTCCAGCGAAGTGCCCGAGGTGCTCGGCCTCGCCGACCGTGTCCTGGTGCTGCGCGAGGGCCGGGTCGTCCACACGGCACCCGCGCGCGAACTCGACGAACACCGCGTACTCGACCTGGTCATGGAAGGAAGCCCGGCGTCATGACGCAGCCCGTCTCCCCGCCGCGGGACAGCAGCACCGACAAAGTGCCCCAGGCCCAGCCCCCCGCCTGGCGCGGCCTGATGGCCCGCGCCGACGTCCGCACCCTCTCCCTGCTCGGCGTGCTAGCCGTGCTGATCCTCATCGGCGGCATCACCAAGCCCGACGAGTTCCTCGACACCCGCAACCTACAACTCGTCCTCACCCAGGCGTCCGTCATCGGCGTCGTCACCGTCGGCATGACCTTCGTCATCGTCTCCGGCGGCATCGACCTGTCGGTCGGCGCGATCGTCGCCCTCGCCTCCGTATGGGCGACCACGGTGGCCACCCAGGAGTACGGCTTCGCCGGCATCCTCTTCACGGCGGTCGTCGTCGGAGTCGGCTGCGGCCTGGTCAACGGGGTGCTCATCGCCTACGGCGCGATGGTGCCGTTCATCGCCACCCTCGCCATGCTGGCCTCCGCCCGCGGCCTCGCCCTGCAGATCACCGACGGCAAGACGCAGATCGTGACCGTGCCGTCCGTCCTCGACCTGGGCGAACGCGACGCCTACGTCCTCGGCATCCCGCCCTTGGTCCTGGTCTTCGCGGTCGTGACCGTCATCGGCTGGCTGGTGCTCAACCGCACCACCTTCGGCCGCCGCACGGTCGCCGTCGGCGGCAACCCGGAGGCCGCCCGGCTCGCCGGTATCGACGTCCGCCGCCAGCGGCTCTACCTCTACCTGCTGTCCGGGCTGTGCTGCGGCATCGCCGCCTTCCTGCTGATCGTCCTGTCCGGCTCCGGCCAGAACACCAACGGCAACCTGTACGAACTCGACGCCATCGCCGCCGCGATCATCGGCGGCACCCTGCTCACCGGCGGCCGCGGCACCATCACCGGCTCCGTGCTCGGCGTCCTGATCTTCACCACGATCACCAACATCTTCGCCCTGAACAACCTGCAGAGCGACGTCCAGCAGATCGCCAAGGGCGCGATCATCGTCGCCGCCGTGCTGGTCCAGCGCCGTACCGCGAGCACGACCTGAGGAAAGGGTTCACCGCCATGACCGAGATCACGAGCCGCAGAGGACTGCTCTTCGGAGCCGCCGCCGTCTCCGCCGGTGCCCTCCTCACGGGGTGCACCAGCAACGAGCCCTCCGACTCCAAGGACGAGCCGGCCGCGAACGACCAGCCGGCCGCCGACGACAAGCCCGGCAAGCAAGTCACCATCGGCTTCGCCGGACCGCAGGCCGACCACGGCTGGCTCAACGCCATCAACGACAACGCCAAGAAGCGGGCCGAGAAGTACTCCGACGTCACCCTGGAGATCACCGAGGGCTCCAACGACACCGCCCAGCAGATCGGCCAGATCGAGACCCTCATCAACAAGAAGGTCGACGTGCTGGTGGTGCTGCCCGCCGACGGCAAGGCCCTCACCCAGGTCGGGCTGAAGGCGATGCGCGCGGGCATCCCGGTCGTCAACCTCGACCGCATCTTCAACACCCCGCAGGCCTACCGCTGCTGGATCGGCGGCGACAACTACGGCATGGGCCTCAACGCCGGCCACTACATCGGCGAGAAACTCAAGGGCAAGTCGAACGCCCGCGTCATCGAACTGGCCGGCCTGGACAACCTGGAGCTGACCAAGCAGCGCACCCAGGGCTTCGACGACGCCCTGAAGAACTACCCCAACATCAAGAAGGTCGCCCGCCAGGCCGCCGAGTTCACGGTCGAGTCCGGACAGGCCAAGATGGCCCAACTGCTCCAGGCGCAGTCGAAGTTCGACGCGCTGTGGAACCACGACGACGACCAGGGCGTGGGCGCGCTGCGCGCCATCGAACAGGCCGGGCGCGACGACTTCCTGATGGTCGGCGGCGCCGGCGCGCTCTCCGCCTTCCAGGCCATCAAGCAGGACGACGGCGTGCTCAAGGCGACAGTCCTCTACCCGCCGACCATGGCCGCCTCCGCGATCGACCTCGCCCGCGCCCTCGGCCAGGGCAAGGGCATCGGCGGCATGGCCGAGTTCGAGATCCCGGCGTCCATCACCCTCTACTCGGCCGTCGTCGACAAGACCAACGTCGACCAGTACATGCCCACCGGCTTCCGGTGACCGGTTCCGCCCGCACCCCCCACGTGCGCCACCCCGACCAGGACGAGGAGGACACCCGTATGGGACAGCCGCAGCAGCAGTCAGATGGGACCGAGGCAGGCAAGCCACCCCTGCGCGTGGGGATGGTGGGCTACGCCTTCATGGGCGCCGCCCACTCCCAGGGCTGGCGCACCGCGGGCCGTGTCTTCGACCTGCCGCTGAACCCCGTGCAGGCCGTGATCTGCGGCCGGGACGCCACCGCCGTACGGGCGGCGGCCGACCGCCACGGCTGGGCGTCCACCGAGACCGACTGGCGCGCCCTCGTCGCACGCGACGACATCGACCTCGTCGACATCTGCACCCCCGGCGACAGCCACGCCGAGATCGCGCTGGCCGCCCTCGCCGCCGGCAAGCACGTCCTGTGCGAGAAGCCGCTGGCCAACACGGTCGAGGAAGCCACCACCATGGTGCGGGCCGCCGAAGAGGCCTACCGGCGCGGCCAGGTGGCGATGGTCGGCTTCAACTACCGCCGGGTGCCGGCCACCGCCCTGGCCCGCCGGATGGTTGCCGAGGGCCGCCTCGGCGCACTGCGGCACGTGCGCGTGACGTACCTCCAGGACTGGCTGGTCGACCCGCAGTTCCCGCTGACCTGGCGGCTGCGCAAGGAGCAGGCCGGCTCGGGCTCGCTCGGCGACCTGGGCGCGCACATCATCGACCTCGCGCAGTACCTCGTGGGGGAGCGGCTGGCGGGCGTCTCCGCGCTCACGGAGACCTTCGTACGTCAGCGGCCCCTGCCCGTCGGCGCCACGAGCGGGCTGTCCGCCGTCTCGTCCGCCGGCACGGGGGAGGTCACCGTGGACGATGCCGCCCTGTTCACCGCCCGCTTCCCCTCCGGCGCCCTCGCCTCCTTCGAGGCCACCCGCTACGCCACCGGCCGCAAGAACGCCCTGCGCATCGAACTCAACGGGGAGCGCGGGTCGCTCGCCTTCGACCTGGAGCGGCTCAACGAGCTGTCCTTCCACGACGGCACCGAACCCGGTGCGGAGGCGGGCTTCCGCCGGATCCTCGTGACCGAACCCGACCACCCCTACCTGGACGCCTGGTGGCCGCCGGGCCACGGCCTCGGCTACGAGCACACCTTCGTCCACCAGGCCCGCGACCTCGTCCACGCCATCGCCGAGGGCCGCCGCCCCGAACCCTCCTTCGCCGACGGGCTCCAGGTGCAGTGCGTGCTCGCGGCCGTGGAGGAGAGCGCCCAGAAGAACTCCGTCTACACACCGATCGCGGTCTGAGGAGGCTGACGCGCATGCCGCGCACGTTCACGCTGTTCACCGGCCAGTGGGCCGACCTGCCGCTGGAAGAGGTCTGCCGGCTCGCCCGCGACTTCGGCTACGACGGGCTCGAACTCGCCTGCTGGGGTGACCACTTCGAAGTCGACAAGGCACTCTCCGACCCCGGGTACCTCGACGGCCGCCGGGCGCTCCTCGACAAGTACGGCCTCAAGTGCTGGGCCATCTCCAACCACCTGGTCGGACAGGCCGTCTGCGACGCCATCATCGACGAACGCCACCAGGCGATCGTGCCGGGTGAGGTGTGGGGCGACGGAGACGCGGAGGGGGTCCGGCAGCGGGCCGCGGACCGTATGAAGGACACCGCGCGCGCCGCGGCCGCCTTCGGCGTCGACACCGTCATCGGTTTCACCGGCTCCGCCATCTGGCACCTGGTGGCCATGTTCCCGCCCGCGCCCGAGTCGATGATCGAACGCGGCTACCAGGACTTCGCCGACCGCTGGAACCCGATCCTGGACGTGTTCGACGCGGAGGGCGTGCGGTTCGCGCACGAGGTCCACCCCAGCGAGATCGCCTACGACTACTGGACCACGGTCCGGGCCCTGGAGGCCGTCGACCGGCGCCCCGCCTTCGGCCTCAACTTCGACCCGAGCCACTTCGTGTGGCAGGACCTCGACCCGGTCGGCTTCCTCTGGGACTTCCGCGACCGGATCTACCACGTCGACTGCAAGGAGGCCCGCAAGCGCCTCGACGGACGCAACGGCCGGCTCGGTTCCCACTTGCCCTGGGGCGACCCCCGGCGCGGCTGGGACTTCGTCTCCGCCGGGCACGGCGACGTCCCCTGGGAGGACGTCTTCCGGATGCTGCGCTCCATCGACTACCAGGGCCCGATCTCGGTCGAGTGGGAGGACGCCGGCATGGACCGGCTCCAGGGCGCGCCCGAGGCGCTGACCCGCCTCAAGGCCTTCGACTTCGAGCCGCCCAGCGCGTCCTTCGACGCCGCGTTCAACAGCTGAACCAGGCACCCGGCGCTGGTCGGGGACGGGGACCGGTCACACCGCCGGTCCCCCCTCCGACCTGCCCAGATCCTGCTCTGTCCTGTGCCGGGAGAAAGCTCAACCGATCCTGATACGAGGGGTGTTCGCCCCGGACGGACGCGGTTACCTTCCTTGAAGCGTTCAGGACACACGCACCTCCGGGGTGACGGCGCACCCCGGCGCCCGCACCGCACGTCTTCGCACCCATTCCGTACGGCCCACCCCGTTCCCGGAGGGACTTCGTGCACAGAACAAGACCAAGAAGCACCGTCAACCCCAGGCGTCCCAGGCTTCGCACCGCCGTCGCCCTCTTCACCGGCCTGCTCCTGGCCGTGGGCACCCCGGCCACCGTCGCCGGGGCCCACCCCGGCCAAGCGCGACAGGACGAACCGGCAGCCGCGGAGGGCCAGTTCCAGCAGGTGCCGCTCGCCAAGGGCGAACCCGAGACGGGCGAGCCGATGTCGCTCGCCGTGCTCCCGGACCGCAGCGTCCTGCACACCTCGCGCGACGGCACGCTGCGCCTCACCGACCAGGGCGGCGTCACCAGGATCGCCGGCAGGATCCCCGTCTACAGCCACGACGAGGAAGGCCTCCAGGGCGTCGGCATCGACCCGGACTTCAAGAACAACCGGGCGATCTACCTCTACTACGCCCCGCCGCTCGACACCCCCGCGGGCGACGCCCCGGAGACCGGCACCGCCGAGGACTTCAAGAAGTTCGACGGCGTCAACCGCCTCTCCCGCTTCGTCCTCAAGGCCAACGGCACGCTGGACATGGCCAGCGAGAAGAAGGTCCTCGATGTCGCGGCCTCCCGCGGCACCTGCTGCCACGTCGGCGGCGACATCGACTTCGACGCGGACGGCAACCTCTACCTGTCGACCGGCGACGACACCAACCCCTTCGCCTCCGACGGCTACACGCCGATCGACGACCGGCCGAACCGCAACCCGGCCTTCGACGCCCGCCGCAGCTCCGCCAACACCAACGACCTGCGCGGCAAGATCCTGCGCATCAAGGTCGCCGAGGACGGCTCGTACACCATCCCGGAGGGCAACCTCTTCGCCCCGGGCACCGAGAAGACCCGCCCCGAGATCTACGCGATGGGCTTCCGCAACCCGTTCCGGATGAGCGTCGACGACAAGACCGGCATCGTGTACGTCGGCGACTACGGCCCCGACGCGGGCGCCGCCGACCCCAAGCGCGGCCCGGCGGGCCAGGTCGAGTTCGCCAAGGTGACCAAGCCGGCCAACTTCGGCTGGCCCTTCTGCACCGGCGACAACGACGCCTACGTCGACTACGACTTCGCCACCAAGGAGTCCGGCGAGAAGTTCGACTGCGACGCCCCGAAGAACACCTCGCCGTACAACACGGGCCTGGTCGACCTGCCGCCCGCGCAGGCCGCCTGGATCCCGTACGACGGCGGCTCCCTGCCCGAGTTCGGCGACGGCTCCGAGTCCCCGATGGCCGGCCCGGTCTACCGCTACGACCCCGAGCTCGACTCCAGCGTGAAGTTCCCCGAGGCGTACGACGGCGACTTCTTCGCCGGTGAGTTCGGCCGCCGCTGGATCAAGCGGATCGAGCAGAACGACGACGGCTCCGTCGCGAAGATCAACGACTTCCCGTGGAC
The DNA here is from genome assembly GCF_002148965.1 of Streptomyces swartbergensis. Taxonomy (GTDB): domain Bacteria; phylum Actinomycetota; class Actinomycetes; order Streptomycetales; family Streptomycetaceae; genus Streptomyces; species Streptomyces swartbergensis. The sequence goes on along the minus strand of NZ_NGFN01000011.1, from coordinate 2,393 downwards.
CGGCACCCAGATCATGGACATGGAGTTCGGCCCCGACGGCGCGCTCTACGTCCTGGACTACGGCGTCTCCTGGTTCCAGGGCGACGAGCACTCCGCGCTGTACCGGATCGAGAACGCCGAGGACGGCTTCTCGCCGATCGCCGAGGTGAGCGCCGACAAGACGTCCGGAGCGGCCGGACTGAAGGTCAGGTTCACCGGCTCCGCCAAGGACGCCGACTCCTCGGACCTCACCTACAGCTGGGACTTCGGCGACGGCACCAAGGGCGAGGGCCTCAACCCCACCCACAGGTACAAGAAGGTCGGCACCTACAGCGCCACCTTCACCGCCAGGGACCCCGAGGGCAACACCGGCAACGCCAGCGTCCGGATCGTGGTCGGCAACACCGAGCCCAAGGTGAGGATCGACGTCCCCGGCAACGGCACCCTGGCCGAATTCGGCAAGCCCGTCCCGTTCAAGGTGACCGTCACCGACCCCGAGGAGACGGTCGACTGCTCCAAGGTCAAGGTCGTCTACAGCCTCGGCCACGACTCCCACGCCCACGAGCTGACCAGCGAGATGGGCTGCGAGGGCACCCTGAAGCCGCCCCCTGGTGACGGCGGCCACGACCCCAACGCCGACATCTACGGCGTCGTCGGCGCCGGCTACACCGACGGCGGGGCGAACGGCCAGGAGGCCCTGACCGGCACCGCCCGCACCGTGCTCCAGCCGCTGCACCGCCAGGGCGAGCACTTCACCACCCAGTCGGGTGTGTCGGTCATCGACAAGACCGGCGCCAACGGCGGCAAGACCGTCGGCGACATCAACGACGGCGACTGGATCTCCTTCACCCCCTACCGGTTCGACGGGCAGAAGAAGATGACCGTGCGGGCCTCCTCCGGCGGCGAGGGCGGCTTCATCGAGCTGCGCACCGGCTCGCCCGACGGTCCGCTGCACGGCTCGGCGTACATCCCCCCGACCGGCGGCTGGGAGACGTTCCAGAACGTCGACGTGCCGCTGCGGTCGCTGCCGAAGAAGACCACCGGCATCTACCTGGTCTTCAAGGGGGGCGCGGGCGCGCTGTTCGACATGGACGACTTCGAGTTCTCCAAGGAGCCGTTCAAGGGCGGCAAGAAGGTCCTGGTCTTCTCCAAGACCGCCGGCTTCCGCCACGACTCCATCCCGGCCGGCATCGCCGCGCTGAAGGAACTGGGCGCCCCGGCCGGCATCACGGTCGACGCCACCGAGGAGGCGAAGCAGTTCACCACGGCCAACCTCGCCAAGTACGACGCGGTGGCCTTCCTGTCCACCACCGGTGACGTGCTCAACGCCGAGCAGCAGAAGGCGTTCGAGAACTACGTGGCGGGCGGCGGCGGTTACATGGGTATCCACGCCGCGGCCGACACCGAGTACGACTGGGAGTTCTACGGCGGCCTCGTCGGCGCCTACTTCGACTCGCACCCGGCCATCCAGAAGGCCACCGTCCGCGTCGAGGACCACGACCACCCGTCGACCGCGCACCTGGACGACGCCTGGGAGCGCACCGACGAGTGGTACAACTACCGCACCAACCCGCGCGAGCAGGCCAAGGTCCTCGCCACCCTGGACGAAACGACGTACCAGGGCGGGAACATGAAGGGCGACCACCCGATCGCCTGGTGCCAGAGCTACGGCGGCGGCCGGTCCTTCTACACCGGCGGCGGCCACACCAAGGAGTCCTACTCCGACGAGGCATTCCGCGCCCATCTGCTCGGCGGCCTGCAGTACGCCACCGGCCAGGTGAAGGCGGACTGCAAGCCCGCCAAGGACTACCGGAAGATCTTCAACGGCCACACCCTGGACGGCTGGAAGCAGGCCGGCCCCGGCACGTTCAACGTCAAGGACGGCACCCTGGAGTCCGAGGGCGGCATGGGCCTGCTCTGGTACCAGGCCAAGGAGCTGAAGTCGTACTCCCTCAAGCTCGACTGGAAGATGCGGGGCGACGACAACTCCGGGATCTTCGTGGGCTTCCCCGCCTCCGACGACCCCTGGTCCGCGGTGAACAAGGGCTACGAGATCCAGATCGACGCCACGGACGCGGCCGACCGCACCACGGGCTCCGTCTACTCGTTCAAGTCGGCGAACATCAAGGCCCGTGACCAGGTTCTGCGGCCGCCCGGCCAGTGGAACTCCTACGAGATCAAGGTCCAGGGCGAACGCCTCCAGGTGTACCTCAACGGAGTCAAGATCAACGACTTCACCAACAAGGACCCCCAGCGGAGCCTGACCGACGGCTACATCGGCCTCCAGAACCATGGCGCCGGCGACCAGGTCTCCTTCCGCAACATCCAGTTGAAGGAACTGCCCGTCACGGGCGACTAGAACGGCGGCGGGCGGGGGACGCCGGACCCCCGCCCGCCGTCTCCCCCCTTCCTCC
>NZ_NGFN01000109.1 GCF_002148965.1 Streptomyces swartbergensis | reverse complement strand
CGGTGGGGTTCTCCATGGGGGGCTCGGTGGTGCTGCGCCATGCGGCGCTGCACCCGCGGCAGACCGACGCGGTGGTGTCGGTGAGCGCCCCGGCCCGGTGGTACTACCGGGGGACCGCCCCCATGCGGCGGCTGCACTGGCTGGTGACGCGGCCGGAGGGCCGGGTGGTGAGCCGCTACGGGTTCCGTACCCGCATCCACCACCGGGACTGGGACCCGGTCCCGCTCTCGCCGGTGGAGGCGGTGCCGAGGATCGCGCCCACGCCGCTGCTGATCGTGCACGGCGACGCCGACGGCTACTTCCCCGTCGACCATCCCCGCATGCTGGCCGCGGCCGCCGCCGACCAGGGCGAACTGTGGCTGGAGCCGGGCATGGGGCACGCCGAGCACGCGGCGAGCGACGCACTGCTCGGGCGGATCGGGGAGTGGGTCGTGGGCCGGGCGGGCTAGCCTGGCGGGGTTCACCGACAAGCAGATCGAGGAAGCAGATGCCAAAGGTCACGGTGCGCTACTGGGCCGCCGCCAAGGCCGCGGCCGGGGTGGCCGAGGAGCCGTACGAGGCGGCCACGCTCGCCGAGGCGCTCGACGGGGTGCGTGAGCGACACCCCGGCGAACTCGAGCGCGTGCTGCGGCGATGCTCGTTCCTCGTGGACGGTGACCCCGTGGGCACCCGCGGACATGAGACGGTACGGCTGGCCGACGGCGGCACGGTCGAGGTGCTCCCGCCGTTCGCAGGAGGGTGAGCGATGACCAACCAGCCGTACGACGGCTATGACCCTTACGGGCAGCAGCCGCAGCAGCCACAGCAGCCGCAGCCGCAAGGGTGGCCCGGGCAGGGGTACCAGCAGGGCTATCAGCAGGGACATCAGGGGCAGCAGGGATACGGCGATCCGTACGCCGCCCAGCAGTACACGCAGCAGTGGCAGGGGCAGACCTGGGAGACGCAGACGCAGTCGCCGGTGTCCGCGCAGGTGACGGCGGCGGAGGAGACGGCGTATCTGCCGCCGCAGGGGTACCGGGCGCCTGCTCAGGCTCCTGCTCCCGCCCCTGCTTCCGCCGCCGAGTACGGCCCGGCCACCGTCGCCGGGAACGCGCGGCTCACGGACGCGCAGCGGGCGCGGGCGGAGGGACGGTCGCCGATCATCGAGCCCGGGATGCAGCCGGCCGCGCTGACGGCGCTGCTGGGGCTGTTGCTGGCGGGGGCGGCGGCGGTCGGCACGTATGCGCTCCTGGTGCCGCTCGTCGTCCTCCAGGCCGTCACGGCGGCGGGCTGGTTCCGGCTGAACGGGATGTGGCCGGCGCGGCAGGGTATCGCGCTGGGCTTCGCGGGCGCGCTGGCCGCGGACGCGGCGCTGCTGGCGTCGGACCGCTCGCCCTCGGCGATCCTGGGCACGCTCGGGGTGTGGGTGCTTCTCGCGCTGGTGCTCCAGCTGCGGTCGCACGCCGACCCGGACGAGCGGATGTACGGCCTGATGGCGACCGTCGCGGCATCGGCACTGGCGATCGTCGCGGGCGGGTACCTCGCGGCCGAGGCGGACGCGGTGACCGTGGGCGCGATCGCGGTGGCGGTCGCGGTCCTGGCCCGCGCCCTGCCGCTGCCGACCCCGGCGTCGGTGGTGGTGGCGCTGCTCGCGGCGGCGGGCGGCGGTGTCGCGGCCGGCTCGATGACGGGCCTGGGCACGTCGGGCGCCCTCCTGGGCGCGGGCGCGGCAGCCTGCGCCCTGATCGGCCACCGAGTCGCCAGTTACGACTACCCGTCCCGCTTCGTCCACTTCACGGCGGGTGTGGCCCTGCCCTTGTCCGCGGCGGCCCCGGCGGTCTACGTACTGGGGCGGGCGCTGGTCTAGCGCCTGTTCGCGGGTAGCGCGCTGCCATAGGTGCGGGCAGTCGTGCCGCTGGGGCGGCACCCGTCCCAAAGAAGCGGCACCCCGTCCCGCCGGGCTGCGGTCCCATTCGCCGCCGGCAGCTGCCGGCGGCACCTCGCTCCGCCGGGCCGCGGTCCCACCCGCCCGGCACCAACGCCGGGCACCCGCCCTGTCACAGATGATCGACAAACCCAGGGCCCCCACAGCCCACGGAGTTACCCTCACGCAAGGACGGCCGCTCGGTCGTCGAACACCGGACCGCCGTCCAACCGCCTAGGTGGGGGAAACACCGCATGCGCGCACTGCGAATACTGCTGATCGTCGTCGTGATTTTCGGCGGGCTCTTCGTGATCGCCGACCGCGTCGCCGTGAACTTCGCCGAGGGCGAGGCCGCCGACCGCCTGAAGGCCACCGAGAACCTCTCCGCCACCCCGGACGTGTCCATCAAGGGCTTCCCGTTCCTCACCCAGGTCGTCGGCGGTTCCCTCGACGACATCGAGGTCGGCATCGCGAACTACGAGGCCGCCGCGGGCAACGGCGCCGAGAAGATCCGTATCGACGACCTCCGGGCCGACATGCGGGGCGTCGAGTTCTCCGGCGACTACAGCTCCGCCACCGCCACCAGCGCCACCGGCACCGCGACCGTCGCCTACGACGAGCTGCTGAAGACGGCGAAGTCCGAGCCCACCCAGGTCGCCCCGGGCGTCACCGCCAACGTCGTAGGCCTCTCCGACGGCGGCAACGGCAAGATCAAGGTCACCGTCGAGGCCACCGTCCTCGGCACCAAGCTGCCCGAACCGGTCTCCGTGCTCAGCTCGGTGACGGTGATCGACGGCGACACCGTCCGGGTGAAGGCCGACGGCCTGCCCAAGTTCGGCGGCGTCGAGATCGCCGAGTCCCGGGTCCGGGCCATCACCGACTTCCAGCAGAAGATCGACGGCCTGCCCGGCGGCATCAAGCTGGACAAGGTCCAGGCCGCGCCCAACGGCGTCGAGATCACGGTGAAGGGTTCCGACGTCCGCCTGGCCGGGTAGGAAAGGCGCCAGGCGGACCGGACCCGGGGTGTCCGGTGGGCGAGACAGTGAAGTCCGTAGCGTAGATGTGACGGCGGATACATTCGGGTACGACCCTTGTCCCGCGCCTTCCCGAGCCCCCTCGATCCCACATCGTGGATTTTCCCGTCTCAGTATGCGACACGCCGGTGACACGCGCGCCCGACCGTCCCTACGATCGACGGCATGAAGCGACAGGCGGATCTCACGAAGCGGCGGGCAGTAGACCTGTGCCGCGTCGCCGCCATGCTCTGTCGCACCTTCTGAGCGACCGCGTCGGCCCATGCGCCGGCGCGCGCATCCCCGCCGCCCTGCATCAAGGGCACTCGTGCGCCGCCCTCGTCATGGGCGCGCGCCCCGCAGATCTCGCACGCCCCGCCGCAACTGCCCCGGAGGAGAAAGAGCATGAGCCGCAGCGACGTCCTGGTCGACGCCGACTGGCTCCAGGAGCACCTGGACGACCCGACCATCGCCATCGTCGAGGTGGACGAGGACACGTCCGCCTACGAGAAGAACCACATCCGGAACGCGATCCGCATCGACTGGACCAAGGACCTCCAGGACCCGGTCCGTCGTGACTTCGTCGACCAGGAGGGCTTCGAGAAGCTCCTGTCGGAGAAGGGCATCGCGAACGACCACACGGTGGTCCTGTACGGCGGCAACAACAACTGGTTCGCCTCGTACGCGTACTGGTACTTCAAGCTGTACGGCCACGACAACGTCAAGCTCCTCGACGGCGGCCGCAAGAAGTGGGAGCTCGACGCCCGCGAGCTCGTCGCCGGCGACGAGGTGCCGGAGCGTTCGAAGACGGACTACAAGGCCAAGCCGCAGGACACGTCGATCCGTGCCTTCCGCGACGACGTCGTGGCGGCCATCGGCTCGCAGAACCTCGTCGACGTGCGCTCGCCCGACGAGTTCTCCGGCAAGCTGCTCGCCCCGGCCCACCTGCCGCAGGAGCAGTCCCAGCGCCCCGGCCACGTGCCGAGCGCCCGCAACATCCCGTGGTCCAAGAACGCCAACGACGACGGCACCTTCAAGTCGGACGAGGAGCTCAAGGAGCTCTACGCCGCGGAGAGCGTCGACCTGGCCAAGGACACCATCGCCTACTGCCGCATCGGTGAGCGCTCCGCGCTGACCTGGTTCGTGCTGCACGAGCTGCTCGGCGTGGAGAACGTCAAGAACTACGACGGCTCCTGGACCGAGTACGGCTCCCTCGTCGGTGTGCCGATCGAGCTCGGCGCCAACAAGTAAGCGAACCGACCGACCTTATCTGACCTCTCTTCAGGAGTACGACATGTGTGGAGCGAAGGCCGGCGGCCCGGACGCCTCGACGATCAAGCCCGGTGAGACCACGATCCAGGGTCAGGTGACCAAGGACGGCGAGCCCGTGACCGGGTACGTCCGTCTGCTGGACTCGACCGGCGAGTTCACGGCCGAGGTGCCGACCTCGGCGACCGGACAGTTCCGCTTCTACGCGGCCGAGGGCACCTGGACTGTCCGTGCCCTCGTGCCCGGCGCCACCGCCGACCGCACGGTCGTCGCCCAGAAGGGCGGCCTGGCGGAGGTCGCGATCGCCGTCTGACGGCGACAGTGCCAGGAGGGGCCGCATCCCACGGGTTGGACGCCTGGGGTGCGGCCCTTCGGCATGCCCGGACCTACGCTGGGGGTATGTACGCACGACGGCGGCGCACGTACTTCGCGATGATGGGCGGCTGCATCGGGCTGTTCGTCCTGGCCTGGGGCGTCGTACGCCTGTGGTCCGTCCCCGTCGCCGTCGGGATGTGCCTCGTCGCCATGGTCATCCCGCCCGTCGCGGCGATGGTCGCGAACCGGCGGGGACCCGACGACCGCTGGTGGGACGATCCGTCCGGCGACCCCAAGTCCGACGAGTGGTGGGACGAGCTGGACGGCAAGAAGCGCCGGTACTGAACCGGCGAAGGGGAGGAACCGTGCGCCTGACGGCGGCGACCCTGGACGCCCCGAACGCCCGTGAGCTGGCCGCCTTCTACCTGCGGCTGCTGCCCGGGTGGCGGGTGTGGCGCGGGGAGGACTGGCAGGACTGGGTGCACATCCGGCCGCCGGACGGTGGTACCGGACTGTCCTTCCAGACCGAGCCCGCCTACCGGCCGCCCGTCTGGCCGAGCACGCCGCACCGGCAGCAGATGATGATCCACCTCGACATCGAGGTCGACGACCTGGAAGGCGAGACCGCACGGGCCCTGGCCGAGGGCGCGCGGCTCGCCGAGTATCAGCCGCAGGACGGCGTCCGGGTGCTGCTTGACCCGGTGGGCCACCCCTTCTGCCTCTTCACGGAGGCCGCGGAGGCGTCTCAGTAGACGAGCGCCTGGGTGTCCTCCGCCATCGCCTCCTGGACGAAGACCTGCGCGCCGGCGATGCGGACGCCCTTGATGACGTCCTGCTCCGAGATCTCGCGGCGGGCCGCGCACTGCGTGCACAGGGTGACGCGGCCGGCCGCCAGGATCGAGTCGAGCAGGTCGGGCAGCGGGGCCGCGTGCGGCAGCTCGAACTCGGCGGCGCGGCCGGGAAGGGCGTACCAGGCGGACTCGCCGGTCAGCCACAGGGAGACGTCGACACCGCTGGCCACCGCCACCGCCGCCACCGTGAACGCCTGGGAGCACCGCTCGGGGGCGTCGGCCCCGGCCGTCACCTTGATCACCAGCTTCTTCGCCATAGCCGGAATCGTAGTCCGGAATCGTAGGGCCGAAGGCGCCCGCGTAAGCTGGGCCCGGCCCCGTGCACACATCCGCACCCCGCTCAAGGAGCACCCCGTGGAGCTTTTCTTCGAAATCCTGTTGGTCCTGGTCGCCGTCGGCGTCCTCGCCTTCGCCGGACTGACCGTGAAGAAGCTGTACCAGGGCCAGCGCTGACCCACGTCTAGGAACCTCTCATGATCGAGATCCCGTCCGACCTCCACAAAGACCTCGTCCCGCTCGCCTTCCTGCTCGGCAGCTGGGCCGGTGCCGGGGTGCACGACTTCCCCGGCTCCGAGAAGTGCAACTTCGGGCAGGAGGTCGCCTTCAGCCACGACGGCCGGGACTTCCTTGAGTACCGCTCCCACAGCTGGGTGCTGGACCAGGACGGCAACAAGGTCCGGCCGCTGGAGTCCGAGCACGGCTACTGGCGCATCGACGCCGACCGCAAGGTCGAGGTCACGATGACCCGCGACGACGGCGTCATCGAGATCTGGTACGGCGAGCTGGCCGACAAGAAGCCGCAGATCGACCTCGTGACGGACGCGGTGGCCCGCACCGCCGCCTCCCAGCCGTACACCGGCGGCAAGCGGCTGTACGGCTACGTCAAGAGCGACCTGATGTGGGTCGGCGAGAAGCAGACCCCCGAGGTGGAGCTGCGCCCCTACATGTCGGCCCACCTGAAGAAGGTCGTCACCCCGGAGGAGGTCGAGCGCTGGGCCAAGGCCCTGCCCGACGACATGCCGGACGACGGGATCGCTTTCTTCAAGTAGTTCTAGACTGGCCGGTGTGGTGAGCACCGACTGGAAGAGCGATCTGCGGCAGCGCGGCTACCGGCTGACCCCGCAGCGGCAACTCGTGCTCGAAGCCGTGGACACCCTGGAGCACGCGACCCCCGACGACATCCTCGTGGAAGTGAGGAAGACGGCGTCGGGGGTCAACATTTCCACGGTCTACCGGACGCTGGAGCTGCTGGAGGAGCTCGGCCTGGTCAGCCACGCCCATCTGGGGCACGGCGCGCCGACGTACCACCTCGCGGACCGGCACCACCACCTCCACCTGGTCTGCCGTGACTGCCAGAACGTCATCGAGGCGGACGTGGCCGTGGCGGCCGAGTTCACCGCGAAGCTGCGGGAGACGTTCGGCTTCGACACCGACATGAAGCACTTCGCGATCTTCGGCCGGTGCGAGGACTGCACGCTCAAGGCTTCAACTACCGAGTCGTAGGCTTACGGATATGAAGAGCCCCCTGCTGACCCTGCCCGGCGCAGTCCCCGCCGAAGGCGTGGACGAAGGCGTCGCCGCCCACTACGGCGATCTGTTCCGCGAGCAGCGTGCCCTCGCCGACGGCACCGGATTCGTGGACCTCTCGCACCGGGGGGTCGTCACCGTCACCGGCGAGGACCGCCTCGCCTGGCTGCACCTGCTGCTCACCCAGCACGTCAGCGACCTCCCGGCGGGCCAGGCCACCGAGGCGCTGATCCTGTCCGCGAACGGCCACATCGAGCACGCCCTCTACCTCGTCGACGACGGCGAGACCGTCTGGGCCCATGTGGAGCCGGGCAGCCAGGACGCGCTGATCGCGTACCTGGAGTCGATGAAGTTCTTCTACAGGGTCGAGGTCGCCGACCGGACGGCCGACATCGCGGTGCTGCACCTGCCGGCCGGCTCCATCGCCGAGGTGCCCGAGGGCGTGGCCGTACGGGAGACGCCGTACGGACGGGACCTGTTCCTGCCGCGCGCCGACCTGGAGGCGTACGCCGGGCAGGCCGGGCCGCCCGCCGGGATCCTCGCCTACGAGGCGCTGCGCGTGGAGCAGCACCGGCCCCGGCTCGGCTTCGAGACCGACCACCGCACCATCCCGCACGAGCTGGGCTGGATCGGCTCGGCGGTGCACCTGCAGAAGGGTTGCTACCGGGGTCAGGAGACGGTCGCCCGGGTGCAGAACCTGGGCAAGCCCCCGCGCCGGCTGGTCTTCCTGCACCTGGACGGCAGCGAGGTCCACCTGCCGGTGGCCGGCACCGAGCTCCGGATCGCGGACGACGGCCCCGACGGCCGGAAGGTCGGCTTCATCACGACCTCCGTACGCCACCACGAGCTGGGGCCGGTCGCCCTCGCGCTGGTGAAGCGGAACGTGGCCGTGGACGCGCCGCTGGTGGCCGGTGACACGGCCGCGGCCCAGGAAGTCGTCGTCGAGCCGTAGAGCTTGTCATTCTTTCGGGTCAGATCTCGATCAGCACGGTGAACGGGCCGTCGTTCGTCAGTGATACACGCATGGCCGCGCCGAAGCGGCCCGTGGCCACCGTCGCGCCCAGCGAGCGGAGCTGGGCGACCACCTCGTCGACGAGCGGTTCGGCGACGTCGCCGGGGGCGGCGGCGTTCCAGGTGGGGCGGCGGCCCTTGCGGGCGTCGCCGTAGAGGGTGAACTGGCTGATCACCAGGAGCGGGGCGTCGATGTCGCTGCACGACTTCTCGTCGTGCAGCATGCGGACCGACCAGAGTTTGCGGGCCAGCTGGGCCGCCTTCTCCTTGGTGTCCTCGTGCGTGACTCCGACGAGGACGCACAGCCCCTCGCCTTCGATCGCCCCCACGGTCTCGCCGTCCACGACGACGCTCGCGCCGTCCACCCTCTGCACCACTGCTCGCATACGTCCATCATGCAGGGCGGTGAACGCGCGGCCGCCGGTGGTTCCCGCATGGCCCGAAAGGGTGGTTTGCGCAAGGCGCCAACAGACCGCGCACGGCCGTATTTTGCTGCTTAACCGCCCATCTGGGGTCTATCGGGGGCACTCGTTCCCATAGCGGCCACTTGGGGTGGCACGATGCTTTCACACACCGGTCGAGGGGACGGTTGAGGCACATGAGCACATCAAGCACCGGGCATCCGCTGGGGGCTGTCTGGTCGAGCCAGACGGGGATCGGGGCGTCGGAGTACCACCGGCCCCCCACACAGCGCACCGACAGTCCGCCGCTGCCCTCGGACACACCCGAACACGATCTGGCCGCGCTGAGCCTGCCCGAGCTGCGCGCGCTGCGCCGCGAGGCCCAGCGCGACGAAGCCGACCTCAGCTATCTACGGCGGCTGCTCCAGGGGCGGATCGACATCCTGCGGGCGGAACTGAGGCGCCGCACCCCGGTGGGCGCGGCCTCCGTCGCCGTCCCCGCGGAGGCGTCCGTCGTCGAGCGGCTCGCGGAGATCCTGCTGGACGCCCCGGCCCGCCACCGCTCCTCCGCCCGCCACGTGACCATGGGGACGCCGCAGGGCGAGGAGTACCGGCGGCTGGCCGCGGAGATGCTCGCCGAGGTCGAGCTGTCCGACCTGGACGCCCGGACGGACCTGGAGCTGAACACGGCGATGGGGCGGCTCGTGCGCTACGAGAAGCAGGTCTCCCGGCGGCGGCAGCGGCTCCAGCGCACGGCCGACGAGTGCAGCGCGGAGATCGCACGCCGGTACCGCGAGGGGGAGGCTCAGATCGACGACCTGCTCGTGTGAGGCTCCGGGGGTCGAGTGAGGGCCGGCGGTCGGATATTTACGCGACACCGACCGGCCCTCCGCCTAGCGTGACGTCCATGACCCCCACTGCCCGTGCCGACGGCATCGACGTACGCCCGATCACCGAAGCCGAGTTCACCGACTGGCTGCGTGCCGTGAACACCGGCTTCCTGCGCGTGCCGGTCCTGTCCGGGGAGGAGATCGAGGGCCGCCGTGAGCGGTTCGTCCCGGGCCGGTACCTCGGTGCCTTCGACGGCGGCCGGTGCGTGGCGACCTTCCGGTCCTTCGACCAGGAGCTCACGGTGGTGGGCGGGGCGAGGGTCCCGGCCGACGCCGTCTCGGGTGTCACCGTCCATCCCACTCACCGGCGCCGGGGGTTGCTCAGCCGGATGATGGAGCGGGATCTGTCCGCCGCGAAGGAGCGCGGGGACGTCGTCGCGACGCTGATCGCCGCCGAGTACCCGATCTACGGCCGGTACGGCTTCGGGCCGGCGACCTGGACGGCCGAGTGGACGGTCGACGTGCCGCGCGCCGGTCTCGACGCCCGCTGGGCGGGCCCGGCGGACGGCGGGCGGATCGACCTGGTGGACGGCGAGGACGTCCGCAAGCTCGGCCCCGACCTGCACGCGCGGCTGTGCCGTGTCCAGCCCGGCGCCATCGACCGCGACGAGCTGTGGTGGAAGTGGAACACCGGCGCCGTACGGGTCGACCCCTCCTGGAAGCAGCCCTTCTTCGCCGTGTACCGCTCGGTGTCCGGCGAGGTCGAGGGCATGGCCGCCTACGAGGTCGACGACAACTGGGGTGACGCCAAGCAGCCGTTGAACACCGCGAGCGTGCAGTGGCTGCTCGGCGTGACACCGGCCGCGGAGCGCGCCCTGTGGGAGTACCTGTGCTCCATCGACTGGGTCGTGAAGGTCAAGAGCGGCTGGCGGGCCCCCGACGACCTGCTCCCGTTCCTCCTGCCGGATCCGCGGGCGGCCAGGATCACCTCGCTGGCGGACTGGCTGTGGGTGCGGATCCTCGACGTCGCAGGCGCGCTGGAGGCGCGGACGTACGAGGGGGAGGGGACGCTGGTGCTGGAGGTCGCCGGCGTGGACGGGCTGACCGGCGGGCGCTACCGGCTGGAGGCCTCGGCCGACGGGGCGGCCTGTACGCCGACCACCGAGAGCGCGGACATCACGCTCGGGCTGGTCGAGTTGGGGGCGCTGTGGCTCGGGGACGAGTCGGCGGTGCGGCTGGCGGCGCTGGGCCGGGTGCGGGAAGAACGAGCGGGCGCCGCCCGGAAGGCCGACGCCCTGCTGCGTACGTCCAGGCGGCCTTGGTGCCCGGACCTGTTCTGAACCGCTCCCTTCCGCCGACGACAGGGATCCCGCATCCGTAGCGAGCTGTTCGGTTGTGGTTGTTGTGCGGTGGTGCCTGCCGGCGGTGGTGCCGACCGGCCGGGGCTCCCGGCTCCCCTCCGGAAGGGAGCCCCACGGCGGATGGCCAACCCCCTTGAAGGTCTGACCATGTTGCCGAAGTTGGCTACCAACTTCACAGTTCTTATCTCCGCTTGGAAGCGGCTTATAACCACCCGGTGCTGAACTGCCGGAAGATGGCGGGAAGTTGTACTGTTTTGTTGTGGACCCGGAACACGCCTCCGTCAGTGGACGGAAGAGGTCGCAACGGCCACAGAGAACACATCACGAGGTGGCCGACGAACTGCGCGCCCGGATCAGGTCAGGAGCACTGCGACCGGGTGAGCGCATGCCCACCCAGGCCCAGCTGGCCCAGGAGTTCGGCGTCGAGCGCGGTGCGGTACGCCAGGCCCTGCGCGTCCTCCAGTCCGAGCGGTTGCTCACCAACGTGTCCAAGGGCAGCCCGGCGACCGTCGCCCCCGACCCGGACAGGGCGCTGACCGGCCCGGAAGCCCCGCCGCTGCCGACCACGGTGGCCCTCGCGCCCCGGATCGCGGCGGCGTTCGCGGCGGAGCACGTCGAGATCGACGCCGTGTGCCTGACCTCCATCTCCCTCACGCTCGCCATCGGTGAACCGCTGCGGCAGATCCACGCCGGACGGCTGAAACCGGCCAAGGTCGACGTCCGGGTCCTGCTGCCCAGCCGGCACATCGACCTCGCGTTCCCGGTGCCGGTCGAGGGGCGCGGCGACGACTGGGTGCACGACCGGTGGCTGGCGATGCGCAACGCCCAGGGGCAGGTCCTCCGGCACAACCTGCTGGCCCTGCGCGCCACGCACGGCATCGACGTGCGCGTCACGTTCCGGGCGCTGCCCTTCACCCCTCCGGTGAAGCTGTACCTGCTCAACAACACGGAGGCGCTGTTCGCGTACTACACGCTGATGCGCCGGGAGGCCGAGATCGATCACGAGCACCTGGAGATGTACGACGCCCAGGGCACCCGGTCGATGCTGTTCTCGTTCCAGCAGGGCCCGGGCCTGCGCGACACGACGTTCGTCGAGCAGTCGCACCTGTGGTTCAACGCGCTGTGGGAGACGATCAGTTCGGAGCTGGTGCTCACGAGCTGAGGTCATCGGGCGGGGCCCGTCATCAGCAGCGCGAGCACGACCGCTCCGGCGGAGCTGACGGCCGGGCTCTTGGCCTTGATGCCCACGGTGAGAAGGATCAGGCCGACGATGCCCGCCGGACCGTACTTCCACTGCACGAGCTGCTCGAAGGCGACGACGAAGGCGGCGGAGAGGAGAGCGAGGGCGGGCATTGGTCTTCCCCCTTCGGAAGTTCGGAGGCAAAACTTCCGCCAACTCGGGTAAGTTGGCAACCAACTCTGATTAAGTCGTCCCCACTTGGCCCATGGTTATAAACAACTTTCAAACAACTCCCGCCAGATGGATCAGAGTTGTAGCGTTTGGTCGTGGCCCAGGAGAACATGGCGGAGAACGTGGCAGTGAACGGCAGCGGCAGGCTCTCGCCCCAGGAGATCGCCGGCATCCTGCGGGAACGTATCCGCGCCGGTGAGCTCAAGCCTGGGGACCGACTCCCCACCCAGGCCGAACTGGCGGAGGAGTTCGGCGTGGAACGCGGCGCCGTCCGCCAGGCCCTGCGGGCACTCCAGCAGGACGGCCTCCTCACCAACGTCAGCAAGGGCAGCCCGCCGCGCATCGCCGAGCCCGCCCGGGCCGGCGGCGAGCCCCAGCCGACGATGGTGGGCCTGGCACCGCGGCTCACCGAGGCGTTCTCGGCCCGCCGGGTCCGCATCGACGTCGTCTGCCACACCGCGGAGACCCTGATGCTCGCCATCGGGGAGCCGCTCCGCCTGATCCACGAGGGCCGTATCCAGCCCGAGTCGATCGACGTCCGCATCCTGGTCCCCTCCCGGGACATCGAGCTGGCCTTCCCCGTCCCCGTGGAGGCGCACGGCGACGACAATCCCGTCCACCAGCGCTGGCTGTCCATGCGCAACGCCCAGGGCCAGGTCCTCCAGCACAACCTGCTCGCCCTGCGCTCCACCCACGGCATCGACGTGCGCGTCACGTTCCGCGCGCTGCCCTTCACCCCACCGGTGAAGCTGTACCTGCTCAACCAGGAGGAGGCGCTGATCGGCTACTACATGCTGACCAGGCGCGCGGAGGAGTGGGGCAGCCAGACCCTGGACATGTACGACGTCCTCGGCTCCCAGTCGCTCCTCTTCTCCTTCGTGAAACGAGCGGGTCTGCGGGACGGGGCGTTCGTGAAGGAATCCCAGAAGTGGTTCGACGCCCTCTGGGAAACCATCACCACGGACCTGACACTCTCCTAGTGACTCCTGATACGACGCAGACTGGTTCGGTGACAGCCGAGACCGAGAACGATCAGCACCACCTCCTGACTCTGATCAAAGGCGCCCGTGTCGTGCTCTGGGACTTCGACGGGCCCATCTGCCGTCTGTTCGCCCGGCACTCGGCGGACGGCGTGGCGAGCGACCTGGTGTCCTGGCTGGAGAGCCGGGGACTGCACGGCCTGCTGACGGAGACGGAACGCGAGTCGCTCGACCCGCAGGTCGTCCTGCGCGCCGTGGACCGCCGGCATCCCGGCAGCGACCTCGTCGCCGAGCTGGAGGAACGTCTCACCCATGAGGAACTGCGGGCCGCGTCCTCCGCGATGCCGACCCCGTACGCGGATCCGCTGATACGGACCTGGTCAGCGGTGGGCTCCCGCCTCGCGATCACCACCAACAACTCCCCGCGGGTCGTGCGCAAGTACCTCGAAAGCCGCGGCCTCGTCGGCTGCTTCGCCCCCCACATCTACGGCCGCACCCAGGAGCTCCGCCACCTGAAGCCGGACCCCCACTGCCTCAACCAGGCGCTGAACGCCATGGGCACCGCCCCGCCCGACGCCCTGATGATCGGCGACACTCCGCCGGACCGCGAGGCCGCGGCAGGGGCCGGGGTGCCGTTCCTCGGGTACGCGAGCAACCCCCGAAAGGCCAAGATCCTGAGGGAGGCGGGAGCCGACACCGTGGTCGAATCCCTGGAGCCCGTACTCAGGTTGCTGCGCGGCTAGGGGGCAGAAGCCCCCTGGGCCCGGCCCGCTCTCCTGACGGGTGCCCGGGTCACCCGGGAGGGGGCGAGTTCGGCTCGATCGCCGGGTTCTCCCCTGATCACGGCGGCCGGTGGAGTAACGTGCCTTCCCCCTTACACCATCCGCACCACCGGGGCAGGCTGAACCACCCAATGACACCCCCATCGGTCTCCGGTGCTCGGCAGCGAGCAGTCGAGATGAGCGGCGACCCGAACCTGGTCAAGGGGCCGCTCAAGGGGTACCACCACGAGACCTACGTCCTCGCCTTGCCCGGTGGGGCACGAACCGTCAAGGTCCGTGAGCCGCGAGCCGAGATCCTGTGGTTCGACCGGAGGTGCTTCAGGTCGGAGGAGGAACTGCTCCGCGCCCTCCAGGGGCACATCAGCCGTGTCCCCGGCATCGTCGATGCCGCCGGTATGGCCCTTCAGGGATTCATCGAAGGGCGCACACTCGGTGAGCAGCGGCGGCCGGGGCGGCGCGTTCCCGACGCGGTGTTCGACCAGATCGTCGACCTCTTCGGGGAGATGGTGCGGGTCACACCGGACATGCTGAGGGTGGAGCGGCGCTGTGAGGACCGGGACCGCGCCGAGGACGGGGACAGCGACGGCTTCCTGGAGCGTCTGATCGTCTTCGTCGAGGAGCAGGTCTACAGGAAGAACCACACGGCGTTCGCCGGCCTGTTCCGCGCGCTCGGTATCTCGGACGAATCGTTCACCCTGCTGAGGAAGCACGTGCTGGGGCTCCAGGAGCGCCCGTTCTGTCTCCTGCACGCGGATCTGCACCGTGAGAACTTCGTCGTCGATCCGGAGGGCCGGCTCTGGGCCATCGACTGGGAGCTGGCGATGCTGGGTGATCCGCTCTACGACCTGGCCACCCACCTCTACCTGATGCGCTATCCGGTCGATCAGGAGAGCCGTATGGTCCGTGAATGGTGCGACCTGGTCGAGAGGATCCGGCCGGGCAGCTCGTCCGGGTGGGAGCGGGACCTGCCGTTGATCCTCGACTTCAAGCGGGCGCAGTCGGTCTTCACCGATGTCATCCGGGTGTCGCTGTCCCTGCGCGAGGACGCGGGCTTCAACTGGGTGGCCCTGCCCGTGGCCGCCGGCAAGCTGCAGAGGATCCTCGCCGCCGCCGCGCAACCGCTGGGCCTGACGCAGGTGCCGAGCCGTTCGCAGATCATGGCGGCGCTGATCCGCTGGCGCGGCGACGGTTCCCCGGGCCGGGCCCTCGCCTAGCCCTCACCCGCGCCACGCCGTGCCCCACCCCGCCCTGTCGCGCACTGCGTAGGCTCGCCGCATGAGCGAGATCGGGCTGCGTGAGCGCAAGAAGCAGCGGATGTACCAGGTCGTGTCGGACACCGCGATCCGGCTCTTTCTGGAGAAGGGGTTCGACGCGGTGTCCGTCGCCGAGGTGGCGGCGGCGGCCGAGATCTCCAAGCCGACGCTGTTCCGGTACTTCCCGGCGAAGGAGGATCTGGTCCTGTACCGGATCGCCGACCACGAGGGGGAGGCCGCTCGGGTRGTGGCGGAGGCGGAGGGGGAGCCCGTCGAGGCGTTGCGGCGGCACTTTCTGGAGGGACTGGAGCGGTCCGATCCCGTGACCGGGCTGAACGACRATCCCCGGGTGCTCGCCTTCCACAACCTGCTCTACGGGACGCCCTCCCTCGTCGCCCGGGCCTACGCGCATCAGGAGCGGGCCGAGGCCGCGCTCGCCGAGGTGCTCGGGGGTGACCTGGACGCGCGGCTCGCGGCCGGGCAGATCATGGCCGTGCGGCGGATCCTCGCGATGGAGAACTGGCGGCGGATCGCGGCGGGGGAACGGGTGGCGGACGTGCGGGCGGACGCGGTGGCGGCGGCGGAGCGGGCGTTCGGGTGGCTGGCGGTGGGGCTGCCGCCGCGCATCCGGGCGAGGCGACTCAGCCGCGATACTGAGTAATAAATTTAACTCGGTCACATTCTTTGGGTGCGCTCGGTGGAATGACGCCGACCGAACCCGCCCTCCAGCACGCTCTCAGCCGTGAACGCGCCCACCACGACCGCTGCCGGGCCGCCCTCGCCGCGATGGTCGAGGGGGCCGACGAGCAGGTCGTCATCGGCGAGGACGTCTCCGCGTCGGGTGCCGACGCCGAGATCCTCGGGTACCGGCTGCGCAGCCAGGCCAAGGCGCTGCGCGAACTGCCCGAGGGGCCCTTGTTCTTCGGGGCCCTGCGGGGGGAGCAGGGTGAGTTGCACATCGGGCGGCTGCGGATCACCGAGCACCCGGCCGAACCGCCGCTCGTCGTCGACTGGCGCGCACCCGTGTCGCGGGCGTTCTACCAGGCCTCCGCGCGTGATCCCCACGGCGTCGCCGTGCGCCGGAGGTTCGGGTGGGCGCCCGGCAGCCGGGGCGACTCCGGCGACCTCACCGGCCTGGAGGACGAGCACCTGGCGGAGGGCGAGACGCGGGCCAGCGAGATCGTCGCCCGGGAGATCGAACGGCCCCGTGTCGGGCCCATGCGCGACATCGCCGCGACCATCCAGCCCGAGCAGGACGACCTCGTACGCGGGGACCTGGCGGTGTCGGTGTGCGTGCAGGGGGCGCCCGGCACCGGCAAGACCGCCGTCGGGTTGCACCGGGCCGCGTATCTGCTCTACACGCACCCGCAGCGCATCCAGCGCGGCGGTCTGCTGATCCTCGGGCCCAACCGCACCTTCCTGTCGTACATCGCGGAGGTCCTGCCGTCCCTCGGCGAGACCGGTGTGCGGCAGTCGACGCTCGCCGAGGAGATCGCACGGCATCCGGTCGGCGGCCGCGACGAGCCGGCGGCCGCCGTCGTCAAGCACGACGCCCGGATGGCCGAGGTGCTGCGGCGGGCGCTGTACGCGCGCGTGCGCGCCGACGGCGGTGATGGTGACGGGCTCGCCGTGCCCGACGGGGCGTACCGGTGGCGGGTGCCGGCGGCGGAGCTGGCGCGGATCGTGGCCCGGGTGCGGGAGGAGGAACCGCCGTACGGGGTGGGCCGGGAGCGGGTGCGGTCGCGGATCGTGCGGTCGGTGCGCGAGCAGGCCGAGCGGCGGGCCGGGCCGCAGTCCCACGCCTGGGTGCGCCGGGTCGAGCGGGCACGGCCGTTGTCCGCGTACGTCGACGCCGTCTGGCCCCGGGTGCGGCCCGAGGAGGTCGTGGCTGACCTGCTCAGCGATCCGGGGGTGTTGGCCGAGGCCGCCGATGGGCTGCTGGACCCGGGTGAGCAGCGGGCGCTGCTGTGGCGGAAGCCGCCCCGGTCGTGGAAGTCGGCGCGCTGGTCGGCCGCCGATCTGGTGCTCCTCGACGAGGTCGCCGGGCTGATCGAGCACCCTGAGGGCTACGGGCATGTCGTCGTCGACGAGGCGCAGGACCTGTCCCCGATGGAGTGCCGGGCCATCGCCCGCCGGGCGCCCTTCGGCTCGCTCACGGTACTGGGCGACCTGGCGCAGGGGACGACGCCGTGGGCGGCACGGTCGTGGCACACCGTCCTGGCGCACCTGGGGAAACCGGACGCGGCCGTGGTCGAGCTGACCACCGGCTTCCGCGTGCCGCGAGCGGTCGTCGGCCTCGCCAACCGGCTGCTGGCGCGGCTGGACGTGGACGTCCCGGCGGCCCGTTCGCTGCGCGGGGACGGGGAGTTGCGGACGCGGGAGACAACCCCGGACGGCGTGCCCGAAGCGGTCGTGGCGGCCGTACGGGACGCACTGGTGCGGGAGGGCTCGGTCGGGGTCGTCGCGGCGGACACGGACGTACCCCGGATGCGGGCGGCCCTGGACGCGGCCGGCATCGGGACGGCGGGCCCGGAGGAACTCGGCGCGCGGGTGTCCCTGGTCCCGGCGAGCGTCGTCAAGGGCCTCGAGTACGACCACGTCGTGGCCGTCGAACCGGCGACGATCGCCGAGGCGGAGGAACGGGGGCTGCACCGGCTGTACGTGGTGCTGACGCGCGCGGTGTCACGGCTGGAGGTGGTGCGGGGGAGGCCGTTGCCGTTCTAGACCCTGTCGGCCCGGCCACGAGCCGCCGCGGCTCAGCCGGTCAGGTGCTCCGGCACCGTGAAGTGCGGGTGCGTGAACAGGCGGGTCAGGCTCGCCGGGTCGTCGTCGGCGCAGGTGCGGGCGAGGGTGTCGATGAGGCTGTCGTAGTCGGGGCCCGTGCCGCCCTCGTAGGCCTCGGTCATCCGGCCCCACTCGTCCCAGTTGAGCATCTCGTGCTTGCAGAGGGCGGCGAGGTCGCGGACGGCGTTGCCGCTGATCTCGTGCGGGCCCCAGGCGTGCTCGGTGCCGGCCACGCCGAACAGGTCCGGGTCCAGCCGGCCCTCGCGGTAGCGGATCCATGCCTCGCCGCCGGTCAGGAACTCGCCGGGCGCGAGATCCTCGGGGTGCTCGACGTAGCCGCTGCCGAGGTGCTCGGTGTCGACGCGCACCCAGCGGGCCTCGGCGGTGTGCCAGTACTCGGTGATCCAGTGGTCGAGGCCGCGGCCCTCGGCGAAGTAGGTGGCGAAGCCGCAGCGGGCCCGGGCCGCGACGCCTCGCGCCCGCAGGATCGCGCAGGCCAGGGTGGCGAAGTGGCGGCAGGTCCCCACGACTCTCGTCTCCGGGCTGCGCGGCTGGTGCAGCGGGGCGGGGTCGAGAGCCGTCAGGGCCGCGAGCAGGCCGCCGGCCGGGCGGATCTCCTTCTCGGCGATCCGCTCCTCGGGGAGTCCGAGCCGAGCGGCGTCCGCGGGCTGGATGACCAGGGTCCGTACGACGGAACAGACCTCGACGGGGTCGTCCGGGAGTCCCTCCAGCAGCCCCGACTGCCCTGCGTCGAGGCGGGTGAAGGGCCCGGGGCTGGAGTAGTGGTCGAGCGCGTCCGCGGTCATGGTGGGCAGCGTAGGGGAGGGGTCTGACAGTCGTGGCGGCGTCCACAGGGTGTGGACGCCGCCGCGTGAGGTCAGGAACCCGGGGCGAAGGGGCCGCCTTCGGCGAAGACCAGTTTGTGGAAGCGTTCGCCGATGTGGCGGTGGGTGGCGGCGTCCGGGTGGAGCTCGTCGGGGAGGGGGAGTTCGGCCGCGTCGGACTCGCCGTAGAGGTCGAGGCCGTCGAGGTAGTGGATGTTCGGGTCGTCCGCGGCGCGCTGCCGGACGATGCGGGACAGTTCCTCCCGGATCACGCCGAGCGTCAGCTTCCCGGCGGCCACCTCCGCCGGGTCGCCCATGGCGGAGAACCGCAGCCGGCCCTCGCCGAGCGCGCTGAGGTCCGGGGCCGTGGGGCCGGGCGTGTCCTCGTGGATGGCGCAGTGGACGGAGGAGACGACCAGCAGCGGGGTGTCGGGGTGTCCCTCGCGGATCGTGTCGAGGAAACCGTGCACGGCCGGACCGAACGCGCGCAGCCGCATCGCGTCCGCGTTGACGATGTTGATGCCGATCTTGACGCTGATCAGGTCGGCCGGGGTGTCCCGCATGGCGCGCGCCGTGAACGGGTCGAGCAGCGCGCTGCCGCCCAGACCGAGGTTGATCAGTTCCACACCGCCGAGCGACGCGGCGATCGCCGGCCAGATGGCGGTGGGGCTCGCGGCGTCGGAGCCGTGGCTGATCGAACTGCCGTGGTGCAGCCACACCCTGCGGCCCCGGTCCGGCACCGGCTCCACGGGTGCGTCCGTGCGCAGGGCGACGAGCTCGGTGGTCTCGTTGTGCGGCAGCCAGATCTCGACGTCCTTCTCGCGCGCGGGCAGGCCGGTGAAGCGGACGGTGCCGACCGGGCCCGGCGTGACCTCGGCGTTCCACGTGGCCATGTCGATCGTGAGGACGTTGCCGCCGGTCCCGGGGGCCTGGCCCGCCGGGCGGCCGTCGACGAGCAGGTCGTACAGGCCGTCCGGGCGTGGCGGGGCGCCGATGTAGTCGCGCTTGGTGCGCAGCGTGTCCAGTTCGACGGCGGTCGCGGCGGTACGGAACGCCAGGCGTACGCCGGAGGGCTGGGCCTCGGCCATGGCCAGCTGGCCGTCGGTGTTCTGCGCGCGGGCCCGGGCGGGCAGCCGGTGCGGGAGCAGGCCGTGTTCGGTGCGCTCCAGGTCGAGGGCGCCGCGCAGCAGGTCGGCCGTGAGGGGGGTGGTGATCCAGTCGTGCTCGGTGTGCATGGTGTCAGCCTCGGGAGTCGGTGGGGGGTTCGGGCCAGTTCCGCAGCAGCGTGTCGAGGGCGTCGAGGATCCGGGCCCAGGTGTCGTCGGTGTCGGGGGCGCTGTGACTGAACCCGCCGCCCATCTCCAGGCTGACGTAGCCGTGGAAGACGCTGCCCAGCAGCCGGACCGCGTGGGTCTGGTCCGGTTCCGTCAGGTCGTAGCCGCGCAGCAGCGCCCGGGTCATCTGCGCGTGCCGGACCCCGGCGCTCGCCGCCGCCGTCTGCGGGTCGAGTCGCAGCTGGGCCGCGGCGTAACGGCCCGGGTGCTCCCGGGCGTAGTCGCGGTAGACGTTCGCGAGGGCGGCCAGGGCTTCCTTGCCGGACCGCCCGGCCAGGGCGTCGGCGGCCCGGTCGGCGAGTTCGGTGAGGGCGAGCAGGGCGATGCGGGTTCTGAGGTCCTGGGAGTTCTTCACGTGCGAGTACAGGCTCGCGACCTTGACGTCGAACCGGCGGGCGAGCGCCGAGACGGTCACCTGGTCGAAGCCGACCTCGTCGGCCAGCTCGGCACCCGCCTGGGTCAGGCGTTCCGGTGTCAGTCCTACGCGTGCCATATGGCCACTCCCTTCTGCCAGAAGGAAGTGTGCACCTGCCTAATAGTATTAGGCAAATCCTATGCTGCCTTAGCTGCCTTAGCTGCCTAGGTGCCTTAGGCATCTTGCAGAGCACGCCGGGCGGGCTCCCGCAGTCTCCTGCCCCGCCTGGTCGGGCCCCAGGGCTTCAGGACGGAGATCACCGTCATGAAGACGTAGGCGGACAGCGAGACGACCGGCCCGAACAGGACGTCACCGGCGTCGGGCAGGGGCCCGCCCGCGGCGACGGCGGTGACAGCGGAGTTCACGCCGGGGCGCAGGGCGAACACCGTGGCGGTGGTCGTGGCGAGCGTCAGCCAGAACTTCGTGCAGACCCAGCGGTACCGGGCGAGTCCCCACGGCGTGCCCAGGGACAGCACCAGTCCGCTGAGCAGCGTGAGGAACGCGACGGGGAGCAGGAGCCAGTCGGCGAAGAGCTTCATGGCCCGGACGGACGCCTCCACGGTCACGGCGGACCCGGTGGTGGCCGCGGTGGTCCCGAGCACGAGCAGCCCGAGCGTGAGCCCGAGCCAGCTCGCGGAGGCGGTGACGTGGACGACGAGAACGGCCCGGCGCGCCGGGCGGCCGAGTTTCGGAATCGAGTGGGGCTTCTGCTTCGGCTTCACGCTGCCACCGTGCCGGGAGGGGGTGGCGCACGCGTCTGACGGCGGGAGTAAACCGGCGTACTGGCGTCGGCGTACGGGCGGGGTACCGGCAGGCACTCGCTCGGCGTGACGGCCCGCCCCTGCCAGCGCCGTCGTCTAGCTTCACGGCATGACCGAACCCTCCCACGTCACCGCCGTCCGACAGTCCTACGACACCGTCGCCGCCGACTACGCCCGACTCGTCAAGGAGCCGGCCGAGCTGGACCCGGTGTCGCGCGCGATGCTGGCTGCCTTCGCCGAGCTCGTCCGGCCGCCGCACCCCGGACCGGTGGCCGACCTGGGCTGCGGCCCGGGCAAGGTGACGGCCCACCTGGCCGCCCTGGGGGTGCCGGTGTTCGGCGTGGACGTGTCGCCGGAGATGGTCGAACTGGCCCGGGCGGCGTACCCCGACCTCCGCTTCACCGTCGGCTCGATGACCGCGCTGGAGATCGGCGACGGCGAACTCGGCGGCATCCTGGCGTACTACGCCACCCACCACACCCCGCCGCAGTGGCTGCCGACCGTGTACGCCGAGTTCCACCGCACCCTCGCCCCCGGCGGCCGGCTCATGCTGGCCGGCCCGGTGGGCAGCGGCGAGCACCTGCGCCCGTCGCACGCCTACGGCGACCATCCGGTGTCCTACGAGTCGTACCTGCTGCCGCCGGACCGGATCGCCGAACTGCTCCACAAGGCCGGACTGGTCGTCACGACGCGTGTCGTGCAGGAGCCGGACGAGGGGACCAAGCGGCAGATCGGCACGTTCCTGGCGTACAAGCCGCAGTAGCGACAGGCGGGCCCGGTGGCTATCCGCCGTGCAGCCAGTGCGTCCTCACGGGCCCGGTGGGGCGGCCGCTTCAGCCGTTCGGTTCGCTCTCTTCGGGCGCGTCGCCGACTGGTTCCGGCATCCCGATGACGTATGTCCCCTTCGCGGGCAGGGTGGCGACGAGCCCTCGTTCAGGGCGAAGGCGCCCAGCTTGGACGCCGGCGTCGAGACCCGGCGTCGCGTGTGCTATCCGCTGTGCGTCCATACCCGCAACGGGCCCAGCGGCTCGAAACCGTGCCGGAGGGCGACCGCCAGATCGTCTCCCTGCTCGTAACCGACCACGGGCAGGGTGGGAAAGAGCCGGACGAGCGCTTGCAGGACGACCGGCCAGGCCGCGTCGGGCCCGCCGTCCCGCCCGAAGACGTTGGAGACGCCGACCACGTGCTCACTGCGGCTCGCCACCGCTCCGGCGACCACTCGGCCTTCGGCGGAGCGTCCCGCGATCACGGAGGTCTCCGGGTCGGCGAGCAGGCCGTCCCGGAACAGGTCCGCGTTCCCGGCCCCGTCGTCCCAGGCCAGTGCCCAGGCGCGCAGTGTGTCCGGGTCGCCCGCCACGTCCCATACGAGATCAGGCGGACCCGGCTCGCTGGTCGGCGCCCCCGCCGGACGGTGGATCCACTGCGCCTCGAACAGCACCCGGAACCCGGCCCCCGTCAGATCGAGATCGGCGAAGCTGTCCTTGACCGAGGCATCGGGCGGGCCCGTGTCGACCCGTGCCACCAGCGCGTCCGGGTCGGCGCCCGGTTCCAGCGTCACCGCGTCGGGGTAGTAGAGCGGCGCCCGCCCGGTGGTGACCCACGCCTCGCCCCCGAACTCACCCGCCACGCCGTGCGCCCGGCACATCGCCGCACACCACTCGGCGTTGTTACGGGCGGCGGCACGGACCAGGGACTGCTGCGAAGTCGTCACGAGGGCGGATCATGGCCGGGCCGGGCCCGGCTCGTCGAACGGTTTTGAGTTCCGGTCCTTCTCGGTCACTTCTCGGTCACTTTCTCGGTCGCTTCTAGGGTGATCACGGGAGTGTCCACCGATGACCGGCCTGGAGGCTGCATGTCCGTACAGATGAGGTTGAGCGCGATAACCCTGGACTGCCCTGATCCGCTCGCGCTGGCGGCGTTCTACCAGGCGGCCACCGGCCTCGAACCGCACCCGAGGTCGAACGCCGAATTCGCCTCTCTGGGCGGTGGGGACGATGGGGACGGACTCTCCATCGGCTTCCAGCGGGTCGACGGCTACCGGGCTCCGAGCTGGCCGGGCCAGGACGTGCCCCAGCAACTGCACTGCTGCTTCAGGGTCGCGGACCTGGAGGAGGCCGAGACCCGGCTGCTGGCGCTGGGAGCGGGCAGGCCGGAGCAGCAGCCGAACGAGAGCAGGTGGCGGGTGCTGACGGATCCGGCGGGGCATCCCTTCTGCAT
>NZ_NGFN01000108.1 GCF_002148965.1 Streptomyces swartbergensis | reverse complement strand
GGGTCACACCGTCCAGGGCGCTGACGAACGGGAGCAGCACCGGCCGGAAGTCCACAGCGTCGAGGACTTTCCGGAACTCCTCCAGCATCGGTTCCATCGAGGCGGTGTGGAAGGCGCGGGTCACCGGCAGCCGCTGACCCGGTGTGCCGCGGTCGTCCAGCAGTTCGCACGCCCGGTCGACGGCGGCCACGGGACCGGCGAGCACCTGGGCACGGTTCCCGTTGGACACGGCCGCCTCCAGTCCGGGAACCTCCGCGGCCAGGGCGAGGGCGCTCGCCCGGTCGAGCGGTGCGGCCACCATCGCGCCGGGCGCGCACCGTTGCCGCATCAGCCGGCCGCGTTCGGTGGTCAGGCGCAGACCGTCCTCCAGCGAGAGGGCTCCGGCCGCGTACAGGGCGGCGTACTCCCCGACGCTGTGCCCGGTCACGGCGTACGGTTCGGCGCCGCAGTCGCGCCACAGCCGGACGAGGGCGCATTGCAGGGTGAACAGCGCGGGCTGAGCGGTGTCCGTGCCTGCGGGTGCCGCATCCCCCGAGTCGTCCCTGCGCAGTGCCGCGAGCAGGGAGTCGCCGGTGAGGTCGCGGTAGTGCTGTTCGCAGGCGTCGAGGACGTGACGTGCTGCGGGGAAACGCGCGTAGAGGGCGGCGGCCATGCCGGGGTAGTTGCTGCCCTGGCCGGTGAACTGGAATGCCACGCGCGGGGCGCCCTCGCCGGGGGCCGTCCCGGTGGTCACCGCCGCTCCGGTGGTTCCTGCGAGCCAGGCGCCGAGGGCGTCGGCGAGGGCTGCCGGGGTGGAGCCGCGGGCCGCGAGACGGTGACGGCCGTGGGCGCGGCCGAGGGCGGCGGTGGTGACGAGGTCCGCCAGGTGCGGTGCGGGGGGCTGCCGTAACCGGTCGCGGAAGGCGCGGGCGTTGTCCGCGAGGGCCTGCGGATTGCTTCCGGAGATGAGTAGCACGTCGGGAGGGGCGGCCGAGCYGGTCCTGGGCGCGGGTTCGGGGGCCTGTTCCAGGATCAGATGGACGTTGGTGCCGCCGACGCCGAGTGAGGTGAGCCCCGCGCGGCGGGGTGTGTCGCTCGCGGGCCAGGGCCGGGCGGTCCGGGGGATGTAGAAGGGGCTGCTGTCGAGGTCGATGAGGGGGTTGGGTTCGCTGAAGTTCGCCATCGGCGGGATCACGCCGTGCCGCAGGACCAGCAGGGTCTTGACGAGGCCGGCCAGTCCGGAGGCGGCGTCGAGGTGGCCGATGTTGGCCTTGGCCGAGCCGAGGGCGCAGTAGCCGTCGCGGTCGGTGTCCTCGCGGTAGGCACGGGTCGCGCCTTCGAACTCGATCGGGTCGCCCTTGAGCGTGCCGGTGCCGTGCGTCTCCAGATAGCCGATGGTGTCCGCGCCGACACCGGCGCGTCGCAGCGCCTGGCGGATGGCGGCGTGCTGGCCCTGGGCGCTCGGCGCGGTGAACGCCGACTTGCCCGCGCCGTCGTTGCCGATGCCCCAGCCGCGGATGACACCGTGGATGGTGTCACCGTCGGCGACGGCCCGGGCCAGCCGCTTCAGTACGACGGCCAGGACGCCGGTGCCTCCCACGGTGCCGTCGGCGCCGGCGTCGAAGGCCCGCAGACGGCCGGACCTGGACAGGATCGTACCCTTGACGCGGCGGTAGCCCAGGACCTGCGGGACGTGGACGGCGGTGGCGCCGACGAGGGCGATGTCGCAGTCGCCCATGAGCAGCGACTGGGCGGCCGCCTGCACGCCGACCAGGGAACTGGAGCAGCCTGTCTGGACGTTGACGGCGGGGCCGGTCAGGCCCAGCCGGTAGGCGACGCGGGTGGCGGCGAAGTCGGCGTAGTTGCCGACGGTCATCTGCATGCCCTGCGCCCAGTCGGACGTGGGATGGCTGGGCAGGACGTTGTTGAGCAGATAGTTCTGGAAGGTGTACAGGTGGTATCCGGTGCTGGCGTAGACGCCGACGCGGGTGCCGCCGCGTTCGTCCGGGTAGCCGGCGTTCTCCAGGGCGTGCTGGGCGCACTCCAGGAACATGCGTTGCTGCGGGTCGGTGAGCCGGGCCTCGCGGGGGCTCATCCCGAAGTGCTGTGCGTCGAATCCGGCGATGTCGTCCAGCAGGCCGGAGGCGCCGACGAAGTCCTCCGCCTCGTACTCCTCGGCGGAGACACCGGCGGCGGCGAGTTCCTCGTCGGTGAAGCGGGTGATGCAGTCGGTGCCGTCCCGGATGACGCGCCAGAAGTCCTCGGGAGTGTCGGCGCCGGGCAGCCGGAAGGCCATGCCGATGACGGCCATCCGCGGGTCCGGATCGCTGGTGTTCATCAGCCGCGTCCCTCCGTCATGGTCGGTGTGTCGCGGCCGGCGGAATCTTCCGCGGGCGGGGCGGGTGTTGCCCTGCCCCGACCGACCAGCCACAGGAGCAGGGCCGCGCACAGGGCGATGGCGAGACCGTGGAAGGCGGCCACCACCTGGAACGGAGAGAAGGTCTCCAGGAGCGCGCCGCTGACCAGCATGCCCAGTCCAAAACCGGTGTTCTCGGCCGAGGCGGTGAGCCCGAAGAGGCGGCCGCGCTGGTCGTCGGGGGCGGTCTGGAGCCTCGACACGTAGACGATCTCGGTGAATCCGTCGGCGGCTCCGGCGACGAGCGCGGCGATGACGGCCGGCATGGTCGGCAGCCCGCTGAAGACCACGATGAACCCGGCCGACATCACGCATGCGCCGAGCGCGAACGCCCGCTCCCCCGGTGTCCGCCCGGTCTTCTTGGTGACCCGGCCGATCACCTGCTGGGCGACGATGTTGCCGATGGCCCACGTGGCCCAGAACTGGCTGATGAACGTGGCCGGATGGTCGGGGTCCAGGCTGCTGGAGTAGATGGGGAGGGCGACGTTGTGGGAGGACGAGCCCAGCCCGTCGACCGCCCGGACGGCGATCATCGCCATCAGCAGCGGTGCCGTGCCCAGCAGCATCCGGGCCGTCCAGCCCGCGGCGCCGGAGTCCTTCGCGGAGCCGCCGACCGCGGCGTCGGTGGCCGCCCTGGTGCGGACGGGAAGCAGGGACAGCACGGTCGCGGAGACCAGGAAGGTCGCGGCGTCCAGCGCGAACGCCGCGGAGTAGCCGAGCTCCGCGACCACCACGCCCGAGGAGGCGAACCCGGCGATCATGGCGAGTGAACGCCCGGTCACCAGCAGCCCGTTGGCCCGGACCCGGTGCTCGGCTCCGACGATCTCGGGGATGCTGCTGCGCAGGGCGACCTGGGAGAGCGTCGAGCAGCCGCCCGTGACCACGGCCAGGACGTACAGCAGCCCCGGGCGCGTGCCCTCGGGGGCGAGCAGCAGCGACAGCAGGGCCACGGCCTGGCACAGGTCGGCGCCGACCATCAGGCGCTTGCGGTCGTGGCCCGAGACGAGCCGCCCGCTCACCCAGCCCGACACGACACTGGTCGCCAGGCGTACGGCCATGAAGAGGCCGGCGGCCAGCGCGCTGCCGGTGGCGTCGTAGACGAAGACGTTCAGCGCCACCATGTTCAGATAACTGCCGTACGCCGAGATGCCGTTGCCCAGGACGAGCAGACGGAAGTACCTCATGCACCTTCCCCTGGTCTGCATGAAGGGTGTGACTGGAGTGAGACCTGGATACCCTGCCCGCCCGCTCAGCGGCGATACGGGATCCGGGCGGACGGCGGTCGTCGGCGTGGTCGCCCGTCGCGCCCGCCGGTCATGCCCCCTCGCAAGCGCACCACAGAAACCATTCCCCCCAACAGGCCGTCGGACGGCGGCCATTGGTCCGCAACCCAAGCAGATCCGGACAGGCGCGTTCAAGACTCCGAGAGTGGTCTAGACGACTTTCGGACCGGATTTGGCGATTTCGGACCGCTCGGGAGCGGACCCGGCCCCGCCTGGCTTTCAGGCCCGCAGGTCGGCCTCGTTCGCCGCCGCGATGACGCGGTCGTGTTCGGCGCGGGTGAACAGGTTCTCGGACATGGAGCAGCGAGACCCATCGCCGGCACGTCTCGCCAGGTAGTACGCCCGATGCGATTCGAGCTGAAGCCCGATCCCGGGGAGGTCTCCCAGAAAGTCAGGGAAGCGGTCAACCGTCGTTCGAGGGGAGGGCCGCGAGGAGGCCCGTCGGCTCCTGAGCGCCGGGCTGCGGGCGTGCAGCCATTGCCGGCCCGACGTCCAGCGGTCAGGCCTGACCGCTGCCTGCTGCCGCGCCCGTAGCCCGCCGTAGAGGGAACATCGTGGGGACGGGATCGTTCGTGAGGAAATCCAGAATGAGCCGGTTGACCTGCTCGGGCTTTTCCATCGGCAGGGCATGAGAGGTCCCCGGGACGACGGCCAGTTCCGAGTGAGGGATCGCACGATAGAGGGCAATCGTGTGTTCGAGTGTCGTCAGGTCGTCGTCACCGACCAGGACGAGTGTGGGCGCGCTGATACGAGCCAGGTCGTCGGTGGAGATGGTGGGCTGCGTACGGATCATGTCGGCCACTTTGTTCACGACGACCGGCCAGTGGTCGGCGCCGTCGGGCGACGCGGCTTCGTACATCCCGCGAAACGCCGCCATCTCGGGAGCATCCGCCGACATGTGGTCCAGCAACGCCGGCGCCGCGGAGCTTTCCGGACCGGGGAGGAAGTTGGCCCCCATGGCCACTACCTTCCGGACGAGGTCGGGGCGGGCGATGGCGACGAGCAATGCGACGATCCCCCCATCGCTCCAGCCGACGAGATGGGCGGGGCCGCCAACGACCGACTCGATGAAGGTGACGGTGTCGTCAGCCATGTCCCGATACGACAGCGGCCCCTCGACGTCGGGCGTATGCCCGTGTCCGCGACGCTCGGGCAGGAACAGGCGGTACCTCGCTGCCAGATCGGCTCGCTGAGCTCCCCAGGTCTCGTTCGTGCAGAGGCCGCCGTGGAGGAGGAGCAACGGATCACCAGCGCCTTCCGCCTCGTACCACGTCTTCACACCGGGTAGCTCCACGTATTCGCCCACCGTTCCAGGCCCTTCCGCAGTGCAGCCGCTCACCGTCAGTATCCGCCGTCGATTGGACAGCCCGCAACGCGACGGGGAGTGGCCCGGTCGTGTGCGTGTCACAGTTGGCCGCCCGCCCGCATGGATCTTCACCGCGGGGCCAACCGATGAAGCCGCCGGGCTGCGGCTCGCGCCTTCCGTCGCCGTTCACGCCGACCGGCGAGCGCCCGACGGGCCCTGCCTCGTGCCAGACGCACACCTTGGCTTCACCCGGGACCTGGACAACCGTGCGGGCCCAGCTCCACGTGGGAAGAGGTCGACCAGCCAGGAGCCGGGGATCTTCGGGTTGAACGTCGGGGCGTGGAAGTGGAAGTGGTCCGGSGCGGCAGRCCGACGACCAGRCGGGCCRCRGCSGCGAGGAASGCGGTGYTGAGGTCCAGGCCGACCGCGWASGGCAGSGTGCACTGCGCGGCAGCGACCAGATCGCCCGGGGCGTCGTGGACGTCCTGCGCGAGCGCGGCCGGCGGGTGCCGGAGGACGTGGCGGTGATGGGCTTCGACAACTGGCGGGTCCTGACGTCGGCGTCCCGCCCGCCGCTGACCAGTGTCGACATGAACCTCGGACAGGTCGGCCGCGCGGCGGCGCACGCCCTGTTCTCGGTGATCGCCGGCACGCGGCGGTCGGGAGTCGAGACCCTGCCCTGCCAGGTGGCGATCAGGGGGTCGACGGTCCCTCTGTCGTGAGCTGCTTGCCGGTCACGGCACGAGTCGGTCGAGCGCGGCCGACACCGGTGCGACGCCGTCCTCCTCGGCCAGTCGGCGTGCCAGGGCCTGGGCGCGGTGGCGGTAGGCGGGATCGCTCGTGGCGCGGCGCAGGGCGGGGGCGAGTGCCTCGGCGGTGAGGCGGCGCAGCGGGACGGCGCTGGGCGTGGTGCCCAGTGCGACGAGACGGGCCGCCCAGAAGCCGCCGTCGAACTGCACGGGCACCGGCACGGTGGGGACGCCCGAGCGCAGTACGGCGGCGGTGGTACCGGCCCCGGCGTGGTGGACCACGGCGGCCATCCGGGGAAACAACGGCGCGTGCGGCACGTCGCCGACCGTGATCACATCGTCGGCGTCGGCGGCGAGGCCCGCCCACCCCTGCTGGATCACACCGCGCAGGCCCGCCGCGCGCAGGGCGCGCACGATCTCGCCGCTGAGACGTTCCGGGTCGGGCACGGTGGCGCTGCCCAGCCCGACGAAGACCGGGGCGGGCCCGGCGGCGAGGAACTCCTCCAGCTCCCCGGGCAGCGTGCGGGTGTCGTACGGCCACCAGTACCCGGCGACCTCCAGTCCGGGCCGCCAGTCACGGGGGCGGGGCACCACCAGCTCGCTGAATCCGTGCAGCACGGGCCACCGTGCCCGCTCATGGGCCCGGCGGAGCGCTGCCGCGCCACGCAGGGTCATCCCGTGCCGGGTGCGCAGTCGGCGCATGGCCCGGGTGAAGACCCGGTCGACGGCGGTGGTGACGGCCAGTCCGCCCAAGCGGTTGCCCACGGTGCCGAGCGAGCGTCCGCCGAGCATCGGCGCACCGAACTCGCCTGTCGGGTGCTGGGGTTGGAGAAACAGTCCCAGGCTGGGCAGGGCCAGGCCCTCGGCGATGGCGCGGCCCAGCGGGGCCACGGCACCGGCGGCCAGAACGACGTCCGCGCCGCGGGCCGCCTGGACCAGGGCGTCGGTCATCTCCTCGGCCGCGGACCGTGCCATCGACACCGCGCGCAGCAGCTTGCCGAGCCCTGTGGTGCTGGCGTGCAGGCTGCGCCCGCGCTCGGAGCGCGACACGGCGTGCGGGTCGACCGGAGTCGGATGGAACCGCACCCCGGAACCGGCGACCAGCGCCTCGAACCGGCCGTGGGTGACGAGGGTGACCTCGTGCCCGCTGCGCGCCAGCCCCGCGCCCAGCCCGGTGTACGGGGCGACGTCGCCGCGCGATCCCGCCGTCATGATCACCACGCGCATGGGTCCCAGTGTGGACCGGCCGGGCCGGCGACACGCGGTGTTCGGCGGTCGGCGTCCGGGAATCGCCGGTGCGGGTGATACCGAGGTCGTGGGCGAAGGGGCGTGTGTGCGGGAGGAGTCAGTCGGTGTCCAGTGCTTCGAGGAGGCTGGTGGCGGCATGACGCAGCCGATGGGAGGCGTCGGTGGTGAGGGCGGTCAGCCGGCGGTGGGCTTCCTCGCTTCCGGGTGGCAGCGTGCCGGTCGCCGCGACCCAGCGTTCGAGACCGAGCACGGCCTCGTAGCGGACCGGCTCGTGCGGGTCGTCCAGGCCGCGCAGGAAACGCCGTACGTCGTCGTGGACGTGCTCGTCGGTCTCGTCGTCCCCGTCGAGCAGCGACAGGGCGGCGGCCCGGACCTCGCCGGAGGCGGCACCGTCCGCGAGACGCCGTACGGCGGGCAGGGCCTGGGTGAGGCCGTCGAGGGCGTTGCGTGCGCGCCAGGTGTGCTGTCCGCCGGCGGCGAGACGGGCGACCAGGGCCCAGGCCACGGGATGGCGTTCCCACAGGCGGAGCCCGTTCTCGACGAGTTCTCCGAGGCCGTCGATCACGCCGGCGCGTACCTCGTCCTCGGGGTCGTCCAGCAGGGGCAGCAGCAGCCAGACGGCGTCCCATCCTCCGCCGGCCCCCACGGCCGTGGCCGCGGCGGCCCGGGGGCCGGGGTGGACCGTGCGGTCGGCCATGACCTCGCGCAGGTGTGCGGCGGCCGTCGCCGGGGCCGCTTCCGCCAGAGCGCTTACGGCCGATGCGCCGGCCTCGGGATCGCGCAGCCACCGCACAGCCGGTCCGGTCACTCGCTCGTCGCCCAGGTCTCCGAGGCGGCGCAGCAGGTATGCGGCCACCTCGGGATCCCGCTCGGTCCGCAGTGCCGCGGCCAGCGCGTCTCGCGTCTCCGGCCGTGCCACGTCGAACAACCGCCGGGCCACGGCTTTCCGTACGTCAGGGGAGGGATCGCTCAGTCCCGTGAGCAGCGAGTCGAGGAGCTGCTCGGTGCAGCGGTCCGGCAGCAGGTCCAGGGCCCGCACGCGGGCGGTGCCCGGGCCCTGGCGGGCGGTGCGGATCACCTCCGCCCGCACAGCCGCGTCGTCCCGGAACCGCTGCACCAGACTCCGGGCTCGCCCCCACACGGTGCAATCCGGGTCACCGAGCAGCCCGACCAGGGTCGTGACATCCCCGGGCACGCCCAGTGCGTCCAGGCCGTCCAGGGCGTTGATCCGCAGGTGGTGGTCCGGGTCGGACAGCAGCCGTGCGAAAGCCTGTGTGACCGCGGGTCCTTGGAGTCCCAGCCGGATGGCGGCGACCGAGGCCCGGCGCCGTACGCGAGGGTACGCGTCCTGCATCAGCGGGAGCAGCACCTCGCCGCCCGCCTCGGGGGTCCCGAGCCGGCCCAGGGCCAGGGCGGCGGCCGCGCGCACCGAGGGCGCGGGGTCGCGGGCCGCCTCGGTGAGGACGCTGGCGTACCCGGCTCCGCCCGTCCTGCCCAGCCCCTTCACCGCCGCCGCGCGCCGCTCCGGGTCCGGCGCCTGAGACTCGCGCAGGAAGAATGCGATCTGATGGTCCGCCCCCATGGCCACCTCCGGGAAGGAAGACCTGCGAGCCGGGGGAAGGTTGCCCGGTGACCGCGGCGGGACCGGTTCCGGTCCCGCTACCGCCCGGTGGCGTCAACTGCCGGACGGTGTGGGCCTGGTGTGCGGGCCGGCCTCCGGCACGATCACCGCCTGGGACGGGCTCTCGCTGGTCGGCTGCGGCGGTGCCGCCTTCCGGCGGAACTCCATGGTCAGGCGGTCCGGCTTGACCGTGACCACGGCCTGGGGCCGCGGCACCGGGGAGGTGAGCTCGAAGGACTGCCAGGTCCGCAGGACGGTCGCCAGGACGATCTGGAGTTCGGCCCAGGCGAAGTTCTCGCCGATGCACTTGCGGCGGCCGTCGCCGAAGGCGAGGAACGAGCCGCGGACACGCAGGGCGTCGATGATCTTGCCGCCCTTGGCGTAGTGCGCGGCGTCGGTCACCAGGACCTTGCGGGTGAGGGCGGGATCGGTGACCACGTAGGCCGGGGTGGGGCCTGTCCGGATGCGCACCACGGGGTCCGTGCTCGCGCAGGGAGCTGATGAACGGCAGGGGACTGCGGGCGAGTTGGAGGCCGTGGCCGATCAGAGGGAGGCTTCCGGGTGCGGTGCGGGTGGGGGACGTCGCGGGAGCGTTCATGGCCGGTTTCACTCCTTGTGGGGGCGACAAACGATCGATGCATGCCGACCGCGTGGTCGCGGAATTCCCTCTCTCGGTGATCAGTGCGTGCGTCACATCCGGTTGGCAGAACACCGCGTGGGTAGGTGCTCCCCCTCTCATTGACCGGAGGTGGAGATGGACATCGGCATAGGCCTTCCCAACACGGTTCCCGGGACCGAGGGTTCGGTTCTCGTGGAGTGGGCCCGGCGGGCCGAGGAGGCGGGGTTCAGCACGCTCGGGACGATCGGGCGCCTGGTCTACCCGGGGTACGAGGAGCTGGTCGCGCTGAGTGCGGCCGCGGCGGTCACCAGCCGGATCCGGCTGACGACGAGTGTTCTGCTGGGGCCGCTGCACACGAACAGCGCGCTGCTGGCGAAGCAGGCGGCCTCCATCGACCGGCTCTCGGGAGGGCGGTTGGTGCTCGGTGTGGGGCTGGGCGGGCGTGACGACGACTTCGCCGCGAGCGGTCTGTCCACCGAGGGCAGGGGGCGCCGGCTGGAGGAACAGCTGGCGGAGATGAAACGGGTCTGGTCGGGCGAGGAGCGGGGGTTCGCCGGTGCGATCGGGCCGGCACCGGTGCGCGAGGGTGGCCCCGAGCTCGTGCTGGGCGGGTCGGCCCCGGCCAGTTTCCGGCGGGTGGCCCGGCTGGCCGACGGCTGGATCATGGGCGGTGGCACGCCGGAGATGTTCGCGGAGGCGTCGGCCGGCGTCGATGCCGCGTGGAAGGAAGCGGGGCGTACCGGTGCACCGCGCAAGCTGGCGCTGGTGTACTTCGCGCTCGGCCCGGACGCCCGGGCGCACGCTGACGGTTATCTCCAGCACTACTACGGCTTCCTCGGCGACGCCGCCGCGCAGATCGCGGCGAGTGCCGCGGTGAGCGCGCAGATGGTGACGTCGTACGCCGACTCGTTCGCCGCGGCCGGCTGTGACGAGCTCGTCTTCGTGCCCGCGGCGTCGGGGCTCGAACAGGTGGGGCTGCTCGCCGAGGCGACCGCCTGAACGGCCGGCGCACCGCCACTCACTCCTCCATGGCGCCCGGTTCCGGGAGGGTGATTCCGGCCTGCTCGGCGCGGAGTTCGGAACGGACGAGTTCCAGGAGGCGGCCCGTCCAGTTCCGGCCGCGGCCGCCGTTGTCGCCCCAGAAGCCGGAGTCGGAGTCGTCGTAGACGAGGGTCGCGTCCTGCGTGTCCAGGAGGATCCGGGCGAGGGCCGGGTGCCGGGTGTACTTCGCCCTCAGCAGGGCGGTCATGACGGCGGTCCGGGCCTGTTCCCACCCGTCGCGCCGGGGAGCGCCGGCTGCCGTGTCCCGGGCGGCGTACACGGTGTTCGCGTCCCTGATGGCGGCTCGGGCGTCAGGGTCCGTGGTGGACAGGGCCCAGTAGGCGTGGGCGACGGAGGGGTAGGTGACGCCGTCGGCCGGGACGGGAGCGGGGAAGTCGTTGCGCAGTGCAGTGGTGCCCGGGTCGTCCGGGACCTTGCGGAAATGGCTCTGGTACAGGTGGATCGCGGGGGCGATCGGTGTCGCGGGCCCGTCTGCCGGGATGCGTGCGGGCCGTTCCGCGATCCACTTCGCCCGCTCCTCGAAGTAGGCGATGGCCTCGTCGTACTCCTCCTGGGTGATCGGTGCGCCGAGCGCGGCGCCGTCCAGGTACTCGCCCGGTCCGGTCACCAGGACCTGGAGCGGCCAGTCCTTGCGGTCCATGTCGCCGAGCGCGTAGTGGCGTTGGGTCTCGGGGATGGCGAGGTAGGCGGCACGGGCCGCGGCCCGGTTCTCCTCGGTCCGGTCGGCGAGGAACACGTCGACGGCGGCCAGACAGCGGGCCGTGGAGTCCGGGCGTCCGTTGAGCCGGTCGATGGTGTCGCGGACCTCGGCCAGCAGCAGCTCGGGCGTGAGCCAGGTACGCGGCTCGCTGAACCGCCACGCGGCCAGCTCATGGGCGGACACCCTGGCGCCGTCCGGGAGTTCGGTGGCGACCCAGCCGCAGCGCAGCTTCTCCTCGAACTCCTCCAGGGTGACCAGACCCCAGCAGTCGATCAGCCCGTCCGCGTAGATGAACAGGTCGGTCAGGAAGTAGTCGCCGTTGCGGATGAAGGCGTGTCGCCAGGTTCCGGGGACGCGGACGCCGTCCGCCGTGCGGTAGGTGCTGCGGTTGCCGATCACCCCGGCATTCTGTCGGAACCGCTGGTCGGCGCAACGGGTTTGCCGCCTGTGGGACGACGCCCGCAGCCCTTTCGGCAGGTGCGGCGCGGCCTCGCGGCGACGCCCGGAGCCTTCACGGCGACGCGCCGGGTGCCGGGTCCTCCCCCACCGTTCGGAGGAGGACCCGGCACCCGGCCGGCCGGTGGCTCAGGACGACTGGGCGCTCTGGTACAGGTTCTGTGCGTCCGCGCCGAAGTACGGGCCGTACATGGCGTTGGGCAGGAAGTTGTACTTGAAGCTGTTCACCGAGGACTGCAGCCCGGTCCCGGTGGCCTCGTTGAACTGGGTGAACCACGGGCCGCCGCTGGAGCCGCCGGTCATGTTGCAGGTCAGACCGTGGTCGCTGGAGAGCAGGAAGTCGCGGTAGGTGGTGCCGCTGCAGTAGATGAACTTCTCGCCGTCGTACGGTGCGGCGGCCGGGAAGCCGAAGGAGTACATGGCTTTGTTGTAGCCGGTGTTGAAAGCCAGGCCCTGGCCGCCGACGACGTCGGTCAGCTTCTTGCCGTCCAGCGGGGCGACCACGGCAGCGCCGATGTCGTAGTTGATGTCCTCACTGGCCGTCCACTGCGGCGTGGAAAGGATCTTGGACGCGGTCCAGGTGCCGTACGGGCGCTGCCCGTCGTGGTAGCCGGGCACGAACACCCAGTTGGTGTGCCAGGCTCCCTCCATCTTCACGCAGTGGCCCGCGGTGATCACGGTGCTCTTGTTGGCGCTGGTGACGGCGTTGCCGGAGCAGGAGGCGGTGCGCCCCTGGTAGGTGAAGAACACCCGCCCGGCGGTCTTGGTCACCGCTCCGCCCCCGGTCCAGGGGCCGCCGCCGTGGGGGATCGCCAGGGGGCCGACGTCGGAGGCGGGCGTGCTGGGTGCCACGACGGTCGCCTTGCCCTTGCGGATGTCCGAGGCCCGCACGTCGGAGCGGTCGACGGACAGGACGTCGAGCGGGGTGGCCGCGCGCATCCGCTGGGGGGTCCAGAAGGCGAGGGCGCGTTCCTGCGCCGAGGGTGCCACCGTTCCCGGGTCGGGCGCGGCGCTCGCCGGCGCGGCGGTGACGCCGGTCGCCAGCAGTGCGGCGACGCCGGCGAGTGCGCCGAGGACGGTGCGACGAACGCGG
Source organism: Streptomyces swartbergensis (assembly GCF_002148965.1). Lineage (GTDB taxonomy): Bacteria > Actinomycetota > Actinomycetes > Streptomycetales > Streptomycetaceae > Streptomyces > Streptomyces swartbergensis. The sequence goes on along the minus strand of NZ_NGFN01000108.1, from coordinate 10,798 downwards.
GTGCCGCTGCCGGAGGAGCGAAGGCTACGGGGTGTGCCTGTCACGCGGTCTCCTTCTGCTGTGGGGGCCGGGTGGCGGGGCTCATCCACCCGGTCAGGCAGGGGTGTCGCTGCGAACCACGGGCAGCGTGCCACCAGGAGACCGATTTGGACAGGTGCATGTCACCGAGATGACCGAAACACCACACATTCCCCGCGTCGGGGACACGGACGCATCAAGGACAGGGACGCGTCCGGGACGGGGTGGGCACAAAAGGACCCGGCCTCCACCGGGTCTGTGGTGGAGGCCGGGTCCGGAAGAGCGGGGCCCTGAGTGTCAGAGGGGGGTGGGGCCGGTGCCGCCGCCGGGCTGGATGCGGCCGCGCCAGGCGCCGGACTCGGCTCCGCGCTCCTCGATGTACTGCTTGAAGCGCTTCATGTCGCCCTTGATGCGCCGGTCGATCGTGCCGAGCATGTCCCCGGCCTTGTCCACGGCTCCGCTGGGCTCGATGTCCATCACGAGTTCCACGCGGGTGTGGGTGTCGTCGACGCGCTCGAAGCGGACCGAGCCCTTCTGTTTGGTGTCTCCGCTGGTCGTGCGCCAGGTGACCCGCTCGTCGGGCAGCTGGTCGACGATCTCGGTGTCGAACTCGCGCCGGACTCCGCCGACCTTGGTGGTCCAGTGGTTGTGACGGTCGTCGAGCTGCCTCACCTCCTCGACGCCCTCCATGAAGTTCGGGAACTCCTCGAACTGGGTCCACTGGTTGTAGGCGGTGTGGACGGGGACGGCGACTTCCACGGTTTCCTTGACGGTGCTCATCTGTATGCCTCCGTTTTCCTGAATCGACTGTTGGAGGCCCTTCGGCCCACACAGGTCCGGGCCCGTGGCGGGACGAGTACCCGAGATCTTGCGGTTGCCACACGGTTCGATGCGGTCCCGCAAAAGGGGATCAGTGCCGTCCGGGAAAGGGAACGGAACCGGCCCGGCCGCCGGTCGAACGTGGATACGATCCCGGCGTGCGTCTCCCCCGCTCGGCCTCCGGCTGGACGATGGCCGTCTTCGGTGTGCTCGCCGCCGCCCTCGGGACGGTGGGCCTGGTCTCACCCGCCACGCAGCTGTCGCTCCTCGGCCTCGCCGCCCCGGGCGAGCGTGCTGCCGGGGACTTCACGCCCGCGTTCCTGACGGCCTCGTCCATGGCGGCGCTCAACATGGGCGTGTACTACGTGCTGGCGGCGCTGGCCGACTGGCGGGCCTTCTTCCGGTGGACCGTTCCGTTCCGGCTGCTCACCTGCACGGTCTTCACCGTCGCGGCGCTCAGCGGGAGAGCGCCGGGCGTCTTCGTCGGTGTCGGCCTGTGGGAGGGCGCGGGGGCGGCCGCCACGGGTGCGGCGCTGCTGCTGGAACGGCGCCGCCGGGCGGACGGGCCGGCGCCCGCACCGTGACCGGGCGGGACACGATCCGCTCCTCGGTCACGGTGCGGGCGGGTCAGACGGCGGAGGCCGTGGCCCTGGCCGTCTCCGAACGGAAGCCGTGACCGAGCTCGGGGGACAGGCCGTGGTAGTGGCGGAAGTTGTAGATGAGCGGGCTCCAGACGGCCGGGTCGATGTGGTGGGTGCCGGGTACGACGACGCGTTCGGCGGCGTGGACGCGCAGGACCTCGCACTCGACGCTGAAGAAGAGACCCGCTCCGCCGGGTGTCAACGCGCGCGCCCGTGCCTCCAGTTGGAGGGCGCACTCGGCGACGCGCGGCGGCTTCACGAGGTCGGCGGCGACCGGCGTGAGCCCGGCCGCTGCGAACTTGTCCGGCTCGTAGCGGTACACCGCCCGCTTGGCCTCCGGCACCGGGTGCGCCCCGGTGAGCGGTGCGAGCCGTTCCACCTGCTCCCACAGCTCCGGCGAGGCGATGTTGATCACGAGCTCCGGGCGCTCGGCGAGGTTGCGCACGGTCCGGCTCTCACTGCCGATGCCCAGGACGAAGTGCTGTCCCAGGGCCCATGCGGAGGAGATCGGTGCGAGATTGCAGGAGCCGTCGTCGTTCTCCGTGGTCAGCAGCACGACGGGCGTGCCGAAGTAGAGGACGCTCGGCTGGATCACACGATGGGTGTCGGTCGTCATGGCTCAGGACGCTACGGCCGGGACGTTTCGATGCGCGTCGAAGTGTCGGCCGGGGACAATCGGTCGGTGACCAGCCCCGACGTCCATGCCGAAGAACCGGATCTCGCCTCAATGGGGGCGCTGCTGGCCGATCGCACGCGCGCCGCGATCTGTCTCACCCTGCTCGACGGCCGGGCCTGGACGGCCTCCGAGGTGGCCCGCCTGGCCGGTGTCGCGCCGTCCACGGCCACGAGCCATCTGAACCGGCTGGTGGCCGGTGGTCTGCTGGCCGAGGAACGCCGGGGCCGGCACCGCTATGTGCGTCTGGCGGACCCCGGCATCGCGGAGATGATCGAGGCGCTGGCGGCCAGGGCGCCCCGCCGGCTGGTCGCGGTCCGTTCGCTCACCGCTGCCCGCCGGCACCGCGCCGTCGGCTTCGCCCGCGTCTGCTACGACCATCTCGGCGGCTCCCTCGCCGTGGCGATGACCGATGCCATGACCGCTCGTGGGGTGTTGTCCTGGGAGTCCGGCCCGGCGCTCACCGCGTCCGGCGCGGCATGGCTGGCGGGCCTCGGAATCGCGGACGAGGCGACGGGTGCGACGGGCCGTCCGCATGTGCGTACCTGCCTGGACTGGACGGAACAGCGCCCGCATCTGGCGGGCGCGGTGGCCGCGGCCGTGTTCCACCGCGCACTGGAGGCGTCCTGGCTCGTGCACGGCGACGGCTCCCGCGTCGTGCGGCTGACGGATCAGGGGCGCGAGGCCTTCCGACGGCACCTGGGCCTGACGGACGAGGTGCTCACGACCGGCTGAGCACCTCCCCGCCCCGGGGCGGCCGGCCGGCTCAGAACCGGTGCTGCTGCTGCGGCTGCCCGTACGTCTGGCCGCCGTCGCCGCTCGCGCTCTGGGCCTGCAACTGCTCCGCCTGTTCCTTGGTCACCTTCTGTTCCGCACCGCAGAAGGTGCACTGCGTGAGGTACTTCGTCGAGATCGGGAACAGCGGCACGAAGAACAGCGTGAACTTCGTGACGCGCTTCCTGAGCGTGTGCGCGGCGGGGTTGCCGCACTGGCCGCAGACCAGCGTCAGTATCGCCAGCTGGTACAGGTACCCCTTGGTGCCGAAGATGATCACGTGACGGTCCTTCCCGGGTCGGATCTTCCCCCAGTGTCCTGTATCGGGTTCCACCCCGGCGAACCGGTACCCGAGGCAGATGTGCCCTCGTGTGGAGAGCCCGGCGGGGCGTGGTCCAGTCGGGTGAGACCGGGCCGGGTGCCTCCCGGTGCGCCGACACGGATCCGCGGTGACCTCGGTCTCACCCGAAACGCAGTCCGTGCACACCGACGACCTGGGCTCCCTCGTCGTCCTGTCCTGGCGGGGCACGACCCCCGACGGGGACGTTCCGTACCTCCTGGCCTGCTCCCCCGGAGACGGTGCGAACGGCCCGGAGGCCACGTCGAAGGCCATCGAGCAGGTGCTGACCGGCGGTGACGTAGAGACACCGGCCGCCTTCACGTCCGACGAGGACCTGCTCTCCTCGGCGGCGCATGTCGTCCTGCCCGCCCGCAGCCTGCGAAGCTGAAGCCCACCCGGCCCGGGCCACCCTGACGTGGCCCGGGCCGTCGCGTGCCGGTGCTCAGCTGGAAAGCGCCGTCAGCACCACGGTCTTGGCCTCCTCCTGGACCTGGCGGAGGTGGTCGGGGCCGCGGAAGGACTCGGCGTAGATCTTGTAGACGTCCTCGGTGCCCGAGGGGCGGGCCGCGAACCAGGCGTTGTCGGTGGTCACCTTGATGCCGCCGATGGGCGCGCCGTTGCCGGGGGCCTCGGTGAGCACCGCGGTGACGGCGTCCCCGGCGAGCGTGTCCGCGCTGACCTGTGCCGGGGAGAGCTTGGCGAGCAGGGCCTTCTCCTCGCGGGACGCCGGGGCGTCGATCCGCGCGTACGCCGGTTCGCCGAAGCGGGCGGTCAGCGCGGCGTAGTGCTCCGAGGGGGTCTTGCCGGTGACCGCGGTGATCTCGGAGGCGAGCAGCGCCAGGATGATGCCGTCCTTGTCGGTCGTCCACACGGAGCCGTCCCGGCGCAGGAAGGACGCCCCGGCCGACTCCTCCCCTCCGAAGCCGATGGTGCCGTCGACCAGCCCGTCCACGAACCACTTGAACCCGACCGGCACCTCGGCCAGTTCACGGCCGAGGTCGGCGGCGACCCGGTCGATCATGGCGGAGGACACCAGGGTCTTGCCGACACCGGCGGCGGCAGGCCAGCGGTCGCGGTGGGCGTACAGGTAGGAGATGGCGACGGCCAGGTAGTGGTTGGGGTTCATCAGGCCCGCGTCCGGGGTGACGATGCCGTGCCGGTCGGCGTCGGCGTCGTTGCCGGTGGCGACGTCGAAGCGGTCGCGCTGCTCGATGAGCGAGGCCATGGCGTACGGCGACGAGCAGTCCATGCGGATCTTGCCGTCCCAGTCCAGCGTCATGAACCGCCAGGTGGGGTCGGCGTGCGGGTTGACCACGGTGAGGTCGAGGCCGTGCTGCTCGGCGATCCGGCCCCAGTAGGCGACGGACGCCCCGCCCAGCGGGTCCGCCCCGATGCGCACCCCGGCCGCGCGGATCGCGTCCAGGTCGAGCACGCCGGGCAGGTCGGTGACGTAGGTGCCCAGGAAGTCGTAGCGGCCTGTGGTGGCCGCGGCGAGGGCCCGGGCGTGGGGGATGCGCCGGACGTCCTTCAGGCCGCCGCGGATGATCTCGTTCGCCCGGTCCTGGATCCAGGAGGTCGCGTCGGAGGCGGCCGGGCCGCCGCTGGGCGGGTTGTACTTGAACCCGCCGTCGGCGGGCGGGTTGTGGGACGGGGTGACGACGACGCCGTCCGCGAGGCCGGTGGTGCGGCCGCGGTTGTGGGTGAGGATGGCGTGCGAGACGGCCGGGGTCGGCGTGTAGCCGTCCGCGTCGTCGATCAGCACCGTCACCTCGTTGGCGGCGAACACCTCCAGCGCGGTGACCCGTGCGGGCTCGGACAGGGCATGGGTGTCGGCGCCCAGGAACAGCGGGCCGTCGATGCCCTGGGCCGCGCGGTACTCGCAGATGGCCTGGCTGGTCGCGGCGATGTGGTCGTCGTTGAACGCGCCGGCCAGTGCGGTTCCGCGGTGTCCGGAGGTCCCGAACGTGACGCGCTGCCCCGGGTCGTCCAGGTCGGGGTGGAGCGCGTAGTACGCGGTGACCAGCCGAGCGACGTCGACGAGATCTTCGGGACCGGCCGGACTGCCCGCTCGCTCGTGCTGCATGGGCCCGCTCCTCCACATGGGTGTGATTCTTCGCTTGCGCCCTCATCCTTCCTCGTCACAGCCGTGACGCGCGAGAGGGGCACCGCTGTGAGGGCCGGATGTGCGCCAGGCCACGCGGCGAACCGCCGGACCGCGCCACGCACCACAAGGAGGCAGCGCCGCGTACCCACCGGGACATCCGGTGGTACGCGGCGCCGCCTTCCGGCCTTGTGGGCGTCCTGCCGGGCCCCCTCGCCTCGGGTCAGATCCGCCCGCCGGTGAGCCGGGTGAGCGGGCCGTGCGTGTGGCGTCCCGCGCGGCGTCCCACCGCGTACGACGCGGCGCTCAGGGCGGTCAGGCCGGCCCCGACGCCCGCGGCGACGGCCTTGCGGTGGGCGATCACCGTCCAGGCCGTCTTCGCCGTGGCGGCGACCTGGCCCGAGGCCGCGACGACTGCCTGGCGGCCCGCCTCGACACTCCTGGCCGCGGTCTGCACGGCCGCCGTCGTCGTCTCGGCGGAGCGTTCCGCCCCGGCCTTGACGGCTGACGCCGCGTCATCGGCCTTGGCCGACGCGCGCTTCGCGGCCTGGGCCGTCGGCGCGGTCGCCTTGTCCGCGGCGCCTCGGGCCTTGGACTCCGTCGCCCGTATGGTGGTCGGCTTCTGATTCGTGCGCTTGTTCTCTTCGGTCATGGACTGCGACTTGCCTCTGACTCCGGCGGCAAACACGTTCGGTCGCGCACCGTCCGGGCGGGAGAAGGGCTGAGCACCTCGTCGGAGGGGTAGACGAGCTACAGACAAGACGACGTCAGAACACGAGGGAGTGCGTCATGGCCGGCATCCTGAATCGCATCAAGCAGTTCGCCCGGAGCCCGCAGGGGCGGCGGGCCACCGAGCAGGCACGGCGGGCCGCCGCCGATCCGCGCAAGCGGGCCCAGGCCCAGCGACTGCTGGGCAAGCTCCGCGGGCGCCGCTGACCGGATTCGCACCGACCGCACCGGCCGGGGACGGAATCCTCCCGGAAACCAACTCCTCGAGCACGCACGTGTGTTCATGCCCGGCTTGGGCACTTGGGTCGCATCACACCTGAGAGGAGCTGGTTCGATGGGCAGGGCAGCGAACGGCAGGAAGGTCTGTGCCTTAGGCGTCGCCGGTGTGCTGGCCGGCACGGTGCTGGTCGGCTGCGGCGACGACGACGGCACGGGTGACGGCGCACGGGGTTCCTCGGCGCAGGGCAACACACAGGAGCAGGGCACGCGGGCGGTGCGCTCCGCCTACGACAGGACGGCCGAGGAGGACACCGCCAAGGTGAGGCTGCGGGTGCAGACCTCGGCCCAGGGCACCTCGGAGTCCGCGAACGGCCAGGGCGCCGTGGACTTCGACGACGGCGACAGCGTCATGACGCTCGCGGTGCAGGGGCAGCGGATCGAGCAGCGCGTGGTCGATCAGGTGCTGTACCAGAAGATGCCCCAGGGGCAGGCACCGGGCGGCAAGCCCTGGATCAAGATCGACCTGGGGAAGGTCTCCGCACAGCAGGGCGCGGGCGACCGGTCCATGAGCGATCCGGCGCAGTCCGCGGCGTACGCGAAGGCGATCACCGACAAGGACGTGACCAAGAAGGGCACGGCCACGATCGGCGGCGTCGAGACCACGCACTACCGCGTCTCCGTCGACGTCGCCGAGCTGCCCAACGGCGACGCGCTGCGGCAGCAGGTCGGCCCGACGCTGCCGATGGACGTGTGGCTCGACGAAGAGGGCCGCATGCGCCGTCAGCAGCTCGACCTGACCCTCAAGTCCGCACCGGGGTCGACGCAACGATCCTCCACCGACGCCTCGTCCTCGCCTCAGCGGGTCACGGTGCGCACGGTCATGGACTTCACCGACTTCGGCACCGAGGTGGAGGCGGACGCGCCCCCGGCCGGACAGGTCACCGACATGACCGGCAAGGCCCTGGAGCAGGGCAAGAAGCGGGGCTGACTCGAACTCATCCCACGCCACGGCTGCGGAGCCGCCGTACGAGGTCGTCCGCGGCCGTCGGCCAGTCCGGACGGCCGAACGTGAAGCCCGCGTCCAGGAGGCGGCCGGGGACGACGCGGCGGCTCTTCAGCAGCAGTTCGGTGTCCGAGCGCAGGACGAAGGCGCCGGCCTCGGCCATCCAGCGCGTCGCGGGCAGGCCCACCGGGACGCCCCACGCCGTCCGCAGGGCGCGCATGAAGTCGCGGTGCGGCAGGGGCGCGGGAGCGGCGAGATTGACCGGCCCCGTGATGTCGTCCCGGGCGATGAGGAACTCGACCGCCCGGACGAAGTCCTGGTCCTGGATCCACGACACGTACTGCGCGCCGCAGGCGACAGGGCCGCCGAGGCCCAGCCTGACCAGCCGCAGCAGGACGTCGAAGACGCCGCCGCGGTCCGGGCTCATCACCATGGCGGCGCGCAGAGCCACCTTCCGGGTGTGCGGGGTGCCGGCCGTCTCCTGCTCCCGCTCCCAGGCCTTGGCGATGTCGACGCTGTAGGCCCAGTAGCCGGGGGCGTCGGGTTCGGTGCCGCCGATCACGCCGGTGGCCTCGTCGTTGGGCGCGTCGAAGCGGTGGGCGTAGACGGTCGCGGTGCTCATCTGGAGCCAGACCCGGGGCGGCCGGGCGGCCGCGGCGATCGCCTCGCCCACGACCCGGGCGGAGTGGACCCGTGAGTCCATCATCTCGCGGAGGTTGGCGGGGGTGTAGCGGCAGTTCACGCTCCGTCCGGCCAGGTTGACCACGACGTCGCTGCCGTCGATCTCCTCCGTCCACGGCCCCGGGGTCGCGCCGTCCCAGTGCACTTCGCCCGGCTGCTGCGGACGCCTGCTGAGTACCACGACGTCATGTCCGGCCGCGCTCAGCGCGCGCTTCAGGACTGCGCCGACCTGCCCGGTCCCGCCGGGTATCACGATCTTCATGCCACTCCCCCTCGACGTGTGAGAGTGACCCTAGCTCATTTTGAACGCGTTCAAAACACTCGATGCCGTAGCGATGCCGTGGGACTTAGCCTGCTCGGATGTGCCATCGGGCAAGATGGGGCCATGAGCGTAGTCAAGATCAATGTGCTGACCGTGCCCGCCGAGCAGCGGGAGACGCTGGAGAAGCGGTTCGCCTCCCGCGCCCACACCGTGGAGAGCTCCGACGGCTTCGAATGGTTCGAGCTCCTCCGCCCGGTGGAGGGCACCGACACCTACCTCGTCTACACCCGGTGGCGTGACGAGGCGTCGTTCCAGGCCTGGATGGAGGGGCCGATGAAGGCCGCGCACCAGGGCGGCGGCGAGGGAGGCGAGCGCCCCAAGCCCGCGGCGAGCGACTCGACGCTCTGGTCGTTCGAGGTGGTGCAGCAGGCGGGGCCCAAGGACGCCTAGGGTCTGCCGTTGGATCAGGTAGCAGTGTGCCGGCCGTCGCCCTGTTCCGTCGTGGGTTCGGCCGCGAGTACGAGGATCGCGATCTGTACGCGGTTCTCCAGTCCGAGCCTGGTCAGGATGCGGTTGACGGTGCTCTTCACGCCGGCTTCGCTGAGGCCGAGCGACCTGGCGATCCGCGCGTTGGAGAGCCCGCGGGCGACCAGTTCCGCGACGTGACGTTCGCGCCGGGTGAGCGCGTCCAGCGGGTCGCCCGGGCCTCCGGGCGACCCGTCGGCCGGTGACGGGCGGGGCCGCACGCCGGACAGCAGCGGCGGCGGCAGGTCGGAGAACGCCCGGATCAGCCGCCGGGTGACCGTCGGCGCGAGCATCGCCTCGCCCGCCGCCACCACTCCGATCGCCTCGGCCAGCAGCTCCGGCGTGGTGTTCTTCAGCAGGAACCCGCCGGCCCCGGCGCGCAGCGCGGCGTGCACGTACTCGTCCAGGTCGAACGTCGTCAGCACCAGCACGCGTGGTCGCGGTCCGGGGTGCGGCCAGCCCTGGAGGATCCGCGCCGTCGCCTCCACCCCGGTCATGCCGGGCATCCGCACGTCCATCAGCACCACGTCCGGGCGCAGTTCGTACGCCGCCTCGACGGCCCGCGCGCCGTCCGCCGCCTCGCCCACCACCTCCACATCCGTACGCCGCCGCAGCATCACCCGCAGCGCCGTCCTGACCAGCTCCTGGTCGTCCACGGTCAGCACCCGCACCGGCGGCGTCATCGGCCGTCCTCCGGCGCGTACATGCCGTCGGCGGGCGCGTACGGGCTGCCGTCCCGCGGCCGGAACGTGGCCACGACGCGCCAGCCGCCGTCCGGGACGGGTTCCGCGCGCAGCGTGCCGCCGAACAGCGCGGTGCGCTCGCGCATGCCGATCAGCCCGAGCCCGGAGCCGGGCATCGGGCGGCGGTCGTGGGCGGGCGCGGCGTTCTCCACCGTGACGGTCAACCCGCCGTCCCGGCAGGCCAGTGCGACGCGTACGGGGACGGCGCCGGCGTGCTTGCGCACGTTCGACAGCGCCTCCTGTACGACGCGGTACGCCGACACCTGCACGGCGGGCGGCAGCTCCGCGACCGGTCCGGTTACCGTGAGCGTCACCGGGCAGCCCGCCGCCTCCGCCTCCCCGGTCAGCCGTTCCAGGTGGCGCAGCGACGGCTGCGGGAGCGGCGCGGCGCCGCTCTCCGGCGGCGGGTCCGCGAGCAGCTGGACCAGGCCGCGCATCTCGTCGAGCGCGGTGTCCGCCGCCTCGCTGATCGCCGCCACTCCCTGACCGGCGGCGCGCGAGTCGTCCGGCAGTACGACGGTGACCGCGCGTGCCTGCAAGGCGATCGCGCTGACGTGGTGGGCCACCAGGTCGTGCAGATCGCGGGCGATCCGGGCGCGTTCGGCGGCCACCGCGCGCCGGGCGCTGACCCGCTGCTCGGCGCGGAGTCGTTCGGTCAGGTCACGCAGGCGCGCGGCGTCCGCGTACAGCCGGCGCCGTGACGCGCCGAGCAGCCATACGGCGGCGGCCATCGCGGCGGCCACCAGGTAGTCGGCGGGGCCGAGCGGGACGGCGGTGTCGGCCGAGGAGAACACGTTCAGCCGGCCGTGGGCCGGCTCGGGGGCGAGCAGTGTCGTGGTGAGCGCGACGGGAGCGAGGAGGCTGCGCGGCGCGGGCGTGTGCCGTGCCACCGAGTAGCAGGCCAGGAACACGGACTGGGCGTTGTCACCGGCGGGGTCGAGCAGTTCACCCGTCAGATAGCAGGCCGCCGTGGCGGCCAGCACGAGACCCGGACGCGAACGCCGCCACACCAGCGGCAGGCACGCCCCGACGAGCAGGCCGACGGCGGCGGCGGACGGGCCGACGCCGTCGGGCAACGGCTGGTGCAGCCGGAGCAGCACGGCGGCACCGGCGAAGACGGCGGCGACCAGCACGTCCGCGGGGCGCCCGGCGAGCCTGCGGCGCAGCGCGACGGCGGACGCCCGCACAGAACCGGCCGACGCCCGTAAGGAATCGCGCGGTGCCAGTAAGGACCGTACAGACCGTTCCGTTCCGTGCCGCCGCCACGAAC
>NZ_NGFN01000107.1 GCF_002148965.1 Streptomyces swartbergensis | reverse complement strand
GTCCGGGGGGCGCACGTGCGGGTGTGCTCCGGGCGCCCCAGGAGAGGAGGTCTGCTGCACTGGTGCTCGGCGCCGGGTGGGGGCAGACTTCACCGCGGGACCGGGGCTCCGAACGGGGTACCGGCAGGGGTACGAGGCAGCAACCGGAGCAAGCCTCCGGACGGGGGCACACTGGATCAGGACACGAGCCTGTGCCGGGTACCGCGCGAGCGGGAGCCGGTGCACCGACGCGCACAAGGGGGCGGGTGGCATGGCGGAGCCGGAGTTCAGGGCCACGGGCGTGCGGATCGGGAAGCGGCTGCGTTCGCTCACCCGGGCCGGTCAGATCCGGATCAGCGACGGCCGGCTCGAGCTGCTGACCAGCTACGGCAGTGAGATCGACAGCGCGCCGGTGCAGGCGGTGCGCGCCTCCAAGCCCTGGTTCGGCCCCGATGACCGGGCCACGGCGGATCTCAACGGCAAGCGGTACCTGCTCACCCTGGGCGACCACGACCCCGCTCCGGGCGAGCCGGGGCCGCCCGCCGCACGGCGCTTCATCGAGGCCGTGCGCAGGGCGGCGGGGCGCGGCGACTGAGGTGTCCGCGAGTTGCGGTACCCCACCCCCTACGTCACTCTGGTCTCACGTCACTCTGGGTTTACCGGCGATAACGCTGCGAACCAGCCCGCCGGCCACGACAGCGGGCGACAGTGTCACGAAGGCGCCTTGCTGGATCCGAACTCCGTGTTCTTCCGGACCTCACGTCGGGGAGTCGCAGCCGTGATCAGCTACCCAAGCAGGCACTGCACGGTGGAGCTCCAAGCCCTGCCGTCGCGGATCGGCCAGGTCCGCAGAATCGTCTCTGCGCAATTGCGCTACTGGCATCTCGACGCCCTGATCGACCGGGCCTCGCTCGGTGTGACGGAGCTGTTGTCCAACGTCCACCGGCATGCCCAGCCCGACAAGACGTGCACCGTGGAGATGGAGCTGCTGCTCGACCGGCTCACGGTCTCGGTGCGCGACCACGACCCGCGGATGCCCGTGGTCGACGACGCCGAGCCGCTGGCGACCTGCGGGCGCGGGCTCGCGATGGTGGCCGCCATGAGCGAGAGCTGGGGCGTCCGGCCGGACGGCGAGTCCGGCAAGGTCGTATGGTTCACCCTTCCGACGTCCTCCGCCACGGTGGCGGCGCCGTCGCGCCGCGCACGGCGCACGGCCCTGGAGAAACCCGCGCGCAGGTTCGCGGAGGTCGGGCACACCGCCGACGGGCTGCGGCCCGAACACGCTCCCGCCCGGTCCGCCGTTGCCGGTTGACCGGGCGGTGACCACCGTCCCGAGGGGGCGCAGGGGTGAACGCGCCGATGCCGCCTGCGCCCTGACCGGACGAACGGTGTCCCGCGTCAGGCCGGGGAGTCCGGGAGCGGGGTCGCTCGACGCCTGTGCGCCTTCCGGTAGCGGGCGACGACCGGCGTGATCACGCACGCGGCGGCCGGCCCGAAGCCGACCGTCAAGGCGGGAAGGACCCAGGGGAGGACCAGGTCCTCCACCCGTCCGTCGTTCCAGTGGCAGGCCGCGCGGCGGGAAGAACCCTTCCTCGAACCGGTCCCAGCCGGGTCGTGGCCACGAAGGGTCCCGGGCGCCACGGCCCGGGCCCGCTCCCTCGCCGCCCAGGCCTACGCACGCGGCCGCACATGCGAGCCGGATCGGCGAACAGCACCTGCGCCGCGCCGCACAGGCAGGACAGCCCACCGATGACCGCGCAGGCGGTGATGGCGTTCCGGCGGCTCGGCATGGGCGGCTCCCAACGGAACGGGCTCTTGCGGTGGGACCAGTAGGTTCATGCACCACCACCCTTGGCCGAGCGGCCGAACTCCTCGTTCAGTACGGACAGTCGGCGCCAGTACTCGTCCTCGTCGATCTCGCCGGAGGCGAAGCGGTGGCCGAGTACGGCGATGGGCGAGTCGTTCTCGACCGTGGGCTGCCGCCAGGGGCCGCGGCGGCCGCGCCACACGGTGCGGCGCAGCAGCGCGATGCCGCCACCGATGACCAGTGCCCAGATCAGCGGGAAGAACAGGATCCAGGGGCCGGGGCCGCCGTCGCCGAAGTTCGCCAGGGTCTGCATGTCGTTCCACTCCTCGGACGTGTTGCTGCGATGTCCTGTCTGTCGCTTCCGAGAGTCGCGCGGCGAGGGGGCCCCGGTCGTCGTACGGCCAGCGGCAGTGTGCGTACCTCGCAGGGAGTAGGGCGGCAGGACAGGTGTGCTTCACCGGCCGTGGACTTCTGTAACTACTGGTATGTACAGTGAGGGCATGAGCACCTCGGAACGGCTGATCGAGTCCACCCGCGAGCTGCTCTGGGAGCGCGGCTATGTGGGCACGAGCCCCAAGGCGATCCTGGAGCGTGCCGGCGCCGGGCAGGGCAGCATGTACCACCACTTCAAGGGCAAGCCCGACCTCGCGCTGGCCGCGATCCGGCGGACCGCCGAGGAGATGCGGGCCACCGCGGCTGGAGTACTCGACGGCCCGGGAACGCCGTACCAGCGCATCGAGGCCTATCTGCGGCGCGAACGTGACGTGCTGCGGGGCTGCCCGATCGGCCGGCTGACCATGGACCCTGACGTGATCGCCAGCGCCGAGCTGCGCGCCCCGGTCGACGAGACGCTCGACTGGATCCGCGAGCGGATCGCCGGGATCGTCGAAGAGGGCAAGGAGCAGGGCCAGTTCGCGTCCTTGCTGGACGGCGAGGAGATCGCCGCGGCGGTCGTCGCGACGGTCCAGGGCGGTTACGTCCTCGCCCGCGCCTCCGGCTCCCCCGCCGCGTTCGACGCGGGTGTGCGGGGCCTGCTGTCGCTGCTCGCGCCCCGTCCCGCTTGAGGAGACCTGAATGCACGCCATGCAGTACGAGCTCACCTTGCCCGCCGACTACGACATGGGCGTCATCCGCGACCGTGTCGCCCGCTTGGGGCATCTGCTCGACGACTGGGACGGGCTCGGCTTCAAGGCCTATCTGATACGCGAGCGCGGTCTGCGCGGCTCGCCGGTCAGCCAGTACGCGCCCTTCTATCTGTGGAACACCGTCGAAGGCATGAACGCCTTCCTCTGGGGCGGCGGGTTCCAGGGGCTCAGTGACGACTTCGGGCGGCCGTCGGTACGGCAGTGGACGGGTCTCGCGTACGAGGAAGGGGGTGGTTCGCACGCGCGGTTCGCGGTACGGCGGCGCCAACCCGTCCCGGCCTCCGGGTTGTTGGCCGAGGCGGTGGAGGACTCGGTGCGGGAGGCTCGGCGGCTGGCGGCGGAGGACGGGGCCCTGCTCGCCGCGGCCGCCGTCGACACGAGCCGCTGGGAGCTGGTGCACTTCTCCCTCTGGGAGCACGACACCCCGAAGGCCGACGGGGACATGTTCGAGGTGCTGCACCTGTCGGCACCGGGCCTGGACCGGCTGCCCCGGGGGCGCAGGTGGTGAGCGCGGTCCGCACGGTGCTGGGGGACGTGCCGCCCGGAGAGCTGGGCGTGTGCGACGCCCACGACCACCTGTTCTTCGGCAGTCCCCGGCTGCCCGGCCAGGAGCTGCGCAGCGTGGCGGCGGCGCGGGCGGAGCTGGTCGCGTTCCGGGAGCAGGGCGGTGGTGCCGTGGTGCAGTGGACGCCGTACGGGCTCGGGCGGCGGGCCGCCGATCTGCCGCCGCTGTCCCGGGAGACCGGGGTGCACGTGGTCGCGGCGACCGGGCTGCACCAAGCCGCCCACTACGACGAGGACACGCTCGCGGGGCTGCGGGGCCGGCTCGCCGACGTCTTCGTCTCGGAACTCACCGAGGGCATCGGGGCGTCGGGGGTGCGTGCGGGGCTCGTCAAGGTGGCAGGCGGTTTCCACGTCCTGGACGCGCACGCCCGCTGGACCATGACGGCGGCGGCCGAGGCGCATCACGCCACGGGCGTGACCGTCGCCGTGCATCTGGAGCTGGGCACCGGGGCGCTGGACGTACTCGACCTGCTGTGCGGGGAGTTGGGGGTGCCGCCGCAGCGCGTGGTGCTCGGGCACCTCAACCGCTCCCCCGACCTCGTGGTGCACCGGCAGGCCGCCGAGTCCGGGTGCTATCTGGCCTTTGACGGACCCTCACACACCCACCACGCCACCGACTGGCGGATGCCGGACGCCGTACGGGCTCTCGCCGACGCCGGGTTCGGCGACCGGCTGCTGCTGGGCGCGGACACCACGACGGCCGCCGCCCGCTCGGTGGGCGGCGGCCCCGGGATGCCGTATCTGCTGCGCCGGGTGCGCCCCCGGCTCGTCCACGCGGTGGGCGAGGACCTGGTGGGGCGCATCCTCACGGAGAACCCGGGTCGGGCGTTCGCCGTGGAGTGGCGTTGACGGCGTGGCCGACCGGTCTCAGCCCGCGGCCTGGTCGCTGTCCTTCAATTCGCCCCAGCCGTGCCAGCGGTCGACCTCGATCCAGGCGCTGACCCGGGCGCGGACGCGGTTCGGGTAGGGCTTGCCGGTGTAGTGCCGGGCGAGCAGGTCGATGTCGGCCAAGCCCTCGTCGTCGTACATCTCGGTGACGCGGCCGATGAGGGTGACGTGGGTGTACCAGTCGTCGGCGGCGAGGACGGTGAGGGTCACGCGTGGGTCGCGGCGCAGGTGCTTCAGGCGGACCCGGCCCTCGTCGAGATTGATCAGCACGCGGCCGTCCTTCCACGCGTACCAGGTGGCGGTGGAGACCGGTGCGCCGTCGGAGCGGAGCGTGGCCATGACGCACGGGTTGGGCCGGCTCAGCAGGGCGTCGGCCTCGGGCGGCAGCGGCGGCTTGGACATGGGGAACCTCCAGGGTGATCAGGCGGACGGGTTGTCGTCGAAACTCGCGAAGTAGGCGGCGGCCATGTCCTCGTCGCCATGGCCCTGGGCGGCGGCACGCTCCATGCGGGCGGCGGCGGCTTCGGCCACGTCCAGGCGGACACCGTGGCCCGTACCGGCCTCGACGATGAGGCGGGCGTCCTTGGCGGCGGTGGTCACCGCGAACTGGGGCGGTGTGAGCCGGTCTTCGAGGACCAGGTCGGACTTGGCGTGCAGATAGCCCATGTCGAGCGGGCCGCCGGCGATGAGGTCGAGGAAACCGCGCGGATCGACGTCGAGGGCCTTGGCCAGCGCCAGGGCCTCACCGGCGGCGGCCGTGACGGCGAGGACCCAGCTGTTGGCGACCAGCTTCAGCCGGGTGGCGCCGCCGGCCGCCCCGTCCTCGCCGGCCCACACGGTGCGGGCGCCGACGGCGTCGAAGACCGGCTTCACCGTGTCCCGGCCCTCGGCGGGGCCGGCGGCGAGCACGGTCAGCTGCCCGGCCTCGGCGGGCTGGCGGGTGCCCAGGACGGGCGCGTCGTAGAAAACCAGGCCGTGCTCGCGGGCGAAGGCGGCGAGGTCGCCGACGGCCTCGACGCCCGCGGTCGTGGACTGCACCCACGCGGCGCCGGGGCGCAGGGCGGGGGCGGCCTGGCGCATCGTGTCCAGGGCGGCGGGGCCGTCGTAGAGCATGGTGAGCACGACGTCGCTGTCCCGGACCGCCTGCGCGGGGGTGTCGGCGATGTGCACGCCCTCGGTGGCCAGCGGCTCGGCCTTGGCGCGGGTGCGGTTCCAGGCGTGGACGGTGTGCCCCGCGCGTGCCAGGTTGCGGGCCATCGCGGCGCCCATGATGCCGGTGCCCAGGACGCTCACGGTGAGCTTGTCGGTCATGACGTCAACTTCCTCGGTGGTGCGATGCGGGCGTGCTGTCTGCCGACCAGCCTGCCCGCTCAGCGGCTCGCCTTCCCGGAAGCGGCGCCCGCAAGCCTGATACCCGTGGGGTCACGCTTCAGGTCACCGAGATGTCCACGGACGGGCGCAGCTTCGCCGCCGCGGCCAGGGCCTCGTGCACCGGGTGGGCGGCGAAGGCGGCGAGCAGGGCGGCGTCCGCCGGGTGGTCGGCGGCCGGGTAGGCGATCTGCTCGTAGGCGGCATGGAAGCGCGGGCCCCAGCGGCGGGCGCCGAGGCGGGCCGTGCGGGAGCAGTTGTCGACCATGTACGCCACGTCCCGGGCGTGCATGTACGGCAGCAGGGAGTCGACGGCCTCGATGACGGACTCGTTGACGATCTCCGACCAGGGGTGCCCGCGCTCGGCGAACTCGTCGATCTGGGCGGTCATGGTGGCGACGAACACGCCGGCGGTGAACGGGTCGACGGGCAGATCGCGGGTGTCGCGCCGGGCCCGCACCCGGTGGCTCACCGACCACATCGGGGATCCTCCGATCCGGCTCATCGGGCGTGCGCCGAGCCGTCGTTCGGCGAGGATGACGCTGCGCAGTTCGGTGCCGTCGGCGACCTCGTCGTAGATCTCCGCGACGATCTCGCGCGCGGGGGCGTAGGTGGCCGTGTATGCCCGGTCGAAGACGTCCCGCCCTGTGGCGTCGAGGCTCTCGCGGACGGCCCGCAGTCCGGCCCGCGAGATGGTGCGGGCGATCGGGCCGGTGACGTTCTCGCAGGACCGTTCGTACGCCGTCACCTCGTCGTCGCCGACGAGGCGGTAGCGGGTGTGGAGGCTCTCGACGATGCCGTGGACGGCGCCGAGCAGGATCGCGCGTTCGCCGACGATGTCCGAGCGGTACTCGCTGTCGAGCGTGGTGCGGAAGGTGTACGGCGAGCCCAGCGCCACCGACCAGCCGAGCGCCAGGTCGACGGCCCGTCCGTCGGGGTCGGCGTGCACGGCGAAGCTGCTGTTGATCCCGGCGCCGTTGATGTGCGCGCCCTGCTCGTAGAGCCGCCGCACCGAGTCGCCCATACCCTTGGGGCACACGGCGATCACCCCGTGGCCCGGCGGGAAGTCGCCGCCCCTTTCCCGCAGATGACCGAGCAGGAAGCCGTGCGAGAGGCCGATGACGGCGCCGGGCTTCAGCGCGGCGAAGATCTCCTGGTGGTGTGCGGCGAGCGCGGCGTCGGCGATCAGCAGGATCACCAGGTCGCTCTCTCCGGCGACCGCGAGCCAGTCGCCGAGCGTGCCGTCGTCCTCGGTGAAGCCGTGGGCGCGGGCGTCGGCGCGGGAACTGGAGCCGGGGCGCAGTCCGACGGCCACCCGGATGTCCGTGCCGGCGAGGGAGTCGCGCAGGTTGAGGGCCTGCGCCCGCCCCTGGGGTCCCCAGCCGATGACGCCGATGCGCCGGATGCCCGCGAAGGCCTGCGGGAGCAGCGGGAAGAGGTGCCGCCCGCCCCGCAGGACGGTCTCGGTGCCGCCGGGCACGTCCATGGTGTCGAGGGGGAAGAGGCGGGAGGTGTACGTGGTCGTCGAGGTCATGGTCGAGTTGTAGGCTCGGCCTGAGCGTTGCGGCAAGCGCAACTTGTGCAGCGCCCTGTTGCATCGAATGAAAGGCGCAGGCCGTGCGGGACGATCACCGGGAGCTGCGGCTGTTCCTGCATCTGGCGCAGACGCTCAACTTCGGCCGGACCAGCCTGGACTGTCACGTCAGCCCGGCGACGCTGACCCGGACCGTGCAGCGGCTGGAGGCGGATCTCGGGCACCGGCTGTTCGACCGGGGGCCGCGCGGGGTGTCGCTCACGGCGGAGGGGCACCGGTTCCGCGAGTACGCCGTGCGGGCCCTGGAGTTGTGGCGCGCCTACCGCGAGGAACACCCCGACCCTGCCGAACTCACCGGCCGACTCGCCCTGTTCGCGACGGTGACGGCGTGCCAGGCGCTGCTGCCGGACCTGCTGGCGCCCTTCCGTGCCGCGCATCCCCAGGTCCGGCTCGATCTGCGTACGGGTGACGCGGCGGCCGCCCTGGCCCGGCTGGACGAGGGGGAGGTCGACGCGGCCGTGGCGGGGATTCCGCCGAGGCTGCCGGAGGCGCTGGTGAGCCGGACGGTCGCGGTGACCGAGCTGGTCCTGGTCACGGCCCGGGGCCGGCCGGATGCCGGGCTCGACGGGCCTTTCGTCCTCCCTCACCGCGGGCTGGTCCGGGATGCCGCAGACCGCTGGTTCCGCGCCCGGGGTGCGGCACCCGACGTGGCCTGTGAGCCGGACGGCCACGAGGGGCTGCTCACGCTGGTCGCGCTGGGGTGCGGCACGGGCGTGGTGCCGCGCCTGGTGCTGGAGAACAGCGCGGTGCGGGACCGGCTGGTGGTGGTGCCGGCCGATCCGGCGCCGGAGCCGTTCCCGATCGGGCTGTGCGTCCGGCGGTCCGATCTGCGGCGGCCAGTGGTGGCGGCGCTGTGGAGCCTGACGCGGGAGTGAGGCCCGGGCAGGTCCTAGGAGAGCGCACCCAAGGGGTCGTCCAGGACCGGCTGCCAGGCCAGTTCGGCTGCGCCGACCAGGCTGTTGTGGTCGAGGGTGCACGCGAGGATCGGGACGCCGCCGCTCTGCCCCCACAGGCTGCGGTCGGCGACGACCGCGCGGAGCCGGCCGGGGTCGGCGTCCAAGAGGGTGCGGTGCAGGCCGCCGAGGATGATCCGGTCCGGGTTGAGGATGTTGACGAGACCGGCGAGTCCGAGGCCGAGCCGGTCGATGAGGGTCTCGGTGGCGGTGCGCACGCCCGGGTCGTCGTAGTGGTGGCGGATCAGGTCGATGGACTGCTGGAGCAGGGACACCTCGGGGCCCGGTTCGCGTCCCGCCGCCGTGAGGAAGGCCAGCGGGTCGGTCTCCACGTCCAGGCAGCCGCGGCTGCCGCAGTGGCAGGGGCGGCCCTCGGGGTGGACGGTGAGGTGGCCGACCTCCAGCGCGAGGCCCGAACTGCCCCGGTGGAGTCGGCCGTCGAGGACGAGCGCGCCGCCGACGCCCCGGTGGCCGGTGGCCACGCACAGCAGGTCGCGGGAGCCGCGTCCGGCGCCGTGCCGGTGCTCGGCGAGCGCGGCGAGGTTGACGTCGTTCGCGGCGAACGCGGGTCCGTCGAGGCCGGCCGCGCGCACCTGCTCGGCGAAGATGTCCCGGACGGGCGAGCCCGCGGGCCAGGCGAGGTGCAGCGGGTTGAGGGCGAGGCCCTCGGGTTCGGCGACCGCGGAGGGGACGGCCAGTCCCGCACCCACGCAACGCCGCCCCGTCTCCCGCAGCAGCTCGGCGCCCGCCGTGACGACGGAGGCGAGCACCTTCGCCGGGTCGGCGTCGACGACCTCGCAGCCCGGCGCGGTGGCGACGATCCGGCCGCCCAGCCCGACCAGCGCCGCCCGGAAGCCGTCGGCGTGCACCTGCGCGGCGAGCGCGACGGGACCGTCCTCGGCGACGGCCAGCTTGTGCGAGGGCCGGCCCTGCGAACCCGCCGCCGCGCCGGGCCGGGCGTCGACCCGGATCAGCCCGAGCGCCTCCAGTTCGGCGGCGACCGCTCCGGCCGTCGCCCGGGTCACGCCGAGCTCGGCGGTGAGTACGGCCCGGGTCGGCGCGCGTCCGGTGTGCACGAGCTCCAGCGCGGGTCCGAGCGCTCCGCGCCCCCGGTCCAGCCGCGTCCTCGTCGAGGTGGTCCCATCCCCCGCCGGCCGGGGGTCCGCCTTCCCGCTCATGAGGGCGAGTCTCCCATGATCCGTAGGGCCCGCGGCCTACAGGCCGCTGACCCGGAGCGTGATGTTGAGCCGTCCGGTCAGGCCCAGCCCGGGCGGTGCCGTGCCTCCGTGTACCCGGGGGACCCCGTGGTAGGCGAGCCGGGACGGGCCGCCGAAGACGAACAGGTCGCCGCTGCGCAGCTCGACGTCGGTCCAGGGCCGGGTGCGGGTCTCGGGGTTGCCGAAGCGGAACACGCAGGTGTCGCCGAGACTCAGCGACACCACCGGCGCGTCCGACTTCTCGTCGCTGTCGCGGTGCATGCCCATCCGGGCGTCGGCGTCGTAGAAGTTGATGAGGGCGATGTCGTACGTCGGCGCCGGTCCCCCGAGGGTGTCGCGGACCGCCCGGCGACCCAGGTCCCCCAGCCACTCGGGGAACGGCTTCACCGGGGCGCGGTCGCCGTCGACGACCGTGCGGGCGTAGGCGTAGGGGTGCCAGTGCCAGCCGAGACAGACCTGCCGGGCGGTCATGGTGCCGCCGCCGGGGGTGCGGACCGTGCGCAGCCCGGCCGGAGGGCGCGCCCACGCGCGGCAGGCCTCCAGCAGCTCGCTCTGGCGTTCGGCGTCCAGCCAGTCCGGCACGTGCACCGCACCCGGCGCCGGCTGCGTACGGGCTCGGGGGAACAGTTCGCCGTCCATGCCTCCCATCCTCCCCGACCTGGGCTGAGCTGCGGCTCGGCTAGCCTGGACGCACGATGAACGACCGTATGACGACGCCCTGGGGCGAGCTCGCGCTGACCCGTTTCCCCGAGGACCCTCGCGACAGGCTGCGTGCCTGGGACGCCTCCGACGAGTACCTGCTGAAGTATCTGGCGCAGGAGGGGGTGCCGCTGTCGGGCACGGTCGTGGTGGTCGGGGACCGCTGGGGTGCCCTGGTCACGGCGCTGGCGGAGCACCGGCCGGCGCAGATCACGGATTCGCACCTGACGCAGGAGGCGACCCGGGCCAACCTCGCGCGGCACGGCGTCGAGCCCGGCGCGGTCCGGCTGCTCACCACGCAGGACCCGCCACCGGACCGCGTCGACGCTCTCCTCGTGCGAGTGCCGAAGAGTCTGGCGCTGCTGGAGGACCAGTTGCTGCGGCTGGCGCCGGCGGTGCACGCGGGGACGGTCGTCGTGGGCGCGGGCATGGTGAAGGAGATCCACACCTCGACGCTGCGGCTGTTCGAGCGGATCCTCGGCCCGACCCGCACGTCGCTCGCCGAGAAGAAGGCCCGGCTGATCTTCTGCACGCCGGATCCCGCGCTGGAGCGGCCCGCCAGTCCGTGGCCGTACCTCTACACGCTCCCGGAGGGCATCGGACCGGCGTCGGGGCGCACGGTCGTGAACCACGCGGGTGTGTTCTGCGCCGACCGGCTCGACATCGGCACGCGGTTCTTCCTGGAGCATCTGCCGAGCGGCGGGGGCGGCCGGCGGGTGGTGGACCTGGGCTGCGGCAACGGCGTGGTCGGGACGGCGGTGGCGCTGGCCGACCCGGCGGCCGAGGTGCTGTTCGTGGACGAGTCGTTCCAGGCCGTGGCCTCGGCGGAGGCGACGTACAAGGCGAACGGCGTGCCGGGGCACGCGGAGTTCCGGGTCGGTGACGGGCTGGCGGGCGTGCCGGCCGGCAGTGTGGACCTGGTTCTCAACAACCCGCCGTTCCATTCCCACCAGGCGACGACGGACGCCACGGCCTGGCGGATGTTCAGCGGGGCGCGGCGTGCGCTGCGGCCGGGCGGCGAGCTGTGGGTGATCGGCAACCGGCATCTGGGCTACCACGTGAAGCTGCGGAAGCTGTTCGGCAACAGCCGGCTGGTGGCGAGCGACCCGAAGTTCGTGGTGCTGAAGGCCGTCAAGCGGTAGCCGCGCCGAGGGTCCGGAGGGTCCTCGCCACCGCCCGGGTCATGGCCTCCCGCGCGACCGTCAGATAGCCGCGCGGGTCGACGGCTTCGGGGTGGTCGGCGAGGAAGTCCCGGATCGCGCCGGTCAGCGCGATGTTCAGGGCCGTGCCGATGTTGACCTTCGTGATGCCGCCCGCGACCGCCGCCGTGAGTTCGCCGTCCGGGACGCCGGAGGAGCCGTGCAGGACCAGCGGCACGTCCAGGGTGCTCGACAGGCGCTTGAGCAGGGCGTGGTCGAGGGTGGCGGTGCGGGTGGTCATGGCGTGGGCGCTGCCGATGGCGACGGCCAGGGAGTCCACGCCCGAGTCGGCGACGAAGGCCCGGGCCTCGTCGGGGTCGGTGCGGGCGCCCGGGGCGTGCGCGTCCAGCGGGGGCCTGCCGTTCTTGCCACCGATCTGCCCCAACTCGGCCTCGATCCAGAGCCCTTGGGCGTGCGCCCGGTCGACCGCCGCCCGGGTCGCGGCGAGGTTCTCCGCGTAGGGCAGCCGGGCCGCGTCGTACATCACGGAGCTGAAGCCGGCCTCCGCGGCCTGGTGCAGCAGGGTCTCGCTCTGCACGTGGTCGAGGTGCAACGCGACCGGCACTGCGGCCCGTTCGGCCGCTGCGACGGCCGCGCGGGCGAGCGGGAGCAGCTGTCCGCCGTGGAACTTGACCGCGTTCTCGCTGACCTGGAGCACGACGGGGGCGGACACGGACTCCGCCCCCGTGATGACGGCCTCGACATGCTCCAGCGTGATGACGTTGAAGGAGGCGACGGCCGAACGCGCGGCGGCGGCACGGGTGATGAGCTCGCCGGTGGTGGTGAGGGGCACGGTGCCTCCGAGGTCAGTGGGCGAGGATCACCGAGCGGGTGAGATGGCGTGGCCGGTCCGGGTCGAGGCCGCGTGCTGCGGCGACGGCGACCGCGAGGCGCTGGGCCCGGACGAGTTCGGCGAGCGGGTCCAGGGCTCCGGCGATCCACAACGCGCCCGTGCCGCGCACCTGTTCGGCGAGGCCGTCCGGCGCGTCCCCGAACATCCAGGTCGCGGTGGAGCTCGTGGTGACGCTGATGGGCCCATGCCGGTACTCCATCGCCGGGTAGGCCTCCGCCCAGGACAGCGACGCCTCGCGCATCTTCAGCCCGGCCTCGTTGGCCAGACCGACGGTCCAGCCGCGTCCCAGGAAGGTGAACTGGGCGCAGTCCACCAGGCCTTCGGGCAGGGGTTCCGCCAGGGCCGTGCGCGCGTCGGTGACGGCGGTGCCGGGGTGGAGTCCCAGGTGGGCGCGGAGCAGGGTGAGGGCCGTGGTGGCGAACCGGGTCTGTACGACGGAGCGTTCGTCCGCGAAGTCCAGGACGGCGAGGTCGTCGGCCGCCGTCCTCACGGGCGTGTCCGGGTCGGCGGTGATCGCGGTGGTGCGCCTGTGGCCCTTCAGCCTGCCGAGCAGATCGAGGACTTCGGTTGTGGTGCCGGAGCGGGTGAGGGCGACGACCCGGTCGTAGGCGCGGCCGTACGGGAACTCCGAGGCGGCGAACGCGTCGGTCTCTCCCTGGCCCGCGCTCTCGCGCAGGGCCGCGGCGGCCTGCGCCATGAAGTACGAGGTGCCGCATCCGACGATCGCGACCCGCTCTCCCGGCGCCGGCAGCACCTCCGCGTACCCGGCCGCCTGTGCCGCTGCGCGTGTCCAGCACTCGGGCTGGCTGGTCAGCTCGTCCTCGACATGTGTCATGCCACACCCTCCGTTCTGATTGTTCCTGCAAGATATCGACAGCTTTCGAGCAACATCAAGCATTCAGCTCCGATCGGCTGCGTTAGGGTCGCCCGGAGATCGAGACGTGGAGGTGCGGATGTCGCGCGACGCCCGCTGGAAGGCGCTGCTGGAACTGCTCGTGGAGCGCGGCCGGCTGGACGTCGAGGAGGCGGCCGGGGAACTCGGGGTGTCGGCGGCGACGATCCGCCGCGACTTCGACCGGCTCGCCGAGCAGCAGATGCTGGTGCGCACGCGGGGCGGCGCGGTCGTGCACGGGGTGTCGTACGAGCTGCCGCTGCGCTACAAGACGGCCCGGCGCGCCTCCGAGAAGCAGCGGATCGCGAAGGCGGTTGCGGAGCTGGTCGCGCCGGGTGAGGCGGTCGGGCTGACCGGCGGTACGACCACCACCGAGGTGGCGCGGGCCCTGGCCGTGCGCGGGGACCTGGCGTCCGGCTCGCCCGCCCTGACCGTCGTGACGAACGCGCTGAACATCGCCAACGAGCTGGCCGTGCGGCCCCAGTTCAAGATCGTGCTGACCGGCGGGGTGGCACGGGCCCAGTCGTACGAGCTGGTCGGGCCGCTCGCGGACGCGGTGCTCGGGCAGATCACCGTGGACGTGGCCGTGCTCGGTGTCGTCGCGTTCGACGTCACGCACGGGGCCGCGGCGCACGACGAGGCGGAGGCCGCCATCAACCGGCTGCTGTGCGAACGGGCGGAGCGCGTGGTCGTGGCCGCCGACTCCAGCAAGCTGGGGCAGCGGGCCTTCGCCCGGATCTGCGGCGCCGAGACGGTGGACACGCTGGTCACGGACACGGCGGCCGATGCGGAGACGGTGCGGCGGTTCGAGGAGGCCGGGCTGCGGGTCGTCACGGTGTGATCCTCGTTCCCCGCATTGACGTCCTAGGCTGGGGCTGAGGCGCGTACCGGCCAGGGAGGCGGTCATGGGCGGACCAGTGGAGGACCACGACGTGCCGGGCGGCCGGCGGTATCTGCCGATCGCCGAGCACGGGCTGATCGGCGACCTGCGCAGCGTGGCCCTGGTGGGGACCGGCGGCACGATCGACTGGTACTGCTGCCCGGCCTTCGACGCGCCGAGTGTGTTCGCCTCGATCCTGGACGCGGAGCGCGGCGGCTGCTTCGAACTGGCGGCGGCGGTGCCTGCGCGCACCAAGCAGTTCTACTTCCCCGACACCAACGTCCTGATCACCCGGTTCTTCACCGAGGACGGCGTCGGCGAAGTGCAGGACTTCATGCCGGTCGACGGCACGTCGGCCGAGGCCGAGCGGCACCGGCTGATCCGCCGGGTGGTGTGCGTACGCGGCTCGATCCCGTTCCGTACCCGCGTCGCTCCCCGGTTCGACTACGGCACCCGGCCGCACACCATCCGGCTGAGCGGTGAGACGGCGATCTTCGAGGCCGATGGGCTGGCGCTCGCGCTGACCGCGACCATGCCGCTGGAGACGGACGGGCCGGACGTACGCGGGGACTTCAAGCTCTCCCAGGGCGAGTCGGCGGTGTTCGCGCTGGACAAGGTGGGCGGCGGCGTCCTGCCCCGCCGGTGCGCGCACACGGAGGCGGAGGAGCAGTTCGCGGCGACGGTGGCGTACTGGCGGCGCTGGCTGTCCGCCTCCAAGTACCGGGGCCGCTGGCGGGAGATGGTGCACCGCTCGGCGCTGACGCTGAAGCTGCTCACCTACGCGCCGACCGGGGCGATCGTGGCCGCGCCGACGACGAGTCTGCCCGAGCAGCTCAGCGGCGAACGCAACTGGGACTACCGGTACGTGTGGGTGCGCGACGCGGCCTTCTGCGTCTACGCCCTGCTGCGGCTGGGCTTCACCGGTGAGGCGGAGGCGTTCATGAACTTCGTGACCCGGCACATCAGCCCGGGCGACGGCAAGCCCTCCGGCCCCTTGCAGATCATGTACGGCATCGACGGGCGCACCGAGCTGCCCGAGACGACACTCGACCATCTGGAGGGCCACCAGGGTTCCGCGCCGGTACGGGTCGGCAACGCGGCGGCCGACCAGCTGCAGCTCGACATCTACGGCGCGCTGATCGACTCCATCTACCTCTTCGACAAGTGGGCCAAGCCCATCTCCAGCGACCAGTGGGACGACGTGTGCGCGCTGGTGGACTGGGTGTGCGAGAACTGGGACCAGCCCGACGAGGGGATCTGGGAGACGAGGGGCGGACGCAAGAACTTCCTGTACTCGCGGCTGATGTGCTGGGTGGCGATCGAGCGGGCCATCCGGATCGCCAACCGGCGCGGCCTGCCCGCCGACCTGCCACGCTGGCGGGAGTGCCGCGACACGATCTACCGGCGGATCATGAGCCGGGGCTGGTCGAAGGCGCGCCGGGCCTTCGTCCAGCACGAGGACGGCGACGTGCTGGACGCGGCCGTGCTGATGATGCCGCTGACGAAGTTCATCGCCCCGACCGATCCGAAGTGGCTGTCGACGCTGGACGCGCTCACCGAGGAGCTGGTCTCCGACTCGCTGGTCTACCGCTACGACCCGCAGGCCAGTCCGGACGGGCTGCGCGGCGACGAGGGCACGTTCTCCATCTGCTCGTTCTGGTACGTCGAGGCCATGGTGCACGCCGGCCGGATCGACGAGGCGCGCCTCGCCTTCGAGAAGATGCTGACGTACGCCAACCATCTCGGCCTGTACGCCGAGGAGATCAGCCACACCGGGGAGCAGCAGGGCAACTTCCCGCAGGCGTTCACGCATCTCGCGCTGATCAGCGCGGCCTTCAACCTGGACCGGGCGCTCGGCTGACGCTCAGTGCCCGTGGCCGTCGTCCGTATGCCCCTCGGGGGTACCGGACCCGGCTGCCGTTCCCCCGGCCCTGACGGTGAAGGCCGCCGTGTGGACCTTTCCGTCGTGCTGGAAGTCGAGGAACAGGCGGTAGGAACCGGCGCTGGGGGCCGTGGCCGTGAAGGAGATGTCCGGGCCGGGCCTGGTCTTTCCGTCACCGGGCTCGCCGTTCGGGTGGACGTGGAGGTAGGCGAGGTCGCCGGAGCGCAGGGCGACCAGGTGGCCGTAGGCGCCGAGGTAGGGCTGGAGGTTCGTGACGGGCTCGCCGGCGCGGGAGACCTTCAGCTTCAGTTCGCTCGCCCTGCCCGGCCGCAGGGCGCCGGAGAGCTTCACCTCGTAGCCGTTGGTCGTGGCGGTGGTGCTCGGTGCGGGCAGTTCCTCCGGCTGGTAGGGGCCGGAGGCGGCGAGGTCCGCGCCGAGGGTGAGGTTCCGGGCGTCCTTCTTCGCCGGGGTGAAGTCGGCGAAGACGCGGTAGCCGCCCGCGCGGGGCAGGTCGACGGGGGTGCTCCAGGTGCCGTCGGCGGCGCGGCTGGGGTGCAGATGGCGGTAGGTGACCAGGTCGCGTGAGGCCACGATGAGGTGGAGTTCCTTCTCGTGTTCGCGCTGGTAGGCGGTGACGGCGCGGCCGCTGCCGTCCCTGACCGTGAAGCGCAGGTCGGACCGCTGCCCGGCGGTGACGCTCGGAGTCTGAAGGTCGAGGGTGTAGCCGTCCTCGGAGATCTGGAGCCCGCCGGCCGGGGGCGTGTCGTGCCCGGTGTGGCCGCCGGCCTCCTCGGGCCGAGGTGAGGGCCGGGTGTGCTCGTCCTCGTGTTTCGGCGGGCTGTCGGCGACGACGGGGTCGATGCCCTGGCCGACGCCGTAGGCCGTGCCGAAGGTCGCAGCCAGGACGGCGGCGAAGGTCGTGATCTTCAGTCCGGTGTTCATGGCCGAATCTCCTTCAGAACCGGGCCGCCCGCTCTTTGCGGGGCCTCCATGCAGCTCACCATACCCCTAGGGGGTACCAAGTCAAGTGATGCTCGCGCTTGCATCCTATACCCCTGAGGGGTATACATGAACTCGGCGAGGGCATACCCCCGCCCCGTATTCGAGAATCGCGACCGTACCCAGGAGGCACGCCATGCCCGCCACCACCTACGCCGTCTCCGGAATGTCCTGCGGCCACTGCAAGGCCACGCTGACCAAGGCCATCGGCGAGCTGGACGGGGTCAGCGGCGTCGAGGTCGACCTCGACGCCGGGCACGTCACCGTCACCAGTGCCGGCGAGCCCGACGACGCCCTGATCGCCGAGACCGTCGACGAGGCCGGCTACGAGCTGACCGGAAGGGTGTGAGCCATGACCACCGGCACGACCGACACCGGCGCCGAAGTGGAACTCGCCATCGGCGGCATGACCTGCGCCTCCTGCGCGGCGCGCATCGAGAAGAAGCTCAACCGCATGGACGGGGTCACCGCCACCGTCAACTACGCGACCGAGAAGGCGAAGGTCAGCTACAGCGGTGACGTCTCCGTCGGCGACCTGATCGCCACCGTCGAGGCGACCGGGTACACCGCGCAGGAGCCCGCTCCGCCCGCCGGGCAGCAGGAGCGGGCCGAGGAGCCCGACGAACTCCGGCCGCTGCGGCAGCGGTTGGTCACGGCCGTGGTGCTGGCGGTTCCCGTCGTGGCCATGGCCATGATCCCGGCCTTGCAGTTCGAGTACTGGCAGTGGCTGTCGCTCACGCTGGCCGCGCCCGTGGTGACGTACGCGGCGTGGCCCTTCCACAGGGCGGCGTTCACCAACGCGCGGCACGGTGCCGCCACCATGGACACACTGATCTCCGTGGGCACCTCGGCCGCGTTCCTGTGGTCCCTGTGGGCGCTGTTCCTCGGTACCGCGGGCACGCCGGGCATGACGCACCCCTTCGAGCTGACCATCGAGCGCACGGACGGCGCCGGGAACATTTACCTGGAGGCCGCCGCGGGCGTGACCGCCTTCATCCTGGCCGGGCGGTACTTCGAGGCCCGCGCGAAGCGCAAGGCGGGCGCGGCGCTGCGGGCGCTGCTGGAGCTGGGTGCGAAGGACGTCACCGTGCTGCGCGCCGACGGCCGTGAACAGACCGTTCCTGTCGCGGAGTTGCGGGTCGGTGACCGCTTCCTGGTCCGGCCCGGCGAGAAGATCGCGACCGACGGGACGGTGGTCGAGGGCTCCTCCGCCGTGGACGCCTCGATGCTCACCGGTGAGTCCGTGCCGGTGGAGGTGGGCTCGGGCGACCCGGTCACCGGCGCCACGATCAATGTCGGCGGGCGGCTCGTGGTGCGCGCCACGCGCGTCGGCGCCGACACCCAGCTGGCCCGGATGGCCCGGCTGGTGGAGGACGCGCAGAACGGCAAGGCCGCCGCGCAGCGGCTCGCCGACCGGATCTCCGCCGTGTTCGTGCCGGTGGTGATCGCCCTCGCGCTGGGCACGCTGGGCTTCTGGCTCGGCAACGGCGTGGGGCTGACGGCCGCGTTCACCGCCGCGGTCGCCGTCCTCGTCATCGCCTGCCCGTGCGCCCTGGGTCTGGCCACACCGACCGCGCTGATGGTCGGCACCGGGCGGGGCGCGCAGCTCGGCATCCTCATCAAGGGCCCGGAGGTGCTGGAGTCCACGCGCCGTGTCGACA
Organism: Streptomyces swartbergensis; assembly: GCF_002148965.1. GTDB lineage: Bacteria > Actinomycetota > Actinomycetes > Streptomycetales > Streptomycetaceae > Streptomyces > Streptomyces swartbergensis. The sequence goes on along the minus strand of NZ_NGFN01000107.1, from coordinate 4,916 downwards.
CCGTCGTCCTCGACAAGACCGGCACCGTCACCACCGGCCGGATGACCCTGCTGGCCGTGCACACCTCCGACGGCACCGACGAGGCCGAGGTGCTGCGGCTGGCCGGGGCGCTGGAGCACTCCTCCGAGCACCCGATCGCCCGCGCCGTCGCCGACGGGGCGCTGGAGAAGCTGGGCGCGCTGCCCACGCCGGAGGACTTCGCCAACGTGCCCGGACTCGGCGTCCAGGGCGTCGTCGAGGGCCACGCCGTGCTCGTCGGGCGGGAGCGGTTGCTCGCCGACTGGGCGATGGAGCTGCCCGAAGGGCTGGCCCGGGCCCGGGCGGCGGCCGAGGACGCCGGGCGCACCGCCATCGCGGTCGCCTGGGACGGTGCGGCGCGCGCGGTGCTGGAGGTCGCCGACGCGGTGAAGGAGACCAGCCCCGAGGCGATCCGGCGGCTGCGCGCCCTCGGACTGACCCCGATCCTGCTGACCGGGGACAACGAGGCGGTGGCCCGGTCCGTCGCCCGCGACGTCGGCATCGCGCCGGAGCACGTCGTCGCCGAGGTGCTGCCGCAGGACAAGGTCGAGGTCGTCAAGCGGCTGCAGGCCGAGGGACGTTCGGTCGCCATGGTCGGCGACGGCGTCAACGACGCGGCGGCGCTGGCCCAGGCCGATCTCGGTCTGGCCATGGGCACCGGCACGGACGCCGCGATCGAGGCCGGCGACCTGACCCTCGTACGGGGCGATCTGCGGGCCGCGGCGGACGCCATCCGGCTCGCCCGCCGCACCCTCGGCACCATCCGCTCCAACCTGTTCTGGGCCTTCGCCTACAACGTGGCGGCCCTGCCGCTGGCCGCGGCCGGTCTGCTCACGCCGATGATCGCCGGAGCGGCCATGGCCTTCTCCTCGGTCTTCGTCGTCGGCAACTCCCTGCGGCTGCGCACGTTCCGCGCCGCGAGCTGAACCAGCCGACTGGTCAACGATGGCGCCACACCAGCGTGTAGCGCCAGAACAGGCGGCGGCGCAGGCGGGCGCCGGGCAGGACGGTCCGGGCCTCGCGGACGATCTCCGGGAAGGTCATGTCCGCCGGACTCGTGCCGGCCGTCATCGAGACGGGGTGAGGCGCCGGGCGGCCCCGGTTCTTGAGCAGGGCCATGACGATGTTGAGCGGGACGGACGCCGCCGAGAGCAGGTGGTCGGCGGGCGTCCGCTCCCGGGACACACCGACGATCACCAGGGTGCCGCCGGGGGCCAGACGGTCGCGGAAGGCCTCCAGAGCCTGCGTGAACGGCAGGTGGTGGACGACGGCGACGCAGGTGATGACGTCGTACGGACCGTCGGGAAGCCCGGCCGGCGCGTCGGCCACCGTGTACGTCACCGGGACCGCCGTGGGGGTCAGCTCCCGCGCCCGGGCCGTGATCGCCGGGTCGGCGTCGACCCCGTGCACCCGCGCGGCCCGGCCGGCCAGCAGCCGGGCGAGATCGCCGCTGCCGCATCCCACGTCCAGGGCGCTCCCGACACGCCTGGGGAGCCGCCGCATGATCCAGCGGTGGAAGTGGGCGTTGTGGTCCCAGGGACGGTCGGCGTGGAAACGGTCGAGTGCGCGCAGGGCCCGGTGTGGCAGGGACGTCATGCCCCCAGTTCAACAAACGGGTTCAGTCGCCCGGCATGGGCACTCGGAAGGTACCGGCTCGCGGGGGCGCCGAGCGTGCGCCCGACGTGAGCCGGTACCTTGCTGGGGAAGGCCACTGCGGGGAGAAGCACATGACCGATCCGACGACCACAGACGAGGACGCCCTTCGTCCGCTCCCGAAGGACGGGAAGCCCTCAGGCGGGCCCGGCCGGCTCCTGGGCGCCGTCATGAGCGATCTCAGGGCCGTGGACGGCGCCCTGTACGCGGCGGTGGCCGCCACTCCCACGCCCACGCTCGACCGGACGCTGCGCCATCTGTCGCACGCGGCCGACCACTCCAAGATCTCGTTCGCCATCGCCGCGGCCCTGGCGCTGGGCGGGAAGCGGCCGCGTAAGGCCGCGTTCGCGGGTGTCGGGGCGATCGCGGTGGCCTCGGCCTCCGCCAACTTGCTCGGCAAGCGCCTGGTGCGCCGGGCCCGGCCGGACCGGGAGGCGGCCCGGGTGACGGTGGACCGGCACGTTCCGATGCCGACGTCGGCCTCGTTCCCGTCCGGGCACACGGCGTCGGCCGTCGCGTTCGCCACCGCCGTCGGTGTGGTCCTGCCCCCCGCCGCGGTGCCGCTCGGGGCACTGGCGAGCGCCGTCGGCTACTCCCGTATCCACACGGGCGTGCACTACCCGGGCGACGTGGCCGCGGGCGCGGTCCTCGGCATCGCGAGCGCAGCGGCGGCCCTGGCGGCGGCAGCGGCGGCGGCCACTCCGTCGGCACGCACGCAGGCGCTCCTCGCGGCGGCCCGTACGTGGCCGCGGATCGGCATCGGCGCCTCCGCACGGCGGTGAGGCCGGGGGCCCGGCGCTGAGCCCCGGCCCCGTGCCCGGTACCGCCGTACTGACGAACCGTCAGCCGAAGGCCTTGACGGCCTGGGAGTGCAGCCAGGCCGTGCTGTCGCCCGGGCGGCCGCCCGGGCGCTATCGCAGCGAGGCAGCAGCGGACCGGCGTACGTCGACGGCGGTCAGCGCCAGGGTGAGCGGCCCCGGGGCCAGGAAGGCCAGGGGCAGCAGCATCCAGGCGCACAGCGCGGCCGTCGCCACGGCGAGCAGGACCAGCCCGCTGCCACCCACGTCCGCCACCACGTCCCGGGCGGCCCCGCGCACCGCCGTACGCCAGTCGGTGAGCGACTCGGGGCGTGCGCAGGCCCGCAGGCCGACGACCGCCGCGCAGCCGCCGATAGTGGCGGCGGCCACCGCGAACAGCGGCGCCCCGGGCAGCCCGGCCCCGGCCAGCGCCAGGTCGGCCGCGAGCAGCAGCAGACCCGCCAGGGCGACGGCACCCGCCAGCAGGTCACCGGCCCGCAGTCGTTGCCGCAGCAGGAGGAAGTACCGCCCTGCCGTGACAGGGCGGTCCTGTCCGGCGCCGCGCAGGACGGCGCACGCCGTCGACAGCGCGGCCGGGGCGGTCACCAGCGGCAGGCAGGCCACCGACGTGGCGAGGCCGACGCTCAGCACGTCCGCGAACAGCGTCATCCGCGGCCCGAACACCTCACCGGCCTCACGTGTCCGCATCCCCCTCACCCCTTCAGTCCGGAGCTGGCCATGCCCTCCACCAGGAACCGCTGGAAGGCGAGGAAGAACAGCACGATCGGCAGCAGCGCGATCACCGACATGGCGAACATCGGGCCGAACGCGGAGGTGCTGGAGGCGTCCACGAAGGAGCGCAGCGCGAGGGTCAGCGTGAACTTGTCCGGGTCGAACAGGTAGATGAGCTGCGTGAAGAAGTCGTTCCAGGTCCAGATGAAGGTGAAGATGGCGGTGGTGATCAGGGCCGGCCGGGTGAGCGGCAGCACGACCTGGAAGAAGCTGCGGAAGGGGCCGCAGCCGTCGATCCTGGCCGCCTCCTCCAGCTCGCGCGGCAGGCCGCGCATGAACTGCACGATGAGGAAGACGAAGAACGCCTCCGTGGCGAGGAACTTCGGCAGGATCAGCGGCCAGTAGGTGTTCACCAGGCCCAGCTGGTTGAAGATGATGTACTGCGGGATCAGCACCGCGTGGTGCGGCAGCATGATCGTGGCGATCATGAAGGCGAACAGCGGCCCGCGCAGCCGGAACCTCAGGCGTGCGAAGGCATAGGCGGCGAGCGAGCAGCTGATGACGTTGCCGAGGACCGCGCCGCCGGCGATCAGCAGCGAGTTGGTGAGCAGCCGCCAGATGGAGACGTCGTTGACGCCCTCCATGGCGGTGGAGTAGTTCGACCACTCCAGGTGACCGGGCAGCAGGTCGAGGCTCGCGATGACCTCGTCGGCGGGCTTGAGCGAGGTGGCCAGCAGCCACGCCAGCGGGTACAGCATGACCAGCAGCGCGGCCAGGCATCCCAGGTGGACGGCGACCCGCCCCCATCGGACGGGCTTGTGGGTAACGGCGGTCGAGGTCATCGGTCCCCCTCGGAGGCGTAGAAGACCCAGGAGCGGGAGGTGCGGAACAGCACCGCCGTGACCACACCGATCACGAGGAGCAGCACCCAGGCCATGGCGGAGGCGTAGCCCATGTGGGAGGCGACGAAGCCGCGGTCGTAGAGGTACATGGTGTAGACGAGGGTCGAGTCGGCCGGTCCGCCCTTGCCCGCGCTGACCGCGAAGGCGGGCGTGAACACCTGGAAGGCCTGGATGGTCTGCAGGACCAGGTTGAAGAAGAGCACCGGGGACAGCATCGGCACGGTGACGGACAGGAACTGCCGCCACTTCCCGGCCCCGTCGACCGCCGCCGCCTCGTACAGCTCGGCGGGGATCTGCTGGAGACCGGCGAGGAAGATGACCATCGGCGCGCCGAACTGCCACACCGTCAGCAGCGCGACGGCGAGCAGCGACCAGCCGGGCTTGTTGACCCAGCCGCCGGTGCCGAGCAGGTTGTCCACCGTGCCGCCGTCGTTGAAGACCGCCCGCCAGACGAGGGCGATGGACATCGACGCGCCGAGCAGCGAGGGCGCGTAGAAGGCGGAGCGGTAGAAGGCCTTGCCGCGCTTCATGCCTTTCAGGGCGAGCGCGACGACCAGGGCGAGGGCCAGTTGCAGGGGCACGGCGATGACGACGTACGTCACCGTCGTCACGACCGAGCGCCAGTAGCGCGGGTCCTCGGTGAACATCTGGACGTAGTTGCGCAGGCCCACCCACTTCGGCGGGTTGAACAGGTCGTAGTCGGTGAACGACAGGTACAGCGACACGGCCATCGGCAGCAGGGTCAGGACGATCGCGCCGAGCACCCACGGGGACAGGAACACCCAGGCGGCGCCCTCGCGTTCGCGCTTGGGGC
>NZ_NGFN01000106.1 GCF_002148965.1 Streptomyces swartbergensis | reverse complement strand
GGGCGGGCGGCCCCTGGCCGGGGTGAGCGGGAAGCGGTGGAAGGGCCTGCTGGCCAGGGCCGAGGCGGCCCGGCCGCGTGAGGACCTCGCCGTCGCCCGGGAGGCCGGGGTGCGGTTCATCTGCCCCGGGGACTCGGAGTGGCCGGGGCAGCTCGACGATCTCGGGGATGCCCGGCCGCTGGGACTGTGGGTGCGGGGGCGGGCCAGTCTGCGGATGTGGGCCCTGAAGTCGGTGGCCGTCGTCGGCGCCCGCGCCTGCACCGAGTACGGGGCGCACATGGCGGGCACCCTCGCCGCCGGCCTGGCCGAGCAGGGCTGGGTCGTGGTGTCCGGCGGCGCCTACGGAGTCGACGGCGCCGCCCACCGCGGCGCCCTCGGCGCGGGCGGCGCCACCGTCGCCGTCCTCGCCTGCGGCGTCGACCGCCCCTACCCGCGCGGGCACACCCGGCTGATCGGCAGAATCGCCGAACAGGGACTGGTGGTCGGTGAGTTGCCGCCCGGTGATCACCCGACACCGAGCCGGTTCATCCTGCGGAACCGGGTGATCGCGGCTTCTGTCGGGGTAATGGCCATCGCGAGGCATAGCTCTCAGCTTTTGTGCAGCTCAGCGTCGGTGCCACCGACCCTATCCAACGCAACAGGTGTTGCACGATCACCTATGGGAGTGAAGCGTCGGTGAGTAGGGGCCAGAAGGGAAACGGAGGCAAAGGTGCGGGGCTCGCCCAATTGGGCGAGCCCCGCGGTGTTCGTGCGGCGGCGCTTACTACCGGCTCTGGATCCACCAGATCAAGAGGCCGCCGACGCCGGTTCCGGCTCCATAGGCGAGACCGAGGGCGAACCGCCTTGCCAGCGGCTTGCCGCGCCGGGCAAGCCGGGCGGACAGACGGGGCCCGTTGTGAGGGGACGTTTGATGCTCGGGCTCGGGAGACTGTGACGAGCCGGGTGACACTGGATTAGCATGCACGTGGTGCTCCAATGGTCTGACGGGCTAGCGGGGCATTCACTCAGGGGAGCCCCCCTCGGCTAGAGGCCGCGAAACTTCACGCCGGGGTGGGCTCTCCTTCTGCTGTGGAGTCTAAGGGTGCTCATGGGTGCCGACGGGTGCCGAACCCCGGACTCCACGCCGCTCGGGAAGAGTTGACGGAGCCCCAGAGAATCAAAACGGTGGGGAGTCCGTGAATCTGACAAACCGTCAGCTAGTCATAACTCGCAATGTGACGTGTGTCACGTCTTGCGGGTTCGATCTGTGCAGTCGAGATCCTCGACCTTCCGATGGTCCGGGAGTTCGAGTTCTGGCCCAAGTTGCAAGGTGGGAGTCCCACCGCGGCGGGACTGGAACACACGGGCGCTCTGTTGGCGTTCCTTTCGGGAATGATCGTCGGACGCAAGGGGCAAGCAGCCGCGCTTCGGTGCTGCTCAGGCGCGCGCTTGGTTGAGCGCTCGGGTGAGTTCGCGGTTCGCGCCGCGGGCGGCATCGAGTTCGGCCTGGCGTTCTTCGAGCTGTCCGGTGAGTTCCACGTTCATCTGCTCCAGTTGGACGATCTGGCGCTGGAGTTCTTCGATGTCCGCCGTCGCGCCGAGCCCGGATTCTTTCCAGGCTTGGTCACCGAGTAGCTCGGAGAGCCGGTCTTCGAGCTGTCGGACCCGGGCGGTGAGCCGGACGTTGCGGTCCTGCGCGTTGGCCAGGTCGGCCTGCAAGGATGCCCGGGTCACCTGGGTGCCGCTCTCCAGCCCGACGGCGGGTGCGGCTTCGGCGGCGTGGATCTGGGCCAGCAAGTCGCGGTGCCGATAGAAGAAGGTGCGGTCGACGCCGGCCCGCCGTGCGATGGCTGAGACGCTGAGCGAGTCGCCTTGCTTGATCGCCTCGTTGAGGGCCTTGAGGACCCGTTCCCGGCGGCGGGCGGAGTCGGCCCGCCGTCCTTCGATCATCGGGGAGCTCATGATCATGCACCTCGTAGTTCTTCGGGAGGCAGGCCGATGCGGGGCATGCCCAGCATCACGGAGCGGCTGGAGCGGACGACCTGGACGGCCTGCTTGATCTGGGCTTGTTCGTCCGGGGTCAGGTCGTCGAGTTCTTCCTTGACGCGAGCAATGAGGCGCCGGACGCGGCGGATCTCTTCGTCCGAGGGCATTGCCTCCGAGCGTGCCCACTCGTCGGCGTCGAAGGTGCTGATGAGCCTTTCGCGACTTCGCAGGAGGTCGGAGAGGTAGTTCTCCAGGTCGGGAAGGTAAGAGACGTCCGTGCGGAAGTGGCCGCAGCCCACGCAGCGGAAGCGCATGGGGCAGGCGTTTCCGCCCGCGGCCACGTTGCTCGGCTCGGTGCAGACGCCGTATGGCACGCTGGTCTCGCCGATGGACCGGCGGTCGCGCTCGGAGTCGAGGAGCGAGTGGACGTCCCGCCAGATCCGGTTGCCGTGTCGGTCGAACTGCATCGCGGTGACACGGTCGACGGCCTCGCGGCGTCGTTCGTCCCGAACGCGGTAATAGCGTTGAGTTGTGGTGAGTTGTCGGTGATCCATAAGCCGTTGCAGCACGTCAGGGTGGATGCCGGCGTCCGCGTGTCGCTGGGCGTATGAGTGCCGGTAGGCATAGGGGAAGATCTTGGCCTCGTCGAACGGCAGCAGCTTCACGACCGGCTGACCGTCGACCTCGACCATGGTGGGGATGACGAACTCTGGCAGCTCCTCGACCCAGGCCCGATGGGCCCTGGAGACGGTGTTGGGGTTGAGGGGCTTGGTCCCGTTGGGGTTGGCGACCTGGGCGGGGAAGAGCGCCAGCTCGGCGATCGGTGTGGTCGGGAAGCGGCTGCGGACCCGTTCCTGCTGGTTGATGATGAGCTCGGCGGTGGGCTGCCCGATCGGAAGACGCCGTCCCAGCCGTTGTGCCTTGTGGTTGTCGTAGATCAGGACCCATGAACCGTCGGGGTCCCGCTCAAGGCAGTCGTAGGGGAGCTTGGACGCCTCGGCTGGCCGCCGCCCGGTGTCGATGAGGACCTCGACGGCGATGCGGACCTCGCGTGAGCTGCCCTGTTCGAGCAAGTCGAGCTGGTCGCAGAGCTGCCGCATCACCTCGATGGGCAGGTCCTTGCCGGCCTCGCTGTCCTCGGGGTCGTCGGGCATGTCCTCCGTGTTCAGCGCGAAGTCCGGAGGCAGGCCCTCAAGGATCTCCCCGGCCCTGGTCAGGCCGAGCGTGCGCCAGCGGTTCAGGACTCGCCGGACGATGCGGGCGTCGCTGCACTGCTTGTGACGGCTGATCTTCCCGGCCTCGACCAGGAATCCGAGCCGGTTCAGGTAGTTGACGATGTCCTGGCGCCCCAGCGCGGCGACGACCTCGCCGCCGTCTTCACGTTGGAGCCGAAGACTCTTGGAGAGCCGGGCAACCGCGTTGATCTCGTTCTGGCTGGTGCCGCGGACGCCCTGTCCGCGCCGGTTCGGGAAGGTGTTGTAGGACCACACCATCGTGGCCTCGCGCAGGGGTCGCTGGGTGATCTTGGTGAAGTCCAGCGTGCCGGTCCCGCCGAAGGCTGTCAGGTCCCAGACGTCCTTCAGCCGCTCGCTCTCCGGCGTGAGGCCGAGACGCTGTACGGACTTCTGGAACATCCTTAGCACCTGGAGCGCGGTCTTCCCCGGCCCGGAATGGGCCAGCTCCAAGAGCGAGCCGACCTCCTCGGCGCGGGCGAGGTCGGCCACCGGTCTGACGTTGTAGGGTCCGGTCCTGGCGCCCTTGGCCGTGCGGCATTGCAGGCCGTAGAGGATCTCGGTCACCACGAGTGACGGCAGGCCCCGAAGGCTGACCTCTCCTCCGACCGCCACCGCCGAGACCGTGCGCCGCCAGCGTTCCTCGTCGACCGGCCCCTGGCGCTGGAGAACCCGCAGGCGGTTGCCGTGGGACTGGCAGTAGAGCGTCCGCGGCCCGATCCGGTCCCGGTAGCACGAGGTCGCCAGACACGGGCCGAAGCTCGGCAGGGGCCCGACCTCCGGGTGCTGGAGGAACTCCTCCAGCGGCAGCTTGAAGATCTCCTTCCGGCGGTGTTCGTGGGTGGCGCAGAGCGTGCTCGTGCGGTCCTGCCAGGGACGCGGACAGCCCGCGACGGCGCAGTCACCGATGCCGATGCCGCGATGGTTCTGGTGCGGCTGCTGAACGAAGCCGTCCAGCGCGGGCTGCCCGTCGTTCTTCCAGCGGTAGTAGCAGCCGTTGCAGAGCCGAATGCCCCGGCGGGCGGCCCGGTGATCGCAGCCGACGACCTCGCAGAGCGGCGCCACCAGCACCGGGTGGTCGGTGGGGAAGATGACGACGCGGTGGCTCCAGTCCCAGCTCACGAGCTTGAGGAACGACGGCTCCAGTGCGTCGACCAGCTGGGCTTCCCGCGGGTCCGCCGGAAGCTCAGGCGTAAGGAGGGGTGCCTGGATCACTGGTCGCCGTCCCGGTGGACGAGGGACCGCGGCGACGGCACTCGCCTGACTGCTTCCCGCAGCCGATCGTGGGAGGGGTGGCGATAGGGACGCTGCGAGCTCGGGTGCTTGTGGCCCAGCAGGGCCTGGAGTTCGTCCTCGGTCGCGCCGGCGTCGGCCGCGTTGCCCGCCATGGTGTGCCGCAGCATATGGGGAGCGACCGGCCTGTCCAGGTCGGCCCTGCGTCCGAGTTCCTCCAGGAGCTCGTTGATCGCGCCGGGCGGCATCGGCGCCCCGAGAGGCTCGCGGAACTCGTTCACGAGCAGAAGGTCGCTGCCGCCCGTGCCGAGTCGTTCGTGACGCTCGTCGATGTACTGGTCGTAAGCCTGAACCACGAGGAAGTCGACCGGCTGGACCCACGACTTCCGCGACTTCGACCATGCCTGGTTGGGGTTCCGCCGGCGGATCACGTGGATGTGGGGGCCGGGGACGTCGCAGCCGAGTGCCCGCGAGTCCATCAGCAGATGGCAGTCGCACCGGTGCAGGCCAGCGGCCTGGCCCCGGCGGAGCCCGACGCGGGCCAGCAGCAGCACGATGAGCCGGTCGCGGGCGTTTCGGCATGCCTTGAAAAGCGCGACGACCTCGGCGTCAGTGGCCCTGTCGACCGCCGTCTCGGGCTCCTGCAACCGGTGCTGAACCCCGATGCGCATCGCGAGACCGTTCTCGCCCTGGAGTTCCTCGGGGAGATCCCGCCCGTCCGCGATCTCGTAGATCTGCCCGAGCACGGTCGACGGTGCTTCACCGACCGACACGGCGAAGGTCAGCAGGCCCCGCACCGCCGACAGGACCCTGTTGATCCGCCGGTCACCTCGGGCCGGCTTGGCTCCCGGCCCCAGCAGGAGGGCGTCGCCGTCCGTCGACTTCGTGTGCCTCAACCACACCACGAACAGGCCGAGATCCCGGGCCGCCACCCTCCAGTCCCGGCCGGTCTTGAGGCACCACCGAAGGTAGAGGGCGGCGGAGATCGCGTACGCGTACGTCGTCAATTCGGCCCGGGACCTACCGAACAGAAGGTGACGGAGCCATTGGTCCACGATCGGAACTACGTGGAAGTCGTCGTCGACCACCGTCCAGTAGCGAAGCCCGGACGGCATCTTCACGGGGAAGGCCCGCATGTGTACCCCTTGCGCTGAAGCGAATGCAACGATCCGCCACAGAGCCACACCCCCACAGATCGAAGCCGCGAGGTTCAACGAGGGGAGTCAGAGCAACGTCACACCACGGTGGCCGTTCCCCGAAAGAACGCGGCCCTCACCCGCGGCACCGTGGTCGTCGAGGCCGCCCACCGCAGCGGCTCCCTGGTCACGGCACGGGCGGCACAGCGCCTCGGCCGGCACACCATGGGCGTACCGGGCCCGGCCACCAGCGGGCTGTCCGCCGGGGTGCACGAGCTGCTGCGCGGGGAGGCGGCCCTGGTCACCGACGCCGCGGACGTCGTCGAACTGGTCGGCGACATCGGACAGCTGGCCCCCGACCGGCGCGGCCCGGTCCTGCCCCGGGACCTGCTGGAACCGGCCAGCCGGCAGGTGCTCGCCGCGCTGCCGGGCGGCCGGGTGGCCCGGCCGGACGAGATCGCGCGCCGCGCACAGACGACACAGGACGACGCGATCGCCAGACTGTACGAACTCCGAGCACTCGGTTACGTCGAACGACACGGCGATGGCTGGAAGTTGACACGCCAGGCGGTGATGTCGGTCCGCGGTGGTCCCGGACCATGCTGACCGCGTCCGTTCGGCCGTCCGGGGGAACCCCGACATCCCTTGGAAATGCGCCCAGTTGGGGTTCTCAGGTGATCACACGGAGCAAGCCGGCCGACCCGTTGGGACGCCATTCGGAACGTATCTGCGTTCGCCTTGCCCTCCGTCCTTCGCACACCGCGACACCGCAGTCACGCTACGCTCACGAGGATCCCGACACGGACAGGCAACTCGACATCAGACAGACAGCCCACCCCAGCAGAACCACTCCGCAGCAGAACGGCACAAGGCGACGAATGCCCCAGCACACCTCCGGGTCCGACCGGGCGGCGATCCCCCCAGCCGCCCGTGACGGTGGCGACGTGCGGCCGCCCGCTCCCTCGACACTCGACGAGCTGTGGCGGTCGTACAAGGCGACGGGGGACGAGCGGCTGCGGGAACAGCTGATCCTGCACTACTCACCGCTCGTGAAGTACGTCGCCGGCCGGGTCAGCGTGGGCCTGCCGTCCAACGTGGAGCAGGCGGACTTCGTCTCGTCCGGGGTGTTCGGGCTGATCGACGCGATCGAGAAGTTCGACATCGACCGCGAGATCAAGTTCGAGACGTACGCGATCACCCGGATCCGGGGCGCGATGATCGACGAGCTGCGCGCCCTGGACTGGATCCCCCGGTCGGTCCGGCAGAAGGCGCGCAACGTGGAGCGCGCCTACGCCACGCTGGAGGCGCGGCTGCGGCGGACGCCGACGGAGGGCGAGGTGGCCGGCGAGATGGGCATCGCGGTGGAGGAACTCCACGCGGTGTTCAGCCAGTTGTCGCTGGCCAACGTGGTGGCACTGGAGGAGCTGCTGCACGGCGGGGGCGAGGGCGGCGACGGGCTGAGCGTCATGGACACGCTGGAGGACACCGCCGCCGACAACCCCGTGGAGGTCGCCGAGGACCGGGAGCTCCGCAGGTTCCTCGCACGGGCGATCAACACGCTGCCCGAGCGGGAGAAGACCGTGGTCACGCTGTACTACTACGAAGGGCTCACCCTGGCCGAGATCGGGAACGTGCTGGGGGTGACCGAGAGCCGGGTCAGCCAGATCCACACCAAGTCGGTGCTCCAGCTGAGAGCGAAACTGGCGAGCTTCGGCCGCTGACCTGGCCGGAAGACGACGGGACGGCGGGAGCCTCTCCCGCGCGGCCTGGGGCGTCCGTAGAGTGGTTGACGTGCCAAGGATTCGAGCGGCCTCCGTGGCCGAGCACCGGTCGATGCAGCGAGCCGCCCTGCTGGACGCGGCTCGTTCCTTGTTGTCCGAGGGCGGTACGGAGGCGTTGACCTTCCCGGCCCTCGCCGAGCGGACGGGGCTCGCGCGCTCGTCCGTCTACGAGTACTTCCGGTCACGGGCGGCCGTGGTCGAGGAGCTGTGCGAGGTCGACTTTCCCCTCTGGGTGGCGGAAGTGTCGGCGGCGATGGAGCGGGCGGACACGGCCGAGGCCAAGGTCGAGGCGTATGTCCGGCAGCAGCTGGAGCTGGTGGGGGACCGGCGGCATCGGGCCGTGGTGGCGATCTCGGCGAGTGAGCTGGACGCCGGGGCCCGCGAGAAGATCCGGGCGGCCCATGGCGGGCTGGTCGCGATGATCGTCGAGGCGCTGGGTGAGCTGGGGCATGAGCAGCCTCGGCTGGCTGCGATGTTGTTGCAGGGGGTTGTGGACGCGGCGGTGCGGCGGATCGAGCTGGGGGCTGCGGAAGAGCCGGGGTCGATTGCCGATGCCGCGGTGTCCATGGCCTTGCGGGGTGTGCGGGGCTGAGCTGCGTTGGTGCTGGGGTCGGGTGGGTGCGCGGCCCGGCGGAGCGGGGTGCCGCTGCGCCCACCTTCCCCAAGCTCTCGCCTTCGCTCGAGCAGGGGGACCCCATCGCCCCCAGCGGCACGACTGCCCGCAGCTGGGTCAGTACACCGGCAGGAGTCTTGACGGGCCCCTGTGCAGGAGCCACGGGGGCAGGAGCGACAGCGGGTTCAGGTACGTGTCGTCCCGCCGGAGGCCCCAGTGCACGCACGTAACCGCGCAGTGCGAGCCCGTCGTGTCCACCGTGCCGATCACCTCGCCCGGTTCCACCTCCTCGCCCTCCTCCACCGCCGCCGTCACCGGCTCGTACGTCGTGCGCAGCGGTGGTTCGTCCGTCCCTGTCAGCTCCACCGAGACGACCCCCTTGCCGGCCACCCGGCCCGCGAAGGAGACCCGGCCCGCGGCCACCGCCCGTACCGGCGTCCCCGGGGTTGCCGCCAGGTCGATGCCTCGGTGACCCGGGCCGTAGGCCGTCGCCGGGGGTTCCCAGCCGCGCAGGACCCGGGGGTGTGAGCCGACCGGCCAGGTGCGGCCGACCGCCGGCACGGTGACGTCCGCGAGGGGTGCGCCCGCCGCGAACAGGGGTGGCGGAGGGGCCAGCAGGACGGCCGTCGTCGTGACCAGCACCATGACCAGGCGCGTACAAACGGGCACACATCGCTTAGCTCGCATGCCGAAAGCGTCCCGGACCGCTGCCCGTCACCGGCCGTGGCTGTGGACCGCCGTCCCGTTGTGGACAACGGCGTCACCCGGTGCCCCGCGGGTCCCGTACACTTCTGGTGGCGATCCGGGTCACCGGGTCGACTTCGCACGCCCCGATACGCACCCCGGCAACGGGCCGTATCAGCGCCCCTCGGTCCCTCGTGGCACGGCGCGCAGCGGGCGTCAGGCGCGGAAGCCGTCCGGCATCCGCGGCACAACCGAGAAGCACAAGGAGATACGGCCATGGCCGTCGTCACGATGCGGGAGCTGCTGGAGAGCGGCGTCCACTTCGGTCACCAGACCCGTCGTTGGAACCCGAAGATGAAGCGCTTCATCTTCACGGAGCGCAACGGCATCTACATCATCGACCTGCTCCAGTCGCTGTCGTACATCGACCGCGCCTACGAGTTCGTCAAGGAGACCGTCGCCCACGGCGGCACGGTCATGTTCGTCGGCACGAAGAAGCAGGCGCAGGAGGCCATCGCCGAGCAGGCCACCCGCGTCGGCATGCCCTACGTCAACCAGCGCTGGCTGGGCGGCATGCTCACCAACTTCTCGACCGTCTACAAGCGTCTGCAGCGCCTCAAGGAGCTCGAGCAGATCGACTTCGAGGACGTCGCCGCGTCCGGTCTGACCAAGAAGGAGCTTCTCGTGCTCTCGCGCGAGAAGGCCAAGCTGGAGAAGACCCTCGGCGGTATCCGCGAGATGTCCAAGGTTCCCAGCGCCGTCTGGATCGTGGACACCAAGAAGGAGCACATCGCCGTTGGTGAGGCCCGGAAGCTGAACATTCCGGTCGTCGCGATCCTCGACACCAACTGCGACCCCGACGAGGTCGACTACAAGATCCCGGGCAACGACGACGCGATCCGCTCCGTCACCCTGCTCACCCGCGTCATCGCCGACGCCGTCGCCGAGGGCCTCATCTCCCGCAGCGGTGTCGCCACCGAGGGCAAGGGCGAGAAGGCCGCGGGCGAGCCGCTCGCCGAGTGGGAGCGCGACCTGCTCGAGGGCGAGAAGAAGGCCGACGAGGCTGCCCCCGCCGCCGAGGCCGCCCCGGCTGCTGAGGCCGCTCCGGCCGCCGAGGCTGCCGAGGCCGCTCCGGCTGCTGAGGCCGCCCCCGCCGAGGCCGAGGCCGAGAAGCCTGCCGAGGGCGAGAAGGCCGCCGAGGCCGAGCAGGCCTGACCCGTCAGTCCGAGTTGACGGCGGGAGCGGTACTGCATCACCAGCGCCTTCGGCGCGGTGAAGTCCGCTCCCGCCGTTCACCCGTAGGTCAGCGGAAGGACAGCGTCCCCCGGCTTCATGGGGCACATCCGCAGATCTTCGATCTTCCAGACTTCGAGAGAGATTCACAGACTCATGGCGAACTACACCGCCGCCGACGTCAAGAAGCTCCGTGAGCTCACGGGCGCCGGCATGATGGACTGCAAGAAGGCGCTGGACGAGGCCGAGGGCAACGTCGAGAAGGCCGTCGAGGCGCTCCGCATCAAGGGCCAGAAGGGCGTCGCCAAGCGCGAGGGCCGTTCCGCCGAGAACGGTGCCGTCGTCTCGATCATCGCCGACGACAACTCCTCCGGTGTCCTCGTCGAGCTGAAGTGCGAGACGGACTTCGTCGCCAAGGGTGACAAGTTCCAGGGCGTGGCCACCGCCATCGCCGAGCACGTCGCCAAGACCTCCCCGGCCGACATCGAGGCCCTGCTCGCCTCCGAGATCGAGCCCGGCAAGACCGTCCAGGCGTTCGTGGACGAGGCCAACGCCAACCTGGGCGAGAAGATCGTCCTGGACCGCTTCGCGCAGTTCGCCGACGGCTACGTGACGGCGTACATGCACCGCACGATGCCCGACCTGCCCCCGCAGATCGGTGTCCTCGTCGAGCTGGACAAGCCGAACGCCGAGATCGCCAAGGGCGTCGCCCAGCACATCGCCGCCTTCGCGCCGAAGTACCTCTCCAAGGAGGACGTCCCGGCCGAGGTCGTCGAGTCCGAGCGCCGCGTCGCCGAGGAGACCACCCGCGCCGAGGGCAAGCCCGAGGCCGCCCTGCCGAAGATCGTCGAGGGTCGCCTCAACGGCTTCTTCAAGGACGCCACGCTGCTCGGCCAGCCCTACGCGCTCGACAACAAGAAGTCCGTCCAGAAGGTCCTGGACGAGGCCGGTGTCACCCTGAAGCGCTTCGCGCGCATCAAGGTCGGCATCTGAGTCCGTACCGCGATCGACGCCCGACCCCGATAGGGTCGGCAGCAGTCGTCCGTGTACGCCGTCACATGGGTGGCGGACGACAGCAGATCTGACGAGGAGGCCATTGCCGTATGGGATGCGAACCACGCCCCACCGGCAATGGCCTTCTTCGTATGTGCAACACGTGAAAGAGGCGGGATCCCCCATGACCACCAAGGCCCAGAAGAGCGACGACGGCAAAGTACGCGGCCGGTTTCTGCTGAAGCTGTCCGGAGAGGCCTTCTCCGGCGGTGGCGGCCTGGGCGTCGACCCCGACGTGGTGCACAAGATCGCCCGCGAGATCGCGGCCGTCGTGCGCGACGGTGCGCAGATCGCGGTCGTCATCGGCGGCGGCAACTTCTTCCGCGGTGCCGAGCTCCAGCAGCGCGGCATGGACCGGGCCCGCTCCGACTACATGGGCATGCTCGGCACGGTCATGAACTGCCTGGCCCTCCAGGACTTCCTGGAGAAGGTGGGGGTGGACTGCCGGGTGCAGACCGCCATCACCATGGGCCAGGTCGCCGAGCCGTACATCCCGCTGCGCGCCGTACGGCACCTGGAGAAGGGCCGTGTGGTCATCTTCGGCGCCGGTATGGGCATGCCGTACTTCTCCACCGACACCACCGCCGCCCAGCGCGCCCTGGAGATCGACGCCGAGGCGCTGCTGATGGGTAAGAACGGTGTGGACGGGGTCTACGACTCCGACCCGAAGACCAACCCCGACGCCGTGAAGTTCGACCACCTCGGCTACGGCGAGGTCATCACCCGCGATCTGAAGGTCGCCGACGCCACGGCCGTGACGCTGTGCCGCGACAACAAGCTCCCGATCGTGGTCTTCGAGCTGCTGGCGGAGGGCAACATCGGACGCGCCGTCAAGGGTGAGAAGATCGGCACGCTGGTGGGGGACCCCGGCAGCCGGGACTGAGCCCCGAGAACAACCCCGTCCGGGGGACGGACGGGACGGAGCCGGGCCGGGGGATGGACAATGTCCTGCCGGTCGGGAACCGTGCAGGAAGAAGACGCGACGCAGCCGGCCGCCGCCCCACATGGAACCGCAGCCGGGCCTACTCAAGACACGCAGGAGCAAGTGGTGATCGAAGAGACCCTCCTCGAGGCCGAGGAGAAGATGGAGAAGGCCGTCGTGGTCGCCAAGGAGGACTTCGCCGCGATCCGCACCGGCCGTGCGCACCCGGCGATGTTCAACAAGATCGTGGCCGACTACTACGGCGCGCCGACCCCGATCAACCAGCTGGCCTCGTTCTCGGTGCCCGAGCCGCGCATGGCCGTGGTGACCCCGTTCGACAAGAGCGCGCTGCGCAACATCGAGCAGGCGATCCGCGACTCGGACCTGGGCGTCAACCCGAGCAACGACGGCAACATCATCCGGGTGGTGTTCCCCGAGCTGACCGAGGAGCGCCGCCGCGAGTACATCAAGGTCGCCAAGAGCAAGGGTGAGGACGCCAAGGTCTCCATCCGCTCCGTGCGCCGCAAGGCCAAGGACGCCATCGACAAGCTGATCAAGGACGGCGAGATCGGCGAGGACGAGGGCCGCCGTGCGGAGAAGGATCTCGACGACACCACCCACAAGTACGTGGCGCAGGTGGACGAGCTCCTGAAGCACAAGGAAGCGGAGCTGCTCGAGGTCTGATGAACGACTCTTCCTGGGGGGCGCCGCCGCAGGCCGGGTACTGGGGGCCCACCGACCAAGGGCATGGTCAGGGGCACGCCCACAGCCCTGGCCATAGGCACGTCCACAGCCCTGGCCATGGGCACGTCCAGGGGGCCGCTCCGGCGGGTCCCGCATACGATGCGCATGAAGCGCCTCAGACTCGCCCCATGCCCATCGTGCCCGACGTAGCCGCATACGGCGGGGACCAGGATGACGACCGGGGGGCCGCTCGGCTGAGCGGCTCCCCAGTCCGGAACGAGACGAATCCGGAGCCCATGCCCGACGCCGCAGAGCCGGCACCCAAGCCGCAGAAGAAGAGCGCGGGTCGCGACCTGAGTGCCGCGATAGGGGTCGGGGTCGGGCTGGGCGCGGTGATCGTCGCGTCGCTGTTCGTCGTCAAGGCCGTCTTCGTCGGCGTGATCGCGGTCGCCGTCGTGGTGGGCCTGTGGGAGCTGACCAAGCGGCTGGACGAACGCAAGGGCATCCGGGCGCCCCTCGTGCCGCTCGCGCTCGGCGGTGCCGCCATGGTCGTCTCCGGGTACGTCCGGGGAGCCGAGGGCGCCTGGGTCGCCATGGCGCTCACGGCACTGGCCGTGCTGGTGTGGCGCATGACCGAGCCGCCGGAGAACTACCTCAGGGACGTCACGGCGGGCGTCTTCGCGGTGTTCTACGTGCCGTTCCTGGCGACCTTCGTCGCGATGATGCTGACGGCGGACGACGGGCCGCAGCGGGTGCTCACGTTCCTGCTGCTCACGGTCGTCAGCGACACCGGTGCCTACGCGGTCGGCTGGCGCTTCGGCCGTCACAAGCTCGCCCCGCGCATCAGTCCCGGCAAGACCCGCGAGGGTCTGCTCGGCGCGGTCGCCTTCGCCATGGTGGTGGGCGCGCTGTGCCTGGAGTTCCTCATCGACGGCGGTGCCTGGTGGCAGGGACTGCTGCTCGGCCTCGCGGTCGCGGTCAGCGCCACGCTCGGCGACCTCGGCGAGTCCATGATCAAGCGGGACCTCGGCATCAAGGACATGGGCACGCTGCTGCCCGGGCATGGCGGCATCATGGACCGGCTGGACTCGCTGTTGCCCACGGCTCCTGTGGTGTGGCTGTTGCTCGTGCTCTTCGTCGGGTCCGGCTGAGGCGATACGGCTTCCACCACCTTTACGGCCTTTGCGGCTTGTACGGCGAGCTCCCGTCCGATGACCGGCGGGGGCTCGCCGTCGTTGTGCGGAGGTGCCTGCGGCGTCACCAAGTGGGACGATTCAGGTGTACGTCGCAAAGGGGGACATCATGTCCAGTATTCGACAGACCATCGACGTCGACCGGCGTCCCGAGGACGTCTACGACTACGTCACGGACGCCCAGCGGATCCCGGAGTGGCAGCTGAGCGCCGTGTCCGCGGAACGCCTCGACGAAGGGCCGGTCGGCGTCGGCTCCCGGATGCGGGTCACCCGGCACGTCGGCCGCCGGGTCATGCCGATGACCATGGAGGTCACGGAATACGACCCGCCGCACAGCTGGGGCATGCGGGGTGTCGACGGACCCGTCCGGGCGCGGGTGCACGGCGAGGTCGAGCCGTTCGACGAGGGGCGGCGCTCCCACGTGACGATCGAGGTCGACTTCGAGGGCCACGGCGTCGGCAAGGTCCTCGTCCCGCTCGTCGTACGCCCCCAGGTCCGCAAGGAACTGCCGCGCAACGAGCAGATCCTCAAGGACCGGCTGGAGCACACGGGGGAGTAGGGCGTCGGAGCGGACCCCGGAAGGCACCGTGTACCCGACGGTCGCAGGTCATAGGAATCGATCTGCGACACTGGTACAGCCATGCCTAAGCCCGGAGAACTCACTTTCGTCGCCCCCCGCGGAGCCAAGAAGCCGCCGCGGCATCTCGCCGACCTCACTCCTGCCGAGCGCAAGGAGGCCGTTGCCGCTGTCGGGGAGAAGCCGTTTCGTGCCAAGCAGCTCTCGCAGCACTACTTCGCGCGGTACGCGCCCGATCCGGAGCAGTGGACCGATATCCCGGCCGGCTCCCGCGGGCGGCTCCAGGAGGCGCTGCTGCCCGAGCTGATGACCGTCGTGCGGCATCTGTCGACCGATCAGGGCACCACGCGCAAGACGCTGTGGCGGCTGTTCGACGGGACGCTCGTCGAGTCCGTGCTGATGCGCTACCCGGACCGGGTGACCATGTGCATCAGCTCGCAGGCCGGGTGCGGGATGAACTGCCCGTTCTGCGCGACCGGGCAGGCGGGGCTCGACCGGAATCTGTCCACCGCCGAGATCGTGCACCAGATCGTGGACGGTATGCGGGCCCTGCGGGACGGGGACGTCCCCGGTGGCCCGGCGCGGCTCAGCAACATCGTGTTCATGGGCATGGGGGAGCCGCTCGCCAACTACAACCGGGTCCTTGGCTCCATCCGGCGGCTCACCGACCCCGAGCCCGACGGGCTGGGGCTGTCGCAGCGCGGGATCACCGTCTCGACGGTCGGGCTCGTCCCGGCCATCCACCGGTTCGCCGACGAGGGCCTCAAGTGCCGCCTCGCGATCTCGCTGCACGCCCCCGACGACGAGTTGCGCGACACGCTCGTGCCCGTGAACACGCGGTGGAAGGTCCGGGAGGTGCTGGACGCCGGCTTCGAGTACAGCGCCAAGTCCGGGCGTCGGCTGTCCATCGAGTACGCGCTGATCCGGGACATCAACGATCAGGCCTGGCGCGGTGACCGGCTCGGGCGGATGCTCAAGGGCAGGCCCGTGCATGTGAACCTGATCCCGCTCAACCCGACGCCCGGCTCCAAGTGGACCGCCTCGCGGCCCGAGGACGAGAAGGCGTTCGTGGAGGCGATCGCGGCCCATGGTGTGCCGGTGACGATCCGGGACACCCGTGGTCAGGAGATCGACGGGGCGTGTGGTCAGCTCGCGGCCACCGAACGGTAGTCTGACCGGCGTAAGCACAACCACATATCCCGACACCTTCATAGTCCGACATCTTCATATTCCGACAGGGGAGCGCCACAGCGCTGAGAGTGCGGCACACGGCCGCAGACCCTCCGAACCTGGCCCAGGTCATTCTGGGTAGGGAGATCGGTCATCACTCGAGCTGTTGCGCCCTGCCCGGGACCCCTCACACGTCCCGGGCAGGGCCGCGTCTTCTCCTGGTCACTCCAGGAGGAATCCAGTGGGCAACAACATCAAGCGGCTGACGGCGGTGGCCGTCGGGCTCGGCATGGCCGGCACGCTCGCCGCGTGCGGGTCGTCCGACGGCGGCCAGGGGTCCGGCGACTCCAAGACCGTGACCCTCGTCAGCCACAACTCGTGGGCGGCCTCGAAGGGCGTCATCGCGGCGTTCGAGAAGCAGTCCGGCTACAAGGTGAACGTCCTGGAGGACGGCGACGCCGGGCAGGCCGTGAACAAGGCCATCCTGACCAAGGACAACCCGCAGGGCGACGTCTTCTTCGGCGTCGACAACACGCTGCTGTCCCGCGCCCTCGACAACGGCCTGTTCCAGCCGTACGAGGCGAAGGGCTCGGACCGGATCGCACCGGAGTACCGGGCCGACCAGGACAAGCACCGGGTCACGCCGGTCGACACCGGTGACATCTGCGTCAACTACGACAAGAAGTACTTCGCCGATCACAAGCTCGACCCGCCGCGCAGCTTCGACGACCTGGTCAAGCCCCAGTACAAGAACCTCCTGGTCACCGAGAACGCCTCCACCTCCTCGCCCGGCCTCGGCTTCCTGCTCGGCACCGCCGCGAAGTACGGGGACGACGGCTGGCAGGACTACTGGAAGAAGCTCAAGGCCAACGGCGTGAAGGTCGTCGACGGCTGGGAGCAGGCCTACAACGAGGAGTTCTCCGGCTCGGCCGGCGGCAAGAAGGCCAAGGGGGACCGGCCGCTCGTCGTGTCGTACGCCTCCTCGCCGCCCGTCGAAGTCGTCTACACCGACCCGAAGCCCGCCGCGGCACCGACCGGGGTCGCGCAGGGCACCTGCTTCCGGCAGGTCGAGTACGCCGGGCTGCTGAGCAACGCGAAGAACACCGAGGGCGGCAAGGCGTTCCTCGACTTCCTGATCAGCGAGCGGTTCCAGGAGGACATGCCGCTCAACATGTACGTGTACCCGGTGCGCGAGGGGGCCCAGGTGCCGCCGGAGTTCGCGAAGTACGGGCCGCAGGCGAAGGACCCGGAGACCATGGACCCGGCGAAGATCGCCGACCACCGTGACCAGTGGGTCAAGTCGTGGACCTCGCTCGTACTGAAGTAACCGGAGCAACCGGAGCTGCCGTCCGCAAGGACCGGCGCGGGAGCGCGGCGCGGCTCGGGCTGATCGCCGTGCCCGTCGCGTTCTTCGCGGTCTTCTTCGCCTACCCCGTCGCCGCGATCGTCGCGCGCGGTCTGGAGGTCGACGGGGTCTGGCAGTTCGGGCGGATCGGGGAGGTGCTGGCGCAGTCCGACGTCCGGCACGTCCTGTGGTTCACCACCTGGCAGGCGATCGTCTCGACGGCGCTCACCCTGCTGATCGCGCTGCCCGGCGCGTACGTCTTCGCGCGCTTCGACTTCCCCGGCAAGCAGGTCCTGCGGGCGGTGGTGACCGTGCCGTTCGTGCTGCCGACGGTCGTCGTCGGTACGGCGTTCCTGGCGCTGGTCGGGCGGGGCGGGCTGCTGGACGAGCTGTGGGGGGTGCGGCTGGACACCAGCGTGTGGGCGATCCTGCTCGCGCACGTCTTCTTCAACTACGCGGTCGTCGTCCGGACCGTCGGCGGGCTCTGGGCGCAGCTCGACCCGCGGCAGGAGGAGGCCGCGCGGATGCTCGGGGCGTCCCCGCTGCGGGCCTGGCGGCAGGTCACCCTGCCGGCGCTCGCGCCCGCCGTGGCCGCCGCCGCGCTCATGGTCTTCCTGTTCACCTTCACCTCCTTCGGTGTCGTCCAGATCCTCGGCGGGCCCACCTTCTCGACCCTGGAGGTGGAGATCTACCGGCAGACGTCGGAGATCTTCGACCTGTCCACGGCGGCCGTGCTCACGCTGATCCAGTTCGTCGCGGTGGGCGTGATCCTCGCCCTGCACGCCTGGACCGTACGGCGGCGGGAGACCGCGCTGCGGCTGGTGGACCCGTCCGTGACCGCGCGCCGGCCGCGCGGCACCGGGCAGTGGGCGCTGCTGGGCGGGGTGCTCGTCACCGTGGTCGTGCTGCTCCTGCTGCCGCTCGCGGTGCTGGTGGAGCGGTCGCTGGACGCGCCCGGCTTCGGCTACTACCGGGCGCTGACCAGGGTTGACGGCGGGGTGTTCCTGGTGGCGCCGATCGAGGCGATCGGCAACTCCCTGTCGTACGCCGTCGCCGCCACCCTCATCGCCGTGGTGATCGGGGGGCTCGCCTCCGTCGCGCTCACCCGCCGGGACGCCGGGCGGTTCGTGCGCGGCTTCGACGCGCTGCTGATGCTGCCGCTGGGCGTGTCCGCGGTGACCGTGGGCTTCGGGTTCCTGATCGCCCTGGACGAGCCGCCGCTGGATCTGAGGTCCTCGTGGATCCTGGTGCCGCTCGCGCAGGCGCTGGTCGGGGTGCCGTTCGTCGTGCGGACGATGCTGCCCGTGCTGCGGGCGGTGGACGTGCGGCTGCGGGAGGCGGCCTCGGTGCTGGGGGCCTCGCCCTGGCGGGTGTGGCGTGAGGTGGATCTGCCGATGGTGCGGCGGGCGCTGCTGATCGCGGCCGGGTTCGCCTTCGCGGTGTCGCTCGGGGAGTTCGGGGCGACGGTGTTCATCGCGCGGCCCGACAACCCGACGCTGCCGGTGGCCGTGGAGCGGCTGCTGGGGCGGCCCGGGGAGCTCAACTACGGCCAGGCGATGGCCCTTTCGACGATTCTGATGGTGGTGTGCGCCGTGGCCCTGCTGGTACTGGAGAGGCTTCGCACGGACCGGAGCGGGGAGTTCTGATGCTGCTGGCCCTGGAGGGCGCGACGGTCCGTTTCGGCGGGCGTGCCGTGCTGGACGCCGTCGATCTGGAGGTCGCCGAGCACGAGATCGTGTGCGTGCTCGGGCCCAGCGGCAGCGGCAAGTCGACGCTGCTGCGGGCGGTGGCGGGGCTGCAACCGCTCGACTCCGGGCGGGTGTCGCTCGACGGGCGCGACCAGGCGGGCGTGCCCGCGCACCGGCGCGGGGTCGGGCTGATGTTCCAGGACCATCAACTGTTCCCGCAGCGGGACGTGGGCGGCAATGTCGCCTTCGGGCTGCGTATGCACGGGGCGTCGAAGCGGCAACAGGCCGAGCGGGTCCAGGAGTTGCTGGACCTGGTCGGCCTGCCGGGTGCGTCCCGCCGGGCCGTCGCGGCGCTGTCCGGCGGGGAGCAGCAGCGGGTGGCGCTGGCCCGGGCCCTGGCGCCGAGCCCCCGGCTGCTGATGCTGGACGAGCCGCTGGGGCAGCTCGACCGGTCGCTCAGGGAGCGTCTGGTCGTCGAACTGAGGGAGCTGTTCGGCCGGTTGGGCACGACCGTGCTCGCCGTGACGCACGACCAGGGGGAGGCCTTCGCGCTGGCTGACCGGGTCCTGGTGATGCGGGATGGGCGGATTGCCCAGTCCGGTACGCCTCTTGACGTGTGGCAGCGGCCGGCCGACGCGTTCGTGGCACGCTTCCTCGGCTTCCAGAATGTCGTCGAGGCGACGGTCGGGGCGGAGGCCGCGGACACGCCGTGGGGCAAGGTGCCGGTGCCGGAGGGTGCCCCGCAGGGCACGCGGACCCTGCTGGTGCGGCCCGCCGGTGTGCGCCTGGTGCCCGCCGGCACGGGCCTGCGCTGCACGGTGACCGCGCGCACCTTCAAGGGCACCCATGTCGCCGTCCACCTCCAGCCGGAGGACGCCCCGCGCCTGGAGGCGGCGTGCGCGCTGCGGGCGGCGCCGGAGACCGGGGACGAGGTCGGGGTGGAGTTCGACGCCGCCGAAATCGTGGTGCTCGACTGATCGGCTGCCGCCTAGGGTGCGGGTCATGACGTTACTCGCACACGAACGCTACTGCGACGAAATCGCCCACCAGGTCGCTCAGTTGAGGTCCGTGGTCACGTCCGGCGCCGATCTGTCCGGCGCCGTGCCGACCTGCCCGGACTGGTCGCTGGAGGACCTGTCCCGGCACATGGGCGGCGCCCTGCGCTGGGTGGAGTTCATCGTGCGGACCCGGGCCCAGGAGGAGGTGCCCGAGGAGCGGGTGCCGGGTCTCGCCGGACCAGGAACCCGGGGTGACGCCGCCGTACTGGACGCATGGCTGGCGGAGAGCGGCGAGCAGGTCGTCGCAGCGCTGCGGGAGGCCGGGCCGGACACGAAGGTGTGGAGCTGGGCGGGGATCCTCAACTCCGGGTTCTGGGCCCGCCGGATGACGCACGAGATCACCGTGCACCGCGCGGACGCCGCGCTCGCCGCCGGACTGCCCTACGAGGTCGCGCCCGACGTGGCCGCCGACGCGATCGACGAATGGCTCCAGATCGTCGAGTTCATTCAGCGGACGGCACCGCACGGCGCGACGCGGGAACTGCGCGGCCCGGGCCGCAGCATCCATCTGCACGTCACCGACACCGGGCCCGGCCTGAACGCCGAGTGGCTCGTCGAGCTCACCGAGGACGGTGTCACCTGGCGCCGCGGCCACGAGAAGGCCACCGTCGCCCTGCGCGGGCCGCTCACCTCCGTCCTGCTCGCGTTCTACAGCCGTCTGCCGCTGGACGCCCCGGAGTTGGAGGTGCTGGGGGAGCGGGAACTGCTGGAGTTCTGGCTGGAGCGGGCGACCTTCGGCTAGGGCCGGGAACAGGCGGTGGCCCGCCCCCGCCAGGGGGACGGGCCACCGTAGGGCGCTGATGCGCGGGCGTCAGCTGTCGCTGTTGCCCGCCCCACGACGGCGCATGCCGAAGAACACCGCACCGCCACCGACGACGACCAGGGCCGCCGCGATGCCGGCGATGATGCCGGTGTTGGAGTCGGCACCGGTCTCGGCGAGGTTGGAGTCACCGGCCGCGGGCGCGGGCGCGTTGCCCGCCGGCGTGGTGCTCTCGCTCTCCGACGGCGACGGAGCCGGGGTGTCGGCCGGGGTGCCGGTGTCCTCGGCCGGCTTCGACGGGGAGGCCGACGGGGTCGGCGTGGCCGGCTCGGTCGCCGGCGGCTTCTCCTCTTCCTTCTTGCAGGCCGTGGCCGGGGTGACGAGGTTCGGCTTGATGTCCTCGTCGACGTACGGAGTGGCCTTGACGTGGATGCGGTACTCCGCGTTCGGCTTCCAGTCCTCGGCGAAGGTGATGGTGGTGCCCTCGCGCGAGCCCTTGACCACCTGCTCGCCGACCTTCTTCACGTCGGCGCCGTTGTTCTCCAGATACACGGTGACGGTCGCCGGGACACCGGCGGGGTCCACGTCGGTGACGGTGATGACGCCCTTGTCGCCCTCGCACTTCGCCTCGGCCGAGAACTCGTTGATGTTGCAGGCGAGCGCGTTGCCGGCGGCACCGAGCGCGAGCGCGGCCGAGGCGGAGACGACACCGAGGATCCGCACGGAACGTGCGACGGTACGGCGCGATGCCGTACGGCGTGATACGGACAGAACTGCCACGTTTGTCCTTTACAGGATGCGCAAATGCGGGGGGTGGAGGCAGTGTTGACTGAACATCAGCACTACCTTGAGGCTCCCAGGTCTATAAGCGCCGCATAAGTAGTGTCAACGCATATGCAGGTTGCAAGCACTTGCTTTGCCAGCTTATTAACCGCCGAGACGTTTCAACGCCTCCGGCGCCTCCTCGATCCGCTCCACCAGCGCGATCCGCGCCTCCATCGAACGGCCCCTGGCCAGCGACTGCAGCAGCGGCCACGTCGGCAGCTTCTCGGTCCAGTGCGCGCGGTTCACGAGCACCATGGGCGTCGGCTCGCCCCGCGACTCGTAGTAGTTGGGCGTCGCGTTGTCGAAGATCTCCTGTACGGTGCCGGCGGCGCCGGGCAGGAACACCACGCCCGCGTCGGACCGGGCCAGCAGGCCGTCCTCGCGGGTGGCGTTGGCGAAGTACTTGGCGATGTGCGACGCGAAGGCGTTCGGCGGCTCGTGGCCGTAGAACCAGGTCGGGATCCCCACGGAACGCCCGCCTTGCGGCCAGCGCGTGCGTATCTCGAAGGCGGCCGTCGCCCACTGGGTGATCGACGGCGTGAAGTGCGGTGCCTTAGCGAGCAGTTCGAGCGACTCGGTGAGCATCTCGTCGCCGAACGGGGCGGCGTGGGCGCCGAGGTTCGCGGCCTCCATCGCGCCCGGGCCGCCGCCCGTGGCGACCGTGAAACCGGCGCGGGCCAGCTCCCGGCCGAGCCGCGCCGCCCCCGCGTACTCCTGTGTGCCACGGGCCATCGCGTGGCCGCCCATCACGCCCACGACCCGGGCGCCGGACAGGAGTTCGTCGAGTGCGTCCGAGACGGAGTCGTCGTGGACCGCGCGCAGCATGGAGGCGTAGATGTCCCCGTCCGCCTTCGTGCGCTGGAACCAGGCGTACGCCCGGGCGTCGGGCGTGGCCTCGTAGCCGTCCGCCAGCGACTCGAAGAGCTCGTCCGGCGAGTAGACGTGGCCGCGGTACGGGTCGAAGGGCAGGTCGGGGACCGGCGGGAAGACCAGGGCGCCGTCCGCGCGGACCTTCGCGGCGGCCTCCTCGCGCATCGCGCAGCCGAGGAAGACGGCGCCCGCGGTGTCCGTGGTGAGCAGGTCGCGCGTACGGTCCGTCAGGTCGACGGCCTGGACACGGTGACCGGCGAGCGTGCCGCGCGCCGAGACGGTCGCGTCGAACTCCTCGAGCGTCTCGATCTCACGGTCGTCGTGGTGGGCCGCATGGGCGGGCATCGTCTGCACCCGCCCATGCTGGCACAGCCATGTCTCAGCCCTCGACTGCCGACGGGTCCATCCACACGACCTCGAAGGTGTGGCCGTCCGGGTCGTCGAAGGCGCGGCTGTACATGAAGCCGTGGTCCTGGGTCTCGCCGGAGACCGAGCCGCCGGCCGCGACGGCCTTCTCGACCAGTTCGTCCACCTTCTCGCGGCTTTCGGCGCTCAGTGCGATGAGCACCTCGCTGGTCTTCCTCGGGTCCGCGATCTCCTTCTTGGTGAACTGGGCGTACTTCTCCTTGGTGAGCACCATCACGACGATGGTGTCGCTGATCACGACCGACGCGGCCGTGTCATCGCTGAACTTCTCGTTGATCGAGTAGCCGAGCTCCGTGAAGAACTTCTTCGAGGCGTCGAGGTCGTTGACGGACAGGTTCACGAAGATCATCTGCTGGTACATGCCGGGTCTCTCCCATCGGGTCCGTGTCGTTACGTGGGGATAGACCGGGGGCCGGCGCGTAACTCATCGCCGTACGGAGATTTTTTCGTACGAGTTCTTCAGCGGGCTTCAGCGGGCTTCAGCGGGCCAGCGGCAGCGCCGCCAGCTCGGCGACCGTCAGGGTCAGCGGGCCGAACAGGGCGAGCAGCGCGCCCGCGCGGAGAGCGGCGGCGCCGCGCAGCATCGTCGCGGGGGCGCCCAGACGCAGCAGCGCGGCGGTGGTGTCGGCGCGGGCCTGGCGGGCCTCGACGGCGGCCGTGAGGAGCGTCCCCACGGTGCAGCCGGTCACCAGCAGCACGCCGAGCGTGGTGAGCGGACCGAGCGACAGTCCGTCCGGGGCGTGCAGCAGCGCCATGGCGTACGCGGCCGCCAGCACCGAGCAGACCACGCCCAGGGGGCGGCCGATCCGGGCGGCCTCCGCCATGAGGATCCGGCCGGCCAGGAGCCGGAGGGCGCCGGGGCGGGCCGACTGGAGCAGCCGTCCGCACAGATGGGTCAGGCCCGGACCGGCCAGGGCCAGGCCGGCGGCGGCCACCGCCCAGCCCGCCAGGACGCCCGGGGAGGCGCCGGAGAAGGTGAGGTCGGGGGGCGTGGGGGCGGTACGGCTGGTGTAGGTCTCCACGGCGAGGCCCGCGGCCAGGACGGTGATGCCCCAGGGGAGACCGGAGGGGG
>NZ_NGFN01000105.1 GCF_002148965.1 Streptomyces swartbergensis | reverse complement strand
CACCCTCCGCGGCCCAGGCCGCCAGCTCGCCCAGTCCCCCGCGCCGTACTTCCTCGTACGTCTTCGTCAGCTCCCGGCACACCGCGGCCCGCCGCTCCGCCCCGAACACCTCGGCCATCGCCGCGAGCGTGTCGTCGAGCCGGTGCGGGGCCTCGAAGTAGACGAGCGTGCGCCGCTCCCCGGCCACCTCCCGCAGCCGCCCCAGCCGCTCCCCGGCCTTGCGCGGCAGGAACCCCTCGAAGCAGAACCGGTCGACGGGCAGCCCGGACAGCGCGAGCGCGGTGAGCACGGCGGACGGCCCGGGCACGGCGGTGACCCGCACGTCCCGCTCCACGGCGGCGGCGACCAGCCGATAGCCGGGGTCGGACACCGACGGCATTCCCGCGTCCGTGACGAGCAGCACCCGCGCCCCGCCCACCAGCTCTTCCACCAGCTCCGGCGTCCGCGCGGACTCGTTGCCCTCGAAGTACGACACCACCCGCCCCTTGGGCGTGACGCCGAGCGCCTGGGTCAGCCGCCGCAGCCGCCGCGTGTCCTCGGCGGCGATGACATCGGCTCCGGCCAGTTCCTCGGCGAGCCGGGGCGGGGCGTCCGCGATGTCGCCGATGGGGGTGCCTGCGAGTACGAGGGTTCCGGTCACGCCCTCCATCCTCCCAGGGGCCCGGGTCGGGGACGCATACCGGCCATGCACGGGACTCACACAGCACGGTTCCCTACGATGGCGCGGTGACCAGTACCGCGTCCTCCACGGACACCCGGCAGGGCCAGGCGCCGCACGAGCAGCGGCCGCCCTGGCAGCAGCGGCTGCGCCGCTTCGGCTACCAGCAGCCAAGAAGCGACGCCCGCGACGGCCGTGACCGGCTGGTGCCGCCGTACACCGAGCCCGGCCCGCGCCTGTGGGCCGCGCTCGGCATCCCGCACACGCTCGCGGGGCGGCTGGTGCGCTGGTCGGGCTGGATCGGCCCGCTGCTCGTCACCCTGCTGGCGGGCGTGCTGCGGTTCTGGAACCTGGGCAACCCCAAGGCGGTGATATTCGACGAGACGTACTACGCCAAGGACGCGTGGGCGCTCGTCCACCGGGGCTTTGAAGTCAACTGGGACAAGAAGGCCAACGACCTGGTCCTCTCGTCCGGCGGGCACGTCACCATCCCGACGGACGCGGCGTACGTCGTGCATCCACCGGTCGGCAAGTACGTCATCGGGCTCGGCGAGCTGCTGTTCGGTTTCGACCCGTTCGGCTGGCGGTTCATGACGGCGCTGCTCGGCACGCTGTCCGTGCTGCTGCTGTGCCGGATCGGCCGCCGGCTGTTCCGCTCCACGTTCCTGGGGTGCCTGGCGGGCACGCTGATGGCGGTGGACGGCCTGCACTTCGTGATGAGCCGCACGGCGCTGCTCGACGGCGTGCTGATGTTCTTCGTGCTGGCGGCGTTCGGCTGTCTGCTGATCGACCGGGACAAGGCCCGCGAGAAACTCGCCGCGGCGCTCCCGGTGGACGCCGACGGCCGGGTCCGTCCCGACCGGCACGTCGCCGAGACGGCCCGCCTGGGATGGCGCCCCTGGCGCTGGGCGGCGGGCCTGATGCTGGGCCTGGCCTTCGCCACGAAGTGGAACGGCCTCTACATCCTGGCCGCGTTCTGCCTGATGGCGGTCCTGTGGGACGTCGGCTCGCGCAGGGTCGCCGGCGCGCGGCACCCGTACTCGGCGGTGTTCAGGCGTGACACGGGCCTGGCGTTCGTCGCCACGGTCCCGGTCGCGATCGTCACCTACGTGCTGTCCTGGACCGGCTGGATCCTCTCCCCCACGGACGGCTCGGGCGGCTACTTCCGCAACTGGGCCGCGACCGACGGGAAGGGCGGAAGCTGGACCTTCCTGCCCGACTGGCTGCGCAGCCTGTGGCACTACGAGCACCAGGTCTACGAGTTCCACGTCGGCCTGTCCTCGCCGCACACCTACCAGTCCAACCCGTGGAGCTGGCTGGTCCTGGGCCGCCCGGTGTCGTACTTCTACGAGTCGCCGGCGCCCGGCAAGGACGGCTGCCCGGCCGACGCCGGCGAGAAGTGCGCCCGCGAGGTCCTGGCCCTCGGCACGCCGCTGCTGTGGTGGGTCGCCTGCTTCGCGGTCCTCTACGTCCTGTGGCGCTGGCTGCTGCGCCGCGACTGGCGCGCGGGCGCCATCGCCTGCGGCATCGCGGCCGGCTACCTGCCCTGGTTCATGTACCAGGAGCGCACGATCTTCTTCTTCTACGCCATCGTCTTCCTGCCGTTCCTGTGCCTGGCGGTGGCCATGCTCCTCGGCGCGATCATCGGCCCACCCCGCTCCTCCGACACCCGCCGCGTCGTCGGCGCCACGGGCGCGGGCGTACTCGTCCTGCTGATCGCGTGGAACTTCATCTACTTCTGGCCGCTGTACACGGGCACGGCCATCCCGATCGACGACTGGCGGGCGCGCATGTGGCTGGACACCTGGGTCTAGCGGATGGGGCTGGACACCTGGTCTGCCTGAGAGGATGGCGGGATCATCACACGAAAACGGGGGGTCGAGCATGCTCGTGCTCATACTGTCGGTCGTCGTCCTGCTCCTTATCGGCGGCTGCGTCTGTGTCTTCTGGGCGGCCCGGGGCGACGCCCCGCGCTGGGCGCGAGGGGTGGCCAAGGTGACGCTGCTCGGCAGCGAACTGGCCCGCAGCGCGGACGGGGGTTCCCGCTCGCGGAGCGGCGGGGACGACTAGCCGAAGAAGCCCCAGCACGCTGTCCGGGCCTGGTCCACGTTCGGTCAAAAATCGAAATGCCCGTCCCCGTAGTAACCGCTTCCCCATAGAGTGCTCCCAGAATCGAGCTTTCTGAACGCGTTCAAAGGAGCGCGTGAAGCTCAACGGGGAGGGGACCGCCCAATGGGCAAGGGGGTCAAGGCCGCAGTCATAGGCGGCGTGTTCGCGGTGATGGTGGGCGGGGCCGGGTACGGGGCCTACAACATCATGAGCGCGCTGAGCGGAGACGGGGGCGGCACGAGCGGGGTGGCCGCGGAGAAGAAGTCGGGGCCGCCCGACAAGGACGAGGTCGAGGAGACCACGGCCAAGTTCTTCGCGGCCTGGGAGAAGGGCGAGGCCGCGACGGCGGCGTCGTACACGAACAACGGCGCGGCCGCCGAGCAGCTGCTGACCGCCTTCGGGGACGACGCGCACATCACCGACGTGAAGATCACGCCCGGCGCGGCGAGCGGCACCACCGTCCCGTACACGGTGAAGGCGAAGGTGGCCTACGACGGGAAGTCCAAGCCGCTGAGCTACCGCAGCGAGCTGAAGGTCGTGCGCGGTCTCACCACCGGACGGCCCCTGGTCGACTGGCAGCCGTCCGTCGTGCACCCCGAGTTGAAGAAGGACGACACGCTCGTCACGGAGCGGTCGGCCAGCCCGCCCATCGAGGCGGTCGGCCGGGACGGCTCCGAGCTGACGAAGGAGCAGTACCCCTCCCTCGGCCCGGTCCTGGACGCCCTGCGCGAGAAGTACGGTGACAAGGCCGGCGGCTCCCCCGGCATCGAGCTGGTCGTGCGGCACACCGGCGGGAGCGCTCCCGACACCCCGCTGCTCACCCTCGCGAAGGGCAAGCCCGGCAAGCTCGCCACCACGATCAGCGCGAGCGCGCAGGCGGCGGCGGAGAAGGCGGTCAAGCGGTTCGCCCAGTCCTCGGTGGTGGCCGTCAAGCCGAGCACCGGTGAGGTGCTGGCCGTGGCGAACAACCGTACGGACGGCTTCAACGCGGCCTTCGAGGGCCAGGCGGCGCCCGGCTCCACCATGAAGATCATCACTGCCGCGATGCTCATCGACAACGGCGTGACCTCGATGAACGGCCCGGCACCCTGCCCGCCCAGCGCCATGTGGCAGAGCCAGAGGTTCGAGAACCTCACCGGCATGAAGCCCGACGAGAGCGCCACTCTCGCCAACAGCTTCATGCGGTCCTGCAACACCGCCTTCATCAAGCTCATCGACGAGAAGCCGCTCACGGACGCCTCGCTGACCCAGGAGGCCGAGCAGCGCTTCGGGCTGGGGCAGGACAACTGGAAGACCGGCATCGTCTCCTTCGACGGCAGCGTCCCCGAGGTCAGCGGCCCGGACCGGGCGGCCGGTGCCATCGGCCAGGGCCAGGTGCAGATGAGCCCGCTGAACATGGCCTCGGTGACCGCGACCGCGATCACCGGCGCCTTCCGCCAGCCCTATCTCGTCTCGCCGAGGCTGGACGACCGTCAGCTGGCCCAGGCCCAGGGCCTGAAGGCGAGCACCGCCGCCCAGCTGAAGCAGATGATGCGGCTCACCGCCACCCAGGGCACCGCCCAGGAGGCCATGGCGGGGCTCGGCGGCGACATCGGCGCCAAGACCGGTTCCGCCGAGGTCGACGGGAACGCCAAGTCCAACAGCTGGTTCACCGGGTTCCGTGACGACATCGCGGCGGCGGCCATGACCGAGGAAGGCGGCCACGGCGGCGACGCGGCCGGGCCGATTGTCGCAGCCGTGCTACGAACAGGTGGCTGATCTCACCTCCGCCGGACGGGACTCTAGGGTGGTGGCCGTCGTTGGGACAGCCGAGGGCAACGGGGACCCTGGGGATTCGTGGAGGAACGAACAGCTGTGGGCAACAGAAGGCGCGTCGCCGAGCGACGGAAGACGAGGCCCGCCGTGATCGGCGGGATGATCGCCGTGGTCGTCGGCGGTGCCGGGTTCGGCGCCTACGCGCTGTACAGCGGCGGCGCGTCGGCCGACGACGGCAGCCGGGCGGCCTCCGCCGACCAGAAGCCCGAGGTGAAGACCGGGCCCCTGTCGGCGACCGAGGTCACCACCACCGCCAAGGCCTTCCTCACCGCCTGGCAGTCGGGGAAGGTCACCGAGGCCGCCGCGGCCACCGACGACTCGGCCGCGGCCAAGTCCCTGCTCACCGGCTACACCAAGGACGCCCGCATCAAGGACGTCACCCTCACCCCGGGCACGCCCACGGGCGACAAGGTGCCGTTCTCCGTCAAGGCCACGGTGTCGTACAAGGACACCGAGAAGCCGCTGGCGTACGACAGCGCGCTGACCGTCGTCCGCCGCACGAGCGACGGCAAGCCGCTGGTCGACTGGCACTCGGCGGTCGTCCACCCCGACCTGGAGGACGGCGACAAGCTGGTCACCGGCGAGGCGGGCACGCCCCCGGTCAAGGCGCTCGACCGGGACGGCGGCGAACTGACCAAGAAGAAGTACGCCTCGCTCGGGCCGATCCTGGACGGGCTGCGCGAGAAGTACGGCAAGCAGGCGGGCGGCAAGGCCGGCATCGAGCTCCGGGTCGTGCGCGGGAAGTCCGCCGAGTCGGACGACCTGTCCGACAAGACCCTGCTGGAGCTGAGCAAGGGCACGCCCGGCACGGTGAAGACCACGCTCGACCCGGCCCTCCAGGCGGCGGCCGAGAAGCAGGTCGCGAAGAAGGCCCGGTCGTCGGTGGCCGTGGTGCGGGCCTCGACCGGCGAGATCCTGGCCGCCGCCAACGCCTCGCCCGGCTTCAACACGGCCTTCCAGGGCTCCCTGGCCCCCGGCTCCACGATGAAGGTCATCACCGCGTCACTGCTGCTGGAAAAGGGCCTGGCCTCGGCGGACAAGAAGCACCCGTGCCCGAAGTACTTCACGTACGGGCACTGGAAGTTCCAGAACGACGACAAGTTCGAGATCAAGAACGGCACGTTCAAGGCGAGCTTCGCCCGCTCCTGCAACACGGCCTTCATCAGCCAGGCGCCCAAGCTCAAAAACGACGACCTGACGAAGCAGGCCCAGCAGGTCTTCGGCCTGGGGCTGAACAACTGGGCGATCGGTGTGCCGTCCTTCGACGGCGCGGTGCCGGTGCAGTCGGCGGCCCAGATGGGCGCCTCGCTGATCGGGCAGGGCGGGGTCCGGATGAACCCGCTGAACATGGCGTCGGTGTCGGCGACGGTCAAGTCCGGCACCTTCCACCAGCCGTACCTGGTCTCCCCGGACGTGGACGGCCGCAAGCTCGCGAAGGCCTCGCGCACGATGTCGGCCGGCACGCTGTCCCAGCTGCGTGAGCTGATGTCGTACACGGCCGACTACGGCACGGCCGCGGAGGCGATGGCCGGGGTGAGTGGCGACGCCGGCGCGAAGACCGGGTCCGCCGAGGTCGACGGGCAGAAGAAGCCGAACGGCTGGTTCACCGCCTACCGGGGCGATCTGGCGGCCGCGGGCGTGGTCCAGCAGGGCGGCCACGGCGGCGAGACGGCCGGGCCGATCGTGGCGGCGCTGCTGAAGATGGGCGGCTGAGCCCCGAGTTCCAAGCTCAGTGAGTGACCGGTTCCGCGGCGGCCATGTACGTCCGCCGCAGGAACCGCAGCAGCGCCTGCCGCTCGAACTGCACCACCGACACCCCCTGCGCGGAGTGGAACTCCACGACGGCCTGCACCCGGCCGCACGGCCACACCCGGACCTCACCGCTGCCCGTGGGGGCCCGCAGCCCCTCCTCCAGCAGCCGGCGGTCGAAGGTCCACTCGCGCGCCCCGGCCCCGGGCAGCCCGATCCGCACGGCGCCCGGGTCCCGCTCGGGGTCGTAGCGCAGGGTGACCGGAACCGCTTCCTGCTCCGTGTCCAGCGGGACGGCCGCATCCGTGACGATGTGGGCTCGCGCGTACTGCTCGACTACGGACATCGGACGGCCCTTTCACCGTGCGCCACCTGTGCGGAGACTGTGCGTCCACTCCCTCTCCAATGTCGCATATTTTCCGGATCGCGCCCCCGGAGGCCGGACATATCACGGATGAGATAAAACGAGCATCCCGCTCTTGCAAATCGTTCGCATCAAGCCACATCATCGAACGGTGCATGTACCTGACGGATTCATCAACGCGCCCACCTCCGCCGCCACCGGTGTGATCGCCGCGGGCGCCGTCGCCGTAAGCCTGCGCGGCGCACGCCGGGAACAGGGGGGCACCTCCCTGCTCGAGCGAAGCCGAGAGCTTGGGGGAGAGCGGACGGCACCGCTGGCCGGACTCGTCGCGGCGTTCATCTTCGCGGTGCAGATGCTGAACTTCCCCGTCGCGGCGGGGACCAGCGGCCATCTGCTCGGCGGTGCCCTGGCCGCGATACTCGTCGGCCCCTACACAGGGGTCCTGTGCGTCTCCGTCGTCCTGCTCATGCAGGGCATCCTCTTCGCGGACGGCGGCCTGACCGCGCTCGGCGTCAACATCACCAACATGGCGATCGTCACCACGGTCGTCGCCTACGCCCTCTTCCGCGGTCTGGTGAAGGTGCTGCCCCGCACCCGCCGGTCGGTCACCGTGGCCTCCTTCGTCGCCGCCCTGGTCTCCGTGCCGGCCGCCGCCCTGGCCTTCACGCTGATGTACGCGATCGGCGGCACCACCGACGTGTCGATCGGCAAGGTCGCCACCGCCATGGTCGGCGTGCACGTCCTGATCGGCATCGGCGAGGCCGCGATCACCGCACTGACCGTCGGCTCGGTCATCGCCGTACGCCCGGACCTGGTGTACGGGGCGCGCGGCCTCACGCAGAAGCTCAAGCTGCGGGTGAACGGCGAACTGGTCGACGCGCCGCAGGCCGAGCCGGAGCCCGCCCCCGTGGCCGCCCGGACCTCGCACCGCAAGGTGTGGGCGGCGGGCCTGGTCGCCTCCCTGGTCCTGGCCGGGTTCGTCAGCTTCTACGCGTCCGCCGACCCCGACGGCCTGGAGAAGGTCGCCGCCGACCACGGCATCGACAAGAAGGCCGAGGACCACGCGGTGGCCGACTCCCCGCTCG
Source organism: Streptomyces swartbergensis (assembly GCF_002148965.1). Taxonomy (GTDB): domain Bacteria; phylum Actinomycetota; class Actinomycetes; order Streptomycetales; family Streptomycetaceae; genus Streptomyces; species Streptomyces swartbergensis. The sequence continues at coordinate 15,789 of NZ_NGFN01000105.1, read as the reverse complement.
CCGACTACGGCGTCAAGGACGTCGACGACGCCCGCCTGTCCGGGGGGCTGGCGGGCGTCATCGGCGTCGGGGTCACGGTCGTCGCGGGCAGCGCGGTCTTCTGGGCCGTACGCCGTCGCCGTTCGGACGACACGTCCCCGTCGAACACGACGGACTCGACGGACTCGACGAGCGCCACAAGCACCACGAGCGTCTGACATGGGAGCAGGGCACGCGCACAAGCTCTACCGGCACGGGCACTCGCCCGTGCACGGCCTGCCGCCGCACACCAAGCTCGCCGCCGTGTTCGCCTTCGTGGTGGTCGTGGTGTCGACGCCGCGGGAGGCGATGTGGGCGTTCGGGCTGTACGCCGTGCTGCTCGTGGCCGTGGCGTACGTCGCGCGCGTACCCGCCGGGTTCCTGCTGAGGCGGCTGCTGATCGAGGTGCCGTTCGTCGCGTTCGCGGTGTTGATGCCGTTCGTGGCGGAGGGCGAGCGGGTCGACGTCCTCGGTGTGTCCCTGAGCGTCAACGGCCTGTGGGGCGCCTGGAACGTGCTGGCGAAAGGCACCCTCGGGGTCGCGGCCTCGGTGTTGCTGGCCGCCACCACCGAACTGCGCGAACTCCTCCTCGGCCTCCAGCGGCTCAGGCTCCCGCCGCTCCTCGTGCAGATCGCGTCCTTCATGATCCGATACGGCGACGTCATCACGGACGAGATGCGGCGCATGCGGATCGCCCGGGAGTCACGCGGCTTCGAGGCGAAGGGCGTCCGGCACTGGGGCGTCCTGGCCAAGTCCGCGGGCGCCCTGTTCATCCGCTCCTACGAGCGCGGCGAGCGCGTGCACCTGGCCATGGTCAGCCGCGGGTACGCCGGCTCCATGCCGGTCATCGACGAGGTGACCGCGTCCCGGGCGCAGTGGACGTACGCCCTCGCCCTGCCCTGTGCCGCCCTCGTCGTGTGTCTGCTGGGATGGACCCTGTGACTGATGTGACCCCTTCGCTGGACGTGGCCGGTCTGGCCTTCGCCTACCCCGACGGGCACCAGGCCCTCTTCGGCGTCGACTTCCGCGTCGCGCGCGGCGAGCGGGTCGCGCTGCTCGGCCCGAACGGCGCCGGGAAGACGACCCTCGTGCTCCACCTCAACGGCATCCTGACCGGCGGCACCGGCACGGTGAAGGTGGCCGGGCTGCCCGTCGGCAGGCAGCACATGGCGGAGATCCGGCGCCGGGTCGGCATCGTCTTCCAGGACCCGGACGACCAGCTCTTCATGCCGACCGTCCGGGAGGACGTGGCGTTCGGGCCCGCCGCGGCCGGGCTGAAGGGGCCGGAGCTGGAGCAGCGCGTGGACCGGGCACTGGAGCGGGTCGGCATGGCGGAGTTCAAGGACCGCCCGCCGCACCACCTCTCCTTCGGCCAGCGCCGCCGGGTGGCCGTGGCGACCGTGCTCGCCATGGAACCGGAGATCCTCGTCCTCGACGAGCCCTCCTCCAACCTCGACCCCGCCTCCCGCCGCGAACTGGCCGACATCCTGCGCTCCCTCGACGTGACGGTGCTGATGGTCACGCACGACCTGCCGTACGCCCTGGAGCTGTGCCCGCGCTCGCTGATCCTCAGCGAGGGCGTGATCGCGGCGGACGGCCCGACCGGCGAACTGCTCTCCGACGAGGCACTGATGCGCGCCCACCGGCTGGAGCTGCCGTTCGGTTTCGATCCGCGTTCGGTAACAATGAGCGCGTGACGGACGAGGAGACCGAGGCAACCGAGGGCTCACTACTGCTCGACGACCAGCTGTGCTTCGCGCTGTACGCGGCGCAGCGCGCGGTGACGTCCGTCTACCGCCCGCTCCTCGACGAGCTCGGCCTCACCTACCCGCAGTACCTCGTCCTGCTGGTCCTGTGGGAGCGCGGCGAGACCACGGTCAAGGAGCTGGCCGCCGCCTTGCGGCTCGACTACGGCACGGTGTCGCCGCTGCTCAAGCGGCTGGAGAGCGCGGGGCTCGTCCGCCGGGAGCGCGCGGCGCACGACGAGCGCTCGGTGCTGGTCGCCTGCACCGAGCCCGGGGAGAAGCTGCGGGAGCGCGCGGCGGGCGTACCGGACGCCCTGCTCGCGGCGACGGGGCTCGCCGCAACGGAGGTCGCGCGTCTGCGTGAAGAGCTGTGGCGGCTGGCGGAGAAATCGCAGCCGGCCCCGAACCGTCCGCACTGATCGCCCGTTACCGCCGGTTATCACCCCCTGCTGAGTACACCCTTCCCTACTGGCCGGTACCTTGTGCGCGATGTATTAGTGCGCACCTGTTCTGGGGGATCCAGCCATGCCTGACGCCGCCGCCGTCGACACCCGTCCGACGAAGATCATGTACGTGGCCGAGGCCACCGCCCACGGCGGCCGCGAGGGCTATGTCACCAGCCAGGACGGCCGGCTCGACCTCAAGGTCGCGATGCCCCCGCAGCTCGGCGGCGACGGCAACGGCACCAACCCGGAACAGCTCTTCGCGGCCGGCTACAGCTCCTGCTTCCACAACGCGCTGATCCTGGTCGGCAACCGCGAGGGCTACGACCTGACCGGCTCCACGGTCTCCGCGAAGGTCGGCATCGGCCCCAACGAGCAGCGCGGCTACGGCCTCGCGGTCGCCCTGAGCGTCTCGCTCCCCGTCCTCGACCCGGACCTCGCGGACAAGCTGGTGGACGCGGCCCACGAGGTCTGCCCGTACTCGAACGCGACCCGCGGGAACATCGACGTCACGATCGTGCTTGGTTGAAAGGGGAGCGAGTCGGCGAGACGAGGAGTACGGACGTGGACGTGCACGGCACAGTGGCCGAGGGCTTCGAGCCGGTCAGGGACGCGTTCGCACGGAACTTCGCCACGCTCGGGGAGCGGGGCGCGGCGGTCGCCGTCCACCGGGACGGGCATCGGGTCGTCGACCTGTGGGCCGGCACGAAGGACGTCGACGGCACGGACCCCTGGGAGCACGGCACCGCCCAGGTCGTGCGCTCGGCGACGAAGGGTGTCGCCGCCGCCGTACTCCTGCTGCTGCACCAGCGCGGGCACCTGGACCTGGACGCGCCGGTGGGCCACTACTGGCCGGAGTTCAAGGCCCAGGGCAAGGAGCGGGTGCTGGTCCGGCACGTCCTGAACCACCGGGCCGGCCTCCCCGTCCTCGACCACCCCCTCACCCCCGAGCAGGCCCTCGACCCGCTCCGGGGTCCGGAGGCGGTCGCCGCCCAGGCCCCCGCCTGGGAACCGGGCACCGACCACGGCTACCACGCGCTCACCTACGGCTGGCTGCTCGACGAACTGGTGCGACGCGTGACGGGACAGGGCACCGGCGCGTGGCTCGCCTCGCAGATCGCCGGCCCGCTGGGCCTGGACCTCTGGCTGGGCCTGCCGGACGCGGAGGCCGGCCGGGTCGGACGCGTGGGCCGGGTCGAGGGTCCCGAGCCGACCGGTGGCCTGCGTGCCCGCCCGAAGCGCTCGGTCACCGAGGCCTACGAGGACCCGGCCTCCCTGACCCGCCGGGCCTTCGCGGCGATCACCCCGTTCCCGGACCAGAACGACCCGGCCTACCGCGCGGCGGCCCTGCCCGCGACCAACGCCATCGCGACGGCGGACGGACTGGCCCGCTTCTACGCGGCGCTGATCGGCGACACAGCCGGCGCCTCACGCCTTTTCACGCAGGAGACGGTCCGACTGGCCCGGGCCGAGGAGTCGGCGGGCCGCGACCGCGTCCTGGTGGTCGGCACCCGCTTCGGCCTCGGCTACATGCTGCACGGCAGCGCCTCCCCCTTCCTCACGCCGGTCTCCTTCGGCCACCCGGGCCGCGGCGGCGCCCTCGGCTTCGCCGACCCGGACAGCGGGATCGCGTTCGGCTATGTCACCAACGGCTTCCGCAAGACGGTCACGGCGGATCCGCGGGCGCAGGGGCTGGTGCGGGCGGTGCGGGGAGCGCTGGGGCTCCAGACGTGAGGCTGGGGCTCTGGAAGACGTGAGGCCGGGGCTCTAGACGTGAATCGGGTGGGAGGTCCGCCCGGACGCCTGGTCGATCTCGTCGTGGGCCTTGGTCAGCAGTCGCATGGCGAGCTCGTTGAGCGCGCGGGCCCCGGCGATCTCCTCCCCGACTCTGGGCTGGTTGACGTCGGTCCGGTGCCGGCTCGCGTGCCCGTGCGCCCGTACCTCGGTGCCGTCGGGCAGCCGGACCAGCGCCACCGCCCGGGTGTGCTGATCGTCCTCCCGGAACTCCATCTCGACGTGCCATCCCACTGTGGTGTGCATCATGACGATCACCTCCGGAACACTTAGTTCCAGGGTGCTCCTCCCACCGGCCGGCCGCACCCGCCTGGCACGGCCTATCCGGCGTGCAGCATCAGCCCGATCCCGACGACGAGCAGCCCGGCCGCCGCGATTCTCGGCGCCCCGAACCGCTCCTTGAAGAACACGGCCCCGATGGCGGCGCCCACGATGATCGACGACTCGCGCAGGGCGGCGATGGGTGCGAGCTCGGCCCTGGTCTGGGCCCACAGGACGAGGGCGTAGGCGGTGACGGAGAGGGCGGCCCCGATGAGCCCGATCCCGGCGAAGGGCCGGAGCACGGCGACGGTCTCCCTCCCCCAGCGGCTCACGGCGCAGGCGGGGAGCACGACCCCCTGGACCGCCATCAGCCAGGCGATGTACCCGAGGGAGGAACCGGAGGCGCGCACCCCGAGGCCGTCGACGACGGTGTACACCGCGATCGTCAGCCCGGTGGACAGGGCCGCTCCGATCGCCGCCCAGTCGGGCCGGCTCCCGCGCAGTCCCCACACGGCGACGCCGGTCAGCCCCGCGCACGACAGGGCGATACCGGCGGCGGCCCACCCGTCGGGCACCTCGTGCGCGAAGACGGCGGCCAGCACGGTGACGACGAGAGGCGCGGTGCCGCGCGCGAGAGGATAGGCCTGCCCGAAGTCGCCCAGCCGGAAGGACTTCATCAGCAGCGCGTAGTAGGCGATGTGTATGGCGGCGGAGCCGAGCAGATACGGCCAGGCCCGGGCCGCCGGAAACGCCACGAAGGGCGCCAGGGCCAGCCCGATGACCACCCCGCCGCCCGAGATCAGCGCGAACCCGGCCAGCTTGTCGGTGATCTTGTGGGCGATGGCGTTCCAGCTGGCGTGCGTGACGGCGGCGAGCAGGACGGCGGCGGTGACCAGGGGGGTCACGCGGAGAGCTCGCGCACGTCCACGAGGGTGCCTCCGGCGTGGATGACGAGGTCGTGGGGCGCCATGGGGAACACGGTGTACGGAGTCCCGGCGGCGGCCCAGACGACGTCGTGCCCGAGCAGGGACCGGTCGGCCAGCACGCGCGTCCTCGTCCTGTGCCCGAAGGGCGGCACCCCGCCGATGGCGTACCCGGTGGTCTCCCGCACGACATCGGCCGTGGCCCGCGTGACCCTGTCCGCCCCGAGCTCCTTCCGCACGAGCTCGACGTCGACCCGGGAGGCCCCGTCCATGAGCACCAGCACCGGCACGCTGTCCGCCGCGAAGACCAGCGACTTGCAGATCTGGCTCAGCTCACATCCGATCGCGGCGGCGGCCTCGGAAGCGGTACGGGTGGCTTCCGGGAACCGGCGGACCTGACGTACGAGGTCCTCGATTCCCAGCTCCCGCAGGGCCTCGGCGAATCGGGGGTGTACTCCGGAGTTCTCGGCGTCCGTGGCGGCTGTCGTCGTCATGCGGGCACGCTAGCGGTACGTGCATGGGGCACGCGAGGTGGTTTCAGCCGGTGCCGTCCTCCGGCCGGACATCCGCGAACTCCCACCACGCGAGCGGCAGCCAGTCTCCGTCGACGAAACCGTCGACGGACCCTCCGGTGCCCTGGATGGCGACGCGCGTCCCCTCCGGGTAGACGGTGCCGGACAGGCCGGAGACCGATACGAGCAATGTGCCGATACGTCCTGACAAGGCCATCGTTCCTTCCCTCTGTAGATGCAAATCCTCTCATCATGCACCAGCCTGGTATATGACCCACGGCACAGTTGGAGGTGCGTGACGATGAGGGCTGTCGTGTACAAAGGCCCCTTCGAGGTAGCGATAGAGCAAGTGGAGGACCCACGGATCCAGCACCCGAACGATGTGATCGTCCGTGTCACCTCGACCGCCATCTGCGGCTCGGACCTGCACATGTACGAGGGCCGTACCGCCGCGGAACCGGGGATCGTGTTCGGTCACGAGAACCTCGGGGTCGTCGAGGAGGCAGGAGAGGGGGTCACCTCGCTCAGCCGCGGCGACCGGGTGGTCATGCCGTTCAACGTGGCATGCGGCTTCTGCAAGAACTGTACGGCCGGCTTCACGGGCTTCTGCCTGACCGTGAACCCGGGCTTCGCGGGCGGCGCCTACGGCTACGTCGCGATGGGACCCTTCGTCGGGGGGCAGGCGGAGTACGTACGCGTGCCGTACGCCGACTTCAACTGCCTCAAGCTTCCCGAGGGCACCGAGAAGGAGACCGACTTCGTCCTTCTCGCCGACATCTTCCCGACCGGCTACCACGGCAACGAACTGGCCGACGTGCGTCCCGGTGACACCGTCGCCGTCTACGGCGGCGGCCCGGTCGGGCTCATGGCCGCCTACTCCGCGATGCTGCGCGGCGCGAGCAAGGTGTTCGTGGTCGACCGCGTGGCGGAGCGGCTGGAGAAGGCGCGGGAGATCGGTGCCGTGCCGATCGACTTCACCCAGGGCAATCCGGCGGAGCAGATCAAGGAGCAGACCGAAGACGGCCGGGGCACGGACAAGGGGATCGACGCGGTCGGTTACCAGGCTCAGGCGCAGGACGCGGACCGCGAGGAACCGGCGACCGTACTGAACTCGCTCGTCGAGACGGTCCGGCCGACGGGCGCGCTCGGCGTGCCCGGCCTGTACGTCCCGCGCGACCCCGGCGGACCGGACGAGCAGGCGAAGCAGGGCATGCTGATGGTCTCCATCGGGCGCCTCTTCGAGAAGGGGCTCCGCGTGGGCACCGGTCAGTGCAACGTCAAGCGGTACAACCGCCATCTGCGTGACCTGATCATCGAGGACCGCGCGAAGCCGAGCTTCGTCGTCTCGCACGAGCTTCCTCTCGACCAGGCGCCGACGGCGTACGAGAAGTTCGACAAGCGCGTCGAGGGTTACACCAAGGTCGTCCTCCACCCCCACGCATGAGACAGGAGAAAAGCCGGTGAGGGCTCCCCGTCCCCACGGGGCCCTCACCGGCCTGTCTCCCGGGGTGCTGTCAGGCGCGTACCAGCTCCTTGTCCTGATCCCTGCGCTCGGAGTGCGAGCGCAGGGCCTCGCCCTCGACGTCCACGTTGGGCAGCGCCCGGTCCAGCCACCTGGGCAGCCACCAGGCCTTGCGGCCGAGGAGGGCCAGGACGGCCGGGACGATGGCCATGCGGACGACGAACGCGTCGAAGAAGACCGCGATCGCGAGGCCGAAGCCGATCATCTTGACCATGGACTCGGACGAGCCGATGAAGCCGGCGAAGACGGCCATCATGATGACCGCCGCGGCGGTCACCACCCGGGCGCCGTGCCGGAAGCCCGTCACGACCGCCTGGCCGGCCTTCTCGCCGTGGACGTAGGCCTCCCGCATGCGGGTCACCAGGAAGACCTCGTAGTCCATCGCCAGGCCGAAGACCACGCCCACCATGAAGATCGGCATCATCGACATGACCGGGCCGGTCTGCTCCACGCCCATCAGGCCCGCCAGCCAGCCCCACTGGAAGACCGCGACCACGGCGCCGAGGGCCGCCATCACCGACAGGAGGAAGCCGAGGGCCGCCTTCAGGGGAACCAGGATCGAGCGGAACACCACGATCAGGAGGAGGAAGGCCAGGCCGACCACCAGCACCAGGTAGGGGATCAGGGCGTCGTTCAGCTTCTCGGAGACGTCGATGTTCATCGCCGTCTGGCCGGTGACCAGCACGTTCGCGTCCGAGTCGGCCTTGATCCCGGCGCCCTTGTCGCGGATGGAGTGGACCAGGTCCTCGGTCGCGACCGACGACGGCTTGGAGTCCGGGATGACGGTGATCGTCGCCGTGTCACCGGCCTTGTTGGGCGCCGGCGGCGTGACCGTGACGACGTCCTTGAGGCCCTTGATCTCGTCGCCGACCGCCGTGAAGGACGCCTTCGGGTCGTCGCTGCCCTTCGCGTCGACCACGACCATCAGCGGGCCGTTGAAGCCCGGCCCGAAGCCCTCGGAGAGCAGGTCGTAGGCGCGGCGCTGCGTGGTGGACGTCGGCTGGGAGCCGTCGTCCGGCAGGCCCAGTTCCAGGCTCGCCGCCGGGACGGCCGCCGCGCCGAGACCGACGACGCCGAGCAGCAGGACCGCGACCGGGCGGCGCACGACGAAGCTCGCCCACCGCGTGCCCAGGTTCGGCTTGGCCGACTTCTTCTGCTTCTCCTGCTTCTCCTGCTTCTTGGCCCGGCCGAGCAGCTTGCCCTGCTCCCCCGCCGGCTTCACCCGCCGGCCCGCGTACCCGAGCAGCGCCGGGATCATGGTCAGTGCGATCAGCACCGCGACGGCCACCGTGCCCGCCGCCGCGATGCCCATCTTCGTCAGCATCGGGATGTTGACCACGGACAGGCCCACCAGGGCGATCACGACCGTGAGGCCCGCGAAGACCACCGCGGAGCCCGCCGTGCCGACGGCCCGGCCCGCCGCCTCCTCGCGGTCACGGCCCTCGGCGAGTTCGGCCCGGTAGCGGGAGACGATGAACAGCGCGTAGTCGATGCCGACCGCGAGGCCGATCATCATCGCGAGGGTGGAGGTCGTCGAGCCCAGGTCCAGCGCGCTGGCCAGCGCCGTGATCGAGGAGACGCCGATGCCCACCCCGATGAGCGCCGTCAGCAGCGGCAGACCGGCCGCGACCAGCGAGCCGAAGGTGATGACGAGGACGACCGCCGCGACCGCGATGCCGATGATCTCGGTGGTGCCGGTGTGCGGGACGGTCTGGAGCGCGTCACCGCCGACCTCGACGGTCAGCCCGGCCTTCCGCGCGTCCTGCGCGGAGTCCTCCAGGGCGTCGCGGGAGGAGTCCTCCAGCTCCATGCCGGAGACCTTGTACGACACCTGCGCGTACGCGACCGTGCCGTCCTTGCTGACGGCCTTCGCCTGGTACGGGTCGGTGACGCGGACGACCTCGGAGCCGTCGGCGAGTTCCTTGACGGTCTCCCGGACGGTCGCCTTGTTACCCGGGTCGGTCATCTTCTCGCCGCTCGGCGCCTTGAAGACGACCCGTGCGGTGGCGCCGTCGGCGCTCGTGCCGGGGAAGCGCTGTTCCAGCAGGTCGAAGGCCTTCTGGGCCTCGGTGCCGGGGATGGAGAACGAGCTGTTGCCCGCGGCGGGGGCGCTGGCCGCGCCGACACCGGCGAGGGTCAGCAGGGCCACCCATATCAGGGCGACGAAGTGCCGGCGCCGAAACGACATTCGGCCGATTTTGTAGAGGAATGTGGCCACGAGGGCGTACTCCCGGTCAGGTCGTGGGGTTGGTTCTGGGCAGGGCTGATCAGCCCGACGACGTGAGCGGTGACGTCAGGTGGAGGGCTAGCTCAGGGAATCGTCAGTCGACGGGGAAACCGTCAGTCGACGCGAATGCCGAGGGCGGGGAGGACCACGGCGTCGATGTACGAGATGAGGAAATCCTGCGTGGGTGGCTGGTCGTCTATCAGCGTGCGCGTGGCGAAGGCGCCGACGAGCATGTGCACGATGTAGTCCAGCGCCGGGCGGCCGGCCTGGACCTCACCGCGGTCGACGGCTCTTTGCACCACCCGGTGGAACTCCTCCATCTCCGGCTCGATGAGCAGTTCCTTGAACGCCTGGAGGAGGTCCGGGTTGCTGTGCACCGCCATGAACAGACCGCGCATCAGCGCGGCGTTCTGCTGCATGGTGCAGTCGTCCTCACGGGAGGTGAGGGCATGGAGGTCGCCCCGCAGGGATCCCGTGTCGATGTCGGCGATGCTGCCCGGCTTGTTGTGCCGGATCGCCTTCGCGACCAGCTCCGGCTTGCCGCCCCACTGGCGGTAGAGCGTCGCCTTGCTGGACCGGGTGCGAGCGGCCACGGCGTCCATGGTGAGGGCGTCGTAACCGACCTCGCGGAGCAGGTCGAGCACGGCCGCGTACAGCTCGGCCTCACGCTCGGGCGTGATCCGACTGCGACGCGCGGTGGCGACCTCAGCCATCTCGCTCACCTTCCTGCTCCGAACGACACGGTTTCGTACGTCACGAATGTAGCGCAGCCCGCTATGGAAACGAAACCGTTTCGTACGTGTCCCGGGTCACGAGGCAGCTCGCCCACCGGTTTGTCATAACTTGCTCCGGTCCGCCCCCGGGCAAAGCATGGGGAGGTGAGCTATCTGCGTCTGCCGCATCTCCATGACGACCTGCTGTGCTTCGTGGCCGAGGACGACCTCTGGCTCGCCCCGGTCGACGGCCCCGGCCGCGCCTGGCGGCTCACCGTCGACCGCACCAAGGTGGGCCACCCCCGCTTCTCGCCCGACGGCCGCCACCTCGCGTACACGAGCTGGCGCAGCCTGGTGCCCGAGGTCCATCTCACCCCGGTGGACGGTGGCCCGGGCCGGCAGGTGAGTCACTGGGGCAGCGCCGACACCCGGGTGTGCGGCTGGACCCCGGACGGCGAGATCCTGGCCGTCGCCTCGCACGGCGAGCCCTTCTCGTACTTCACCTGGGCCTACAAGGTCTCCCTCGACGGCGACCCGGGCCGCAAGCTGCCCTGGGGGCCGGTCGCCGACATCCAGGTCGCCGACCTGGACGGGGAGCGCAAGACCCTCCTCCTCACCGGCACCCCGCCGCACGAACCGGCCGCCTGGAAGCGCTACCGGGGCGGCGCCACGGGCAGGCTGTGGATGCACGGCGAACGGCTGCTGGCCGGTCTCGGCGGCCATCTGCACTCCCCCATGTTCGTCGGCGGCCGGATCGCCTTCCTCTCCGACCACGAGGGCGTCGGCAACCTCTACTCGTGCGCCTACGACGGCTCCGACCTGCGCCGGCACACCGACCATGACGCCTTCTACGCCCGGCACGCCTCCAGTGACGGCACGCGGGTGGTGTACCAGTGCGCGGGCGACCTGTGGCTCGTCGACGACCTGTCCGCGGACTCCGTACCGCGCCGGCTGGACGTACGGCTGAGCGGGCCGCGCGCGGGGCGGCGCCCGTACCAGGTGGCCGCGGCCCAGCACGTCGACGGGATCTCGGTCGACGAGACCGGGCGGGCCAGCGCGGTCGTCGTACGCGGCAGCCTGTACTGGCTCACCCACCGGGACGGGCCGGCCCGCACCCTCACCGACACCCCGGGCGTCCGGGTGCGGATGCCGGAGATGCTCGGCGCGAGCGGGCGGGTGGCGTATGTGACGGACGCGGAGGGCGAGGACGCGATCGAGATCGCCTCCCTGCCCCGGGCGAGCGGCGACCGCGGGCCACGGCGGCTGGCCTCGGGCGAACTGGGCCGGGTCCGCGAGCTGGTGTCGGACCCGGAGGGCGAACGGCTGGCGGTCGCCTCGCACGACGGGCGACTGCTGCTTGTCGACGTCGCGGAGGACGGCGGTGCGGAGGGCGGTATCGCGGAGGACGACGGCACGGAGGGCGGTATCGCGGAGGACGACGGCACGGAGGGCGGTATCGCGGAGGACGGCGGTATGGCGGAGGACAACGGCACGGACGGCGGCACGAAGGCAGGCCTGGAGGAAACAGAGGAAGGCGTCACGGCGGGCGGCGACCCGGCAGGCTCGGGCGGCATCGTCACCGAGTTGATCCGGTCGATCAACGGGCCCGTGCGCGACCTCGCGTTCTCCCCTGACGGGGCGTGGCTGACCTGGTCGCATCCGGGGATCGGGCGGACTCTGCGGCAGATCAAGATGGCCCGGATCAAGGACAGGTTCGTCGTCGACGTCACCAACGGCCGTTTCGAGGACGAGAACCCGGTCTTCACGCGCGACGGCCGCTACCTCGCCTTCCTCTCCTGGCGCGGCTTCGACCCCGTCTACGACGTGCACACCGGCGACCTGTCCTTCCCCCTGGGCTGCCGCCCGTATCTCGTCCCGCTGTCCTCCGCGACGCCCTCCCCGTTCGCACTGAGCCCGGAGGGCCGCCCGGCCGCCGGGGGCCTGGACCCGGTGGAGGACGACGAGAACGGGGAGAACGGCGCCGTGATCGTCGAGGTCGAGGGCCTGGAGAGCCGGGTCACGCCCTTCCCGGTGGCCGCCTCCAAGTACTCGGCGCTGCACCCGGTGGCGGGCGGCGGGCTGGTGTGGCTGCGCTGGCCGATCTCGGGCGCGCTGGGCGAGACGTTCGCGAACCCGGACGACACCAGCGGCCGGCCGACCCTGGAGCACTTCGGCATCACCAAGGCCAAGAAGTCCGAACTCGCCGTGCACCTGGACTTCTTCGCGGTCAGCGGCGACGGCACGCGGTTGGTGATCGTCGACGAGGGCGAGCTGCGCGCGGTGCCCGCGACCGAGCCCGGCGACGCCGACACGACGGTGTGGATCGACGCGCGCCGCATCCTGCACGTGGTCGATCCGGCGGCGGAGTGGCGGCAGGCGTACGAGGAGGCCGGGCGGCTGATCCGGGCGTACTTCTGGGAGCCGGGCATGTGCGGCATCGACTGGGACGGGGTGCTGGACCAGTACCGTCCGCTGGTCGAACGGGTCGCCTCCCCGGACGAGTTCGCCGATCTGCTGCGCGAGGTGCTGGGCGAGCTGGGCACGTCCCACGCGTACGTCGCCGCCGCGCGGCGCAACGAGGGCCCGCCGCACTACCAGCGACGGCAGGGCCTGCTGGGTGCCAACTTCGTCCGCCGGGACGGCGGCTGGATGGTCAAGCGGATCCTGCCCGGCGACTCCTCCGACTCCAAGGCCCGCTCCCCGCTGGCCGGTACGGGCATCCGCGAGGGGGCGATCCTGACCCACGTCGACGGCCGCCCGGTGGATCCGGACGCGGGTCCGTATCCGCTGCTGGCCGGTGCGGGCGGTACGACGGTGGAGCTGACCTTCTCGCCGGCGGAGGGCACGGGCCCGCCCCGGCGGGTCGCCGTCGTCCCGCTCGTCGACGAGCGGCCGTTGCGCTACCAGGACTGGGTGGCCAAACGCCGGGCGGTGGTACGGGAGTTGAGCGGCGGGCGGTGCGGCTATCTGCACATCCCGGACATGGGCGGTTCGGGCTGGGCGCAGTTCAACCGCGATCTGCGCATGGAGGTGTCCCGGCCCGCGCTGATCGTGGACGTGCGCGGCAACGCCGGCGGCCACATCAGCGAGCTGGTCATCGAGACGCTGAGCCGCACGATCCTGGGCTGGGACCTGACCCGCGACGCCCAGCCCGTGTCGTACACCTCGAACGCGCCGCGGGGCCCGGTGGTGGCCCTGGCGGACGAGGCGACCTCCTCCGACGGCGACATGATCACCGCCGCGTTCAAGCTGCTGAAGCTGGGCCCGGTGGTGGGGCAGCGCACCTGGGGCGGTGTGGTCGGCATGACCGGCCGGCACGAGCTGGGGGACGGCACGGTGATCACGGTGCCGATGAACGCGGCCTGGTTCGACGCCTACGGCTGGTCGGTGGAGAACAAGGGCGTCGCCCCCGACATCGACGTCCTGCGCACCCCGCTGGACTGGGCGGAGGGCCGCCATGCCCAGCTGACCGACGCGGTGGAGCTGGCGCTCGGGCTGCTGGAGACCAATCCGCCGGCGACGCCGCCGACCTACAGCGACGTGCCGGACCGCTCCCGTCCGAAGCTGCCGCCCAGGGCCTGAGAAGACCAGGACCTGAGAAGGCCCAGAAACGTGAGGAAGGGGCACCCCGCGCGGGCACCCCTTCCCTTCTTCAGCACGCAACGTCAGGCGTCGTAGTCCTGGTCGAAGCGGTCCTCCTGCTCGCGCTCACGCTCGCGGTCGCGGTCACGGTCACGGTCACGGTCGCGCTGCGGCTGCGGCTGCGGCTGCGAGGGGTCCATGTCCTCGTCACGCCGGCGGCCGCGGCCCTGCATCTGCTCGCGAGCCTGGTCCGCCTTCTGCTTGGCCTGGTTCTGCCACTGCTCGGACTTCTCCTGGAACTGGTCCTTCATACCCATGTGGGTTCACTCCCGTTGGGGGTGAGGGGATCTGGCTCGACCAGATTCACACGAGCCGTGACGCTGCGCATGTCGATCACTTACGGAGCGTAGTCCGCTGCTGCTCATCGGCCGCGCCGCCCGCCCCGACGAGGCCCGTGCGCCTGCCCGTCAGCCGGTCCGCGAACCGCCGCATCTCCCGCTGGCCCACCGTCCCGACGACGCCAGGCAGATATCCGCGCACGCCTTGCATGCCGCGCAGCCACCACTGCCCGTAGACATGGCTGGAGCGCCGCTCGATCCCGGCCACGAGCCGGTCCACCGCCGGACCCAGCGGATACGTCTTGTTGGACGGCCAGGGCAGCCGCTGCCTCAACTCCCGCATGACGTCGTCCTGGTCCGCCCCGCGCACCATGTCGGTGTCGGTCCACGACAGATACCCGACGCCGACCTTCACGCCCCGGTGGCCGACCTCGGCGCGCAGGCTGTGCGCGTACGCCTCCACACCGGACTTGGACGCGCAGTACGCGGTCATCATCGGCGCCGGGGTGATCGCGGCGAGGGACGCGATCTGGAGCAGATAGCCCCGGCTTTCCAGCAGCAGCGGCAGGAAGGCGCGGGCCGTCACCGCCGAGCCGACCAGGTTGACCTCGATCACCCGCCGCCAGGACTCCGGGTCGGAGTCGGCGAACGGACCGCCCGTGGCGACACCGGCGTTGGCGACGACGATGTCGACCCTGCCGAAGCGCTCCTTCACCTCCCGCGCGACCCGGGCCATCGCCTCGTGGTCGGTGACGTCGGCGTGCCAGTGGTCGCTGTCGCTGTGCAGCCGCCCGGAGACCTCCTTGAGCGCGTCCGGTTCGAGCCCGACCAGCGCGATCTTCACGCCGCGCGCGGAGAGCTTGCGGGCCAGCAACTCCCCGACGCCGCGCGCCGCCCCGGTCACCACGGCGACCCTGCCTTCGAGGCTCACCCTGCTCATGCGCTCTCCTCGGATGCGACCCGGATGTGTGCGTGGACGAGTTCACGTATCTTCCCGGTGACCAGTTCGGGCGCCTCGACCGGCGTCATGTGGCCGATGCCGGGCAGTTCGGTCAGTCCGGTGCAGTGCGGCAGCGCCTCGGCCAGGGCCCGGGCCTGCGCCGGCGGTGTGAGCCGGTCCGCCGTGCCGACGACGACGGCCGTGGGCACGTCCAGGTCCCGTACACCGTGGTCGAGGTCGAGCAGGTCCAGCACCTGCGACCAGGTGTGGCGGACCGTGCGGGGGCAGGCGTGCACGATGCGGGCGCAGGCCTCGACCATGTGCGGGGCCGAAGCGGGGCCCATCGTCCCGTACTTGAGGATCCGGCGGGCCAGGGGCGTGACCGGGCCGAGCGGCGCCCGGGAGCCGAGGATCCGCCGGGTCAGCCAGGTCCGCAGCCGCCCGGGCCGCATGGGGACGACGGTGGAGGCCGCGACCAGCTGTGAACTGCCCGTGCTGCACAGCAGGACGGCGGCGGTGTGCTCACGGAAGGCGGTTCTCCCGGAGGCCGCCATCACGGTCATGCCGCCCATGGAGTGCCCGGCGACCACGGCCCGTTCGCCGGGCGCGAGGGTGGCTTCGAGTACGGCCTCCAGGTCGTCGGCGAGGGTGTCGGTGCTGCACGCGGGGCTCGCGGGGCTGCGTCCGTGGCCGCGCTGGTCGTAGGCGATGACCCGGTGGTCGGCGGCCAGGTCGCGGATCTGCGCCGCCCAGAAGGCGGTGGAGCAGGTC